>JBDSPG010000196.1:0-4028 GCA_039912685.1 Longimicrobiales bacterium | reverse complement strand
TCCACCGGCGCACGTGCGCCATCGATTCATCGACTGATACAAGACACTGGATGTCCGATGGTGTCAAAACGTATACTCGTCAGCGGCAGTCCGGCTGTTTTCCTCACCGACAGGAGTCGAACATGCGCGCAGTGGCGATCACGATGGTGGCAGGAGCCCTGCTTGCGGGAAGTGCGCAGGCGCAGGATAAACCGCGTCCGGAAATCGGAATCCGAGGCGGGTTCGCGCACTACAAGGCAGCAGGCGAGTCGTTCAGCGTGCTGGTGACGCCGGGTAGTCAGCTCGCAAGTCCCGCGGTCATTCATCTCACATATTTTGCAACGCCGCGCATCGCCCTGGAGCCGCAGCTCGGGTTCATTCGATCGAGTGGTGCCGGCACGACCGTGAGTGTGCTGTCGCTCGGCGGTCAGGTCATGGGTTTCCTGCGTGAGGCCGATCACTCGCCGTATGCGTTTGTGCTGGCCGGCATGGATCGGCAGACCGGAATCGTCGATGACAACCAGTACGGCGTCGGTGCCGGCATCGGCTATCGTACCATATTGCGCGAAGCGCTAGCCGTTCGACTGGAAGGCCGCTTCCGCCGGATAACGGATGATGGCTCACATGTCGACGAGATCGCGGCGCTGGTGGGTTTCGGTGCCGTGATGGGCAAAGGCGAAGCCGCTCCAGGATCGGATCGCGCGATCGAAGTCGGATTCCGCAGCGGGGTCACGCGCTTCAGCTTTCCCGGCAGCGACCTGAAGTTCACCACCGTGTCCGTTCCGGAGGGTGCGATATCTCCCGCGATGGTCCATGCGACGTTCATCGTTGCGCCGCACCTCGCCGTCGAGCCTCAACTATCGTTCGCTCGCTACGGCGACAGCGATGGTACCTCACAGTCCGTCGTAGCACTTGGCGGGCAGGTGATGGGGTTGCTGCAGAGTCCGGAACACTCGCCCTATGGTTTTCTCTACGGCGATCTGATTCATGCGAACAACGATGGCGGGACCGGGAGCGATGGCGATACGAGGCATTCACTGGGCGGCGGCCTCGGCTATCGAATGGTCGTGCACCGCTCCCTCGCGCTACGGCTCGAGGGCCGATACCGCAAGATCTACGATGACGGCGACAACGTGAACGAAGTCGGTCTCTTTGTGGGCATCGGTGCGATGATCGGACGCTGACAGGCGGCGGTGTTCAGCCGGCCAGTCTCCGCTGAACACCGTCGCAGCAGGTTCGCACCTACTTGCTCCCCGGGAGCAGCGATACATATGATTACATTAGTACCCTACCATGCGGTGTGGATTGACCCGATGGCAATCCCACCGCGAGGTCGCTGCTATGTCACTGCCGCTCATCGGGTTCCTGAGACTCCACCGCCGTGTCGCTCTTGCCCTCCTGGGCGTCGTCATATCGAGCGCAATCATTCTGCCGGCCTGCGGTGATAGTGGTGCCGGCGGCGGCGTAGAACCTCCGGCGGCCGAGGACATGTCCATAACAAAGTCCGGTGTCGTCAGTGGCCAGACGATTACGTACACGATTTCTGTGTCGAACCACGGCACTGCCAGCTACGACATCACGGTTACGGACGCGGTAAACCCGGCGCCGGCCGGCAGCGCGTTCACGTCGTTCACCGGCGGTCCCTGCACGGTTGTGTCTGCACTGTCATACAGCTGCGTAGTCACGGTCCCGGCGAACACGACGAGGCAGCTCGTACTGATACTGACTGTGCCAGTCGGTACAGGGGGCGGTGTCTCCAACTGCGCAAGCATTCCGTCCGATCTCGACAATTCCAACAATCGGGCCTGCACCGAGAATGTGGTAGCTGCGAGCCCTAGTTCGATCACAATCGTCAAGAATGCGGATCCGGACGGTCCGCAGGACTTCCGCTTCACCAGCGGCACCGCGGCGCTTGGTTCTTTCGACCTAGATGATGACTCGGACCCTGCGCTGTCCAACCAGAAGGTGTTTACGAACCTGACACCAGGAACGTACACGTTCACCGAGACGCAGGTCCCGGGTTGGGATCTTATCAGCATCGTCTGCACACCATCGGCAGGCACCACAGTGAGTGTGCCGACGGCCACGGCGACGATCGCGCTTACCGCAGGCGCCAACATTACATGCACGTTCACAAACAAGGCACTGCCGCCGACAACCGGAACGATCACGATCACGAAGGATGCGGTGCCGAACTCACCGCAGGACTTCGCGTTCACATCGAACAAGGCCGCGATCGCCGCGTTCCTGCTCGATGACGATGCGGATGCCACGCTGCCGAACGCGCGGACGTTCGCGAACGTGGCAGCCGATACCTACATCATCACGGAGACAGCAACGCCGGGCTGGTCGCTCGCGAGCATCGCGTGCACACCGGCAGCGAGCGTGGTAACGAATATTGGCGCGGCGACGGCGACGATCACGCTGGCCGGCGGCGCCAACGTCAGCTGCCTATACACGAATGTGCCGGTCGTGCCAACGATTGATGCAGTGTCGTCAACGACATCGTCGTCGACATCCACGACGGTTACAGTGGGGGGCACAGGCTTCGTTTCCCCGTCGGTCCTTACGCTGCGCAACACTGCGACGGGCGTAACATCCACGCCGACGATCACATCGCTAACCAGCACACAGCTGATGTTCTCGAACGTGTTCGGAATCACGACGGTCGATCAGAACTATACACTGGAGATCACGGGCCCGAACGGCGCGAAGTCGGTTGCGAAGACGTTCACGGTTCTGCGTTCGATGCCGGTGGTCACGGCGCTCGCGGTCAATCCGACTGCGCCCAATGCGGGTACGTCGGTGGCTCTGACGCTGACAGGCGCGGATTTCAGCTCTGATGTACGCATCACGATAAATGTGACTCCGGTTAACGATCCGCCGTCCACGATCACGATCGAGAACAACGCGCTTACAGTGAAGACCGCGGCGGCGGCTGGCGGGGCGTTTTTGGCGACGACCGCGGGCCGATATGACGTGAGGGTTCAGAATGGACTGACCGGTACCTTTTCGAACATCATGTCGTTCACTGTGGCAGCGTCCGCGACGCCGGCAACGATCACGAGTATCAGTCCGGCGTCGCCGACGGGATCGGCGAGTGCACAACCGATCACGATCAACGGCAGCAATTTCCTTAGCTCAGGGACCATCGTATTCCGGAATACGACGACGCAGCAGACCATCGATTGCCCCAGTGCCTCGTGTCAGGTGACATCCACCACCAGTGCGCAGATCGGGGTGACCACGACACTCGGGATCGCATCCACGGCGCAGCCTTGGACCGTGACGGTGATGAATCCGGGAGCGGCAGCGTCGAACGCCTTCGGGTTCACCGTGAATCCGCCGACTCCGGTGATAACGGCACTGACTCATACGCCTGCAGCACCGATGATCGGATCGCCATTCACGATCACGGTCACCGGTAACAACTTCAACCCTATTGACGGCCGGATTGTCCTGACCGATCAGCAGGGGTGTGCCGCGGGGTGCACCATTGAAAACAATATGCTCACGACGAAGACATCCAACACGTACACGGGCACGACTACTGTCAGCGGCGGCACTACCCGTGTCGTGACGGTCACGGTGCAGAATGGAAGCGGCCCGGTCTCGAACGGGATGACATTCACTCTGACGGCGCCGCCGAATCCCGCAGCGTTCATCGTCCTCACGCCGTCCGTGCTCACGGTGGGCATCAACGGAACGGCGGACTTCACGGCGTCCTTCCTGGATACGAATCGTCAGCCGACCACGAGCAGCTGCCCCATTACGTTCAGTACCGTTGACGCGTCCGGCATTGTTACTGTCGTCGCAGTGGGCGCGGGCGTTACGGCGGCCGTGACCGGGCGCGCGGCGGGCACTACGGGAGTCCGCGCTGCATGCACCAGCGGGGCAGCAACACCTGCGTCATTCACCGGAACGGTGCGTGTGTTCGAAGCGCCGCAGAACATTGCGAGCATGTCCATAACACCGGCAAACGTTAACTTCCCGCCGAGTGCCACCTCCAGCACGTTCCAGTACACGGCCACGGCGAGGGACCCCAGCGG
>JBDSPG010000175.1:0-16974 GCA_039912685.1 Longimicrobiales bacterium | reverse complement strand
AGAGTCGGCAGCGCCGGAGGCGGATGCGTGGTCAACCGCAGGTCCGGGCGCATCCGAGCAGCCGGAAGAGGCCGCCGAAGATGATGAGGACCTGGAGATGTTCAGGTCGTGGCTGCAGAGTCTGAAGAAGTGAGGGTCGCAGTCGTCCACGGTCCAAACTTGAATCTGCTGGGCCAGCGTGAGCCATTGGTGTACGGTCCGGACACGCTGGAAACGATCAATGTCCGGCTAAGTGAAGAGGGTCGCGCACTCGGGGTGGAGATCGAGAGCTTCCAGGCCAACCTGGAGGGCGCTCTGATTGACTACGTCCAGGAGGCGGCAGGCAGAGTCGATGGATTCGTCGTCAACGCGGGCGGGTACACTCATACGAGCGTAGCGCTACTGGATGCGCTGGTGGGGGTGGGGAAGCCGTACGTGGAAGTGCATATATCAAACGTTGCTGCGCGGGAGAACTTCCGTCATCAATCGCTGCTGTCTGCGAAAGCGGTGGGAGTGGTGACGGGATTCGGACCCGCGAGCTATTCACTGGGGCTGACGGGGCTGGTCGGACGGTTGCGCAGGGACCGTGACGTGGCCGGCGGCAGAGCCTGAAGGAGTTATGTAATGGCGACAGGAAAGAAGCCCGGAAAATTGGCTCGGGCGAAGAAGGCCGCGAAGAGTGCGAAATCGGCGCTGAGCCGCAAGAGGGCAACGCGAAAGGAGCGTACTGCGGCGGATACCGCGAAAGCGGAGGCGCAGACGTCGAGCGTGAACGTCTCGTCCTCTGACCAGATCGATCTCGCATTCCTGCGCGGTCTGATCGAGGCGGTGGATCAGAGCGGAATTGATTCTGTCGAAATCGACCGGGACGGCACGCGCGTGCGTATCTCGAAGACACCGCCGCCGGCGCCCGTGTCGGCTGCCATGCCCGCTGTGATTCATCATGCGACACCAGCAGCAGTGCCGAGTGCAGCAGTAGCCGCGCCAGCTGAAGCGGCAGTCGCAGCGCCCCTAGCGGCAGAGGCGCCGAAATCGAATCTGATCGAAGTGAAGTCCCCGATGGTGGGCACGTTCTATCGCTCGCCAGCACCGGAAGCGCCTTCGTACGTGGAGGTTGGTTCGCAGGTGACGAAGGGGCAGACGTTGTGCATCCTGGAAGCGATGAAGCTGATGAACGAGATGGAGAGCGAAGTCGACGGCACGATTCGCGAGATCCTGGTGGACAACGCGGATCCGGTCGAGTACGGCCAGGTGCTCTACCGCATCGAGCCGGCCTCGCGGTGAGCGCACGCATCATCCACACGCACGCAGCGCAGTCCCATGTTTCGTAAGGTCCTGATCGCCAATCGAGGCGAGATCGCGTTGCGAGTGATTCGCGCCTGTCGTGAGCTGGGCATTCGAACCGTTGCCGTTTACAGCGAAGCGGATCGCGAGTCGCTGCACGTGCGCTTCGCCGACGAAGATGTGTGTGTCGGTCCCGCCGCCGCACGGGAGAGTTATCTGAACATTCCGCGCATCATGGCGGCGGCGGAAATCACGGGCGCGGAAGCGATTCATCCGGGCTACGGCTTCCTCGCAGAGAATGCTGAGTTCGCGGAAATCTGTGAGCGCAGCGGAATCGAGTTCATCGGTCCCAGTGCAGATCACATCCGTCTGATGGGCGACAAGGCGATGGCGCGCAAGACGATGATGAGCGTCAACGTGCCGACGGTACCGGGCAGTCCGGGCGCTGTCGCAGATGTGGAGTCGGCGCTCGAGATTGCGCGCGAAATCGGATTCCCCGTGCTGATCAAGGCCGCCGCAGGCGGCGGCGGCAAGGGCATGCGCGTCGCGGAGACGGAGGAGATCTTCGCGGAGCGGCTCGCGATGGCGCAGAACGAGGCGCGCGCTGCATTCAACGATGCATCGGTATATCTCGAGAAATATCTCGCGCGTCCGCGTCACATCGAGATCCAGCTGATCGGTGACAAGCACGGCAATGTGATTCATCTCGGCGAGCGCGAGTGCTCACTGCAGCGCCGTCATCAGAAGTTGATCGAAGAAGCGCCGTCACCTGCACTCTCGGACGACCTGCGGGAGCGCATGGGCGCTGCTGCAATCGCCGGTGCCAAGGAAATCGGATACTACTCCGCCGGCACCGTCGAATTTCTGCTCGACGAAGATGGCAGCTTCTATTTCATGGAAATGAACACGCGCATTCAGGTGGAGCATCCGGTAACAGAGCTCGTCACCGGCGTGGACCTGCTGAAGGAGCAGATCCGCGTTGCTGCGGGTGAGAAGCTGTCCGTCATGAAGACACCGACGCTGCGCGGTCACGCGATCGAATGCCGCATCAATGCAGAAGACCCGGCGCGCAATTTTGCGCCGAGCCCCGGTACGATCTCGATTTTCCATCAGCCGGGCGGCCCCGGCGTTCGCGTCGATACGCACGCATACGCAGGCTACCGCGTTCCGCCGCATTACGACTCGCTGATTGGCAAGCTGATCGTACACGCGGACACGCGACAGGATGCGATCATTCGGATGCGGATCGCGCTCGAATCGTTCATCATCGAAGGGATCCACACCACGATCCCGTTCCTGCACGAACTGCTGGCCGATCCCGATGTGGTGGCGGGCCGGATGGACACGAAACTCGTCGAACGCCGGATGGCGGCGGCACCACCGAAAAAAACGGCGTGAAGATCGATGTTGCATTCACGGCCGGCGAGAGTGGCGGTTCGGCGTTAACGGACCGAACGGCGGTGGTTATCGATGTGTTGCGCGCGACGAGTACGATCGTGCACGCGCTGGTGAACGGCGCGAAACACGTGCTGCCCGTCGGGACCGTTGCAGAAGCGGCGATGAAGAAGAACGAGCTTGGTCGCGACACGGCGCTGCTGTGCGGCGAGCGTGGTGCGGAGCCGATCCCGGGCTTCGACCTCGGCAATGCGCCGGCGGAATTCACGGCCGAGGCCGTTGGAGGACGCATGCTGGTCATGACGACCACGAACGGCACGCCCGCTCTGGTGGCAACGTCCGGTGCGAAGATCTGTCTGGTTGCAGCACTCCTGAATGTCGATGCGGTCGCGCGCCGCATCATCGAGATCGGCAATGATGTGACGATCGTGTGCGCGGGCAGGGAGGGTCGTTTCGCGCTGGAAGATGCGGTCTGCGCGGGTGTGCTCGTCCAGCGTCTGCGCACCGCGCGTCGCGTTCCGCTTCAGCTCGATGATGGTGCGCACGCGGCGTTGACCCTCGCGAGCCGGTCACGGGACATGCGCGCGACGCTGCGCCGCTCCGCCGCCGGACGGGCCCTGCGCGAACTCGGTCGCGGCGATGATGTTACATTCTGTGCACAAGTGGACCTTCACGATGCCGTGCCGGTATTCGAGCAGTACCGCATCGAGCTTTCCTAGCCGCGAAATCATGTTGAGCAGTCAGAAACGTCGTCATCTCCTCGGCATCCTGCTCCTCTCGCTCGGGGGATTTGTTGCGCTCGCCCTCGTGCCACTCCCGTCCACCGGCACGCTCGCCCGGTGGTTCCCGATGGGAAATGTCATGGGGTGGCTCGGCAGTGTTGCGACTGCGGGCGGGTTCTCGCTGCTCGGAGCTGGCTACCTCATGGTCCCGGCGTTCCTGGTGGTCGCCGGCGCCGCGTGCTTTGCGTGGATCGGTCGCAGGCGCGCAACACGCCTCGCAGCGCTATTCACCGGACTCATCGTTCTGCTGCCGGCACTCGGCGCGCTCTTTGCCGCCGACTCCGGCGTCGATCTGATTGCACTCCTTCCGCCTGATGCGGCGGGTACGCTCGGCCGGACCGTCGCGGTTCCGATTGCGGGTCTCATCGGCGGCCCCGGAACGCTCCTCTTTCTCGCACTGCTCGTCATCGTGCTCTTCGTTGCGACTATCGGCTGGAATCCTGCCGGTGCCGCTGTCGCAGGAGGCGCGGGCGCGCTGCAGGCCGCGCGCGAGAAGTTCGCGCGCGACGAAACGCCGGTTACGCCTGTCGTCGTTCCGGATGATGATGAGCCCGCGCAGACTCCAGTCGCGGCGGAAGTCCCGATTCCCGCGGCTGTCACAGCGGTGCCCGCTCTGCTCTCGGATGCGCGCAAACTGCTGAAACGCAAGGATGCGAAGCCGCCGGTCGTGGTGCCTGTTCTCGAGGACACCGGCAATCCCGAATCGGGCGATCTGCCGCCGCTCTCGCTGCTCAGTGTGCCGCCGCAGAATGAATCGAGTCTAAGCGACACCGAGCTCGACAGACTCGCTGCACTCCTCATCTCGACACTGAAAACGTTCAAGGTCGAGGGTGAGATCGCAGGGCGCACGACGGGACCTGTAGTCACACAGTTCGAAGTGGTTCCCGCACCTGGTGTAAAGGTCAACCGCATTTCCGCGCTCGACGCCGATCTCGCGCTCGCCATGCGCGCCGCCAGCATCCGCATTGTCGCACCGATTCCAGGCAAGGGGGCTGTCGGCATCGAAGTGCCGAATCCGGAGCCCGAGGTCGTGTACCTGCGCAGGATCCTCGAGACGAGCTCGTTCCAGCGTGCGCGCGGCTCGCTGCCGCTCGCACTCGGCAAGGACCTGACGGGCAAGCCATACGTCGCAGACCTCGCGCGCATGCCGCATCTGCTGATCGCGGGTGCAACCGGATCGGGCAAGTCGATCTGCATCAACACGCTCATCACCAGCCTGATCTACAAGCATTCGCCGCAGACACTGCGCCTGCTCATGGTCGATCCGAAGATGGTCGAGCTCAGCATCTACGCCGACCTGCCGCATCTGCGCCATCCCGTGGTCACGGACCCGCAGGACGCTGCAACCGTTCTCAAGTGGGCCGTCCTCGAGATGGAACGCCGCTACGAGCTTTTGTCCGTTAACGGTGCGCGCGCACTCTCCGAATTTAATACGCGCGCCGCTGAAGGTGCGCCGCTCAAGCGCGCACACGCGCACGGCGAGGATTACGATCCGGACCGCTGGCGTTACAAGGACGGACCACTGCCGTACATCGTGGTCATCATCGACGAGCTCGCAGACCTGATGCTCAGCGTGCAGGCTGAGATCGAGAAGCCGCTGGCGCAACTCGCACAGAAGGCGCGCGCGATCGGCATACATCTCATTGTTGCGACACAGCGTCCGAGCGTGAATGTCATCACCGGTCTCATCAAGGCGAACTTTCCCTGCCGCATCGGGTTCCGTGTGGCGTCGAAGGTGGATTCGCGAACGATTCTCGACCAGAACGGCGCGGACGCACTGCTCGGCAATGGTGACATGCTGTTCCTGCCGCCGGGTACCTCAGATCCGGTGCGAATCCAGGGCGCATATCTGTCGACGGAAGACACAGAACAGGTGATGGACTGGTATCGCGCACTCCAGGCATCGCGTCCGCTCGAGGACGACATTCTGCAGGAAGTGCGTTCGCGCGAGGCCGCGTCTGCGGAAGATGATGGCGGCATCGGCATCTTCGAGGAACGAGACCCACTGTTCGTCCAGGCGGCCGAGCTGTGCATTCAGCACAAGCAGGGCTCGACGTCATTGTTGCAGCGCCGCCTTCGTGTCGGCTATGGCCGCGCGGCGCGCATCATCGATCAGCTGCACACCGCCGGCATTCTCGGACCTGCCGACGGATCACGGCCGCGGGAGGTACTCATCGGCATGGAATCACTCGAGAACATCGTACGCAATGACTGAACGATCCCTCTGCCGCAGCCTGGGTGTCAGTGCAGCCGTTCTTTTTCTCGCTGCGGGTTGCAGTGACGCTTCCAATGACACTGCGTTGCGTCCGGATTCCAGTGCGGCCTCGCCGGCGCCAGCGTCCGGCGACACGCAGTCCCTGAACGCGGCATCGTTCGAACCGGCGACGGATGACACAGCTCCTGCGGCGTCCGCGGCCAAACCGGGAATCGCACCGGGTAGTACAGCAGGCGCGTTGCCGCCTGAGCGTCCCCTTGCCCCGGTTGACGATGAGGGCGCGCGCATCCTCAAGCGTACAGCCGCGACCTACGCGAACGTGCGCACGATGACCGCCGACTTCACCATGGTGACGGAGAATCCGTTGCTGCGCACGAAGACGCCGGGCCGCGGCAAGATGTACCAGCATCGGCCGGACCGTTTCGCATTGCGTTTCTCCGAGCCGGCGAACGAGCTGCTGCTGAGTGACGGCGAGTTCTTCTGGGTATACCTGCCGGGCACATACAAGGACCAGGTATTCAAGTCGAGCGCGAACGCGGCCGGCTCGAGCGGTGTGGACCTGCAGGCTCAGTTTGTCGGCGATCCGGTCGAGCGGTTCCGCTACACGATGCAGGGTCAGGGTACCATCGCCGGAAGCGCTGTGGATGTGCTCCTGCTTGTTCCCCGCGCGCGTGCCGAATACAAATCACTGAAGGTATGGATTGACCGGAAGGACGCACTCATCCGTCGTTTCGAGATCGTGGAGCCGAGCGGCGTGATCCGCCACATCGACCTTAGTGGTCTGCGCACGAACGTCACGATTCCCGCGTCCATGTTCCGGTTCGCAGTGCCCGCAGGTGTGCGGGTGGTGGAGCAGTAGGGTGACGCGGGACGCGCCCACGGGTCGAAGGCAGCTGCCTGTCGTTTCCGACAAGGCTCCCGCTGAAATCCCGGCGCATCCCGGCGGTGCGCTGTTCGAAGGCGATCGCGTGCGCATCGGCATGATCACGCTCGGCTGCGATAAGAACACGGTCGACACGGAGCGCACGCTCGCGCGGCTCGCCGGTGCCGGTGCTACGGTACAGAGCGGCGCTGACGATGTCGATGTCGTCATCATCAACACATGCGGCTTCATCGATTCCGCGAAGGAAGAATCGATCGAGACAATCCTCGAGGCCGTGCGCATGAAGAAGGACGGCACGGTGCGCGCCGTCGTTGCAATGGGTTGCCTCGTGCAGCGTTACAAGAGCGAGCTGGAAGTCGAGATTCCCGAGGTCGACCTCTTCCTCGGTCTCACCGAAGCCGATCGCCTGGTGCCGACATTGCGCGCGCGTGGTGTTCTTCCGGAAACGCCGCCCGTATCGCTGATGGAGCAGCCGTTGCGTCTGCTGTCGACGCACAACCGGCACACGTCGTATCTGAAGGTGAGCGAGGGGTGCGACCACACGTGCGCGTTCTGCGCGATCCCGCTGATGCGCGGCAAGCACCGCTCGACGCCGATGGATGTGCTGGTGCGCGAAGCGCAGCAGCTTTCTGCAGCGGGCGTGGTCGAGCTCAACCTGATCAGTCAGGACACCACGTGGTACGGCCGTGATCTCGCTCGAGGCTTCACGAACGAGGGCGATCACGATTACTTTGTCGGCAAGACCTTCGACGGGATGGCTGGCCCGCTCGATGGTGTTGCGACTGCGACGCGTTCATCGGCTGCGGCAACGATCACGGACCCGGCCGCGCGAAACGGTCTGCTCCCGGTGCTGCTGCGCCGCCTGCTGAATGAAACCGAAGTCCCGTGGTTCCGCCTGTTCTACATGTACCCGTCCGGCATCTCGCGCGAGTTGGTCGAGCTGATGGCCGGCGAGACCAGGCTGCTGCCGTATCTCGACATGCCTATACAACATGGCTCCGACAGCATTTTGAAGCGCATGCGACGTCCGGAGCGGGTGGCGACGATCCGTGAGAGAGTTTCGTGGCTACGCGGTGCGATTCCCGACCTGACACTGCGGACGACGGTCATTGTCGGGTTCCCGGGTGAGACGGACGACGATTTCGATGCCATGCTCGATCTGCTGCGGGAGATCCGCTTCGACCGGCTGGGTGCGTTCCCGTATTCACCGGAGGAGAGCACGCTTGCTGCATCGATGTCCGATATGGTGCCCGATGTCGTGAAGCGCGAGCGGATGGAGCTGCTGTTCGATGTGCAGCGCGCGATCACGCTGGAACGCAACGATGCATGGGTCGGTCGCGAGACACAGGTCATGATCGATGAGATCGTTGGCCGTGACACGGAGATCGCGGGTGACAGCGGCGCGCGCGGTGCGATTGCGCGCACGAGAGGGCAGGCGATCGAAGTAGATGGCGTCGTGCATATCGATGACGCGCGGGGTGCGAAGCCCGGTGACATGCTGATCGCGCGGATCACGGATGCGCTGGAGGACGACCTCGTGGGGGAGTTGGTGTGAGCGGCGAAGCGAGCGCGAGCCTGTTTGCAGCGGCGCAGCTCGTCACGCCGGGCGGCGTCAACTCACCGGTACGTGCGTTCAAGCGTGTCGGCGGTGCACCGTTCTTCGTGGACTGCGGCATGGGCGCTACGATCCACGATGTCGATGGTTGCTCATATGTCGATTTCGTCATGAGCTGGGGCCCGCTGATGCTCGGCCACGCGCACCCGGCAGTGGCACTCGCGCTTGGGGACGCGGCAGCGCGCGGTACCAGCTATGGCGCGCCGTGCGGCGGCGAGATCGAGCTTGCCGAACTCATCGTCAACGCCGTCCCCAGCGTCGAGATGGTTCGCCTGGTCAACAGCGGTACCGAAGCGACAATGTCCGCGGTCCGACTCGCGCGCGCCGCGACCGGTCGCGATGTCATCGTGAAGTTCGCGGGCTGCTACCACGGCCATGCCGACGGGTTTCTGGTGCAGGCGGGCAGCGGGGTTGCTACACTCGGTCTGCCCGATTCACCGGGCGTGCCTGCGGCCGTCGCAGCACTTACCGTTCCACTGCCGTTCAATGATGTTCCCGCGGTCGATGCATTGTTCGCGGAAATGGGCGACCGCATTGCATGCGTGATCGTTGAACCGATCATCGGCAACTCGGGATTCATACCACCGCGTGACGGATTCCTCGAGGCATTGCGCCGCGTTACGACCGCGCATGGCGCGCTGCTGATTTTCGACGAAGTGATGACGGGCTTTCGTGTCGCGTATGGCGGAGCGCAGCAACGGTACAGCATCGTGCCGGACCTGACGACACTCGGCAAGGTGATAGGCGGCGGCCTGCCCGTGGGCGCGTACGGCGGCCGTCGCGACCTGATGTCGATGATGGCGCCGAGCGGACCAGTCTACCAGGCGGGAACATTGTCGGGAAACCCACTCGCCATGGCGGCCGGCATTGCACAGCTGCGGTTCATTCGTGAGCACGATCCGTTCGCGGCGCTTGAGTCGCGCGCGCGACGACTCGTGGACGGCGTGGGTGATGCTGCGCGTGCAGTCGGTCTGCCATTCTGGGGCGATGCAGCCGGTGCTCTCTTCGGCTGGCACTTCGTCGACGGACCCGTCTATGACTTCGAGCGTGCCGCGACGGCGGATACCGCCTTCTTTGCGCGCTTTCATCAGGCCGCACTGCGAAATGGTGTGTTCCTGCCCGCGTCGCCGTTCGAGGCGTGCTTCCTCTCCGTCATGCATACCGACGCCGTCATCGATCTGGCGATCCCCCGCCTGCAGTCCGCTGTGAAGGAGGCCGTACCATGAAACGCATCTTGACCGCATGGCTGGCTGTTGTGCTCGCAGGCTGCACGCCCGGCGAGAAGCTGGGTGCGCCCGAACCCGGCGCGACACCGACGCGTCCGACCACACCGACAGCGCCGCCGACGTCGTCCACGCGGCTGCCGGCACTGCCGGATACCGAACCGGATGTACGCGTCGGCATCACGATCGACTCCACACGTACGAGCATTGGCGCAGCCGTCGAGTTCGACGTGCAGTCCGTGAACGGCCGCGTGCTCGCGAGTGCTGGAGCGGGCGAGATCTGGCAGTTCGAGGCGAAGGAAGACGGCAGGATCACGGCGAGATACAACGACCGAAACGTGCTGGACGCGCCGCCACCTGTGCGGGTGGTTCCGCGCGACCTGCCATTCGTCACGATAGACGGACGTCAGTACCGCGGCGAGGTGCTGCTGCTGTCGACGGGTACGAAGAAGGTAACGGCGATCAATATCGTCGATATGGAGGCATATCTGCTCGGTGTCGTGCCGCGTGAAATGGGGAAGCGGCCCGCCACCGAGATCGAAGCACTGAAAGCGCAGGCCGTCGCTGCCCGCACGTATGCAATTGGCAACATGGGCGGCCACGAGAACAAAGGGTTCGATTTCTATGCGACGGTCCTCGACCAGGTGTATGGCGGCACTGCCGACGAAGACTCGATTGTAAGCCGGGCTGTGCGTGAAACTCGCGGCCGGATCATCAGCCATCAGGGCAGACCGATCCTCGCGTATTACGCGTCAACATGCGGCGGTACGACCGCTGCCATCGAGGAGTCCTGGCCGACCCGTGCGGCGCTACCGTATCTGCGCTCGCGATCCGATCGCATTCCGGGTACCGATGACGATTACTACTGCAAGACGTCCAACCGTTTCAACTGGAAGACGGAATGGACGCGGCAGCAGCTTCTCGATGTCCTTGGGACGACATTGCGGACGCACACGCGCGGGTCCGTTACTTCCGTTGCTTCGGTCGATGACGTGCAGATCACATCACGCGGCCCGTCCGGCCGCGCCACGCTCGACCTGAAAGTGGATGGCAGGACGTACACGCTGCGCGCGGACTCGATTCGATGGGTACTGCGTCCGACGCCGGCCGGCGGCATTCTCAACAGCTCACGTCTGTACAATGTGAGTACGACCAGGAACGGAACCGTCGACCACCTCACGATCGAGGGCGGCGGATGGGGACATGCGATTGGTATGTGTCAGGTCGGTGCCATGGCGCGCGCGCGGGCCGGACACTCGTACACGGACATTCTCAAGGCGTATTACTCGGACGTCACCATTGCATCACTGTATTGAGGACGCCATGAAATGGTTCGCTGCCATGTGCATCGCATTCGTCGCATGCCTGATTCCTGCATTGGCAAGCGGTCAGGCTGCGCTCGCGGACTATGACTACGAGAATCTGTCATTTCGTGGCGTGAGTTTTTCGTATGGGCGTATCTGGCCGAGCAAAGTGGATCCGTCCGCGATCTACACGCTGCGCGCGGACCTCGGCTATCTCGGACCGGCCGTGCGCATCATACCGGGTATCTCGTATTGGAGCGCTGACCTGCGGACGCGCGAGCTGGAGCGGTTCGCGGACCGCCTCGAGCAGCTGCCGCCGTTGCTGGCCCAGGGAATACAACTGACGCCGGGTGACATCGGACCGATCCGCTGGAGCGATCTATCGGTCGGCGTCGATGCGCAGGTTGTGTGGACCGCGCCGCTGCGCATGTTGACGTATGTCGGCGGTGGTGTCGCAGTGCACGCACTCAACGGGCGCGGCGATCTCGTCGCAAATACATTCGTTGAAGATTTGCTCGACAGCACTACGCCGGGTTTTGCGCTCATGGCGGGTCTCGAGCAGCAGCCGTTGCCGCGCATCCGGATTTTTGCCGAAGCGCGGTACAGCATGGTGAGTGATCTGCGGTATCCTGAACTCAAGTTCGGCGGGACATTGATGTTTCCCGCACATGACGTCACACAGGGGGCACGATGACGGAAGGCAAAGTTCGTGTAGGTGTGCTGGGCCTCGGGGCCATCGCACAGGTAGTTCACCTGCCCGTGCTGTCGGAGATCGCGGATGTCGAGCTGGTTGCCGTGTGCGACGCCGACAAGCCGAAGGCGCGCGCGATTGCAGCACGATTCGGTATTCCGCACGTCTTCGCTTCGGATGAGGAAGTATTCAAGTCCGACCTGATCGATGCGCTCGTGATCTGCACGCCGAGCCATCTGCACGAGCCGCAGGCGATTGCTGCGCTCGATGCGGGGAAGCATGTACTCGTTGAGAAGCCGCTCGCACTCAGCGCCGACGCATGCGCGCGCGTTGTGGCGGCGGCGGAGCGCGCGGGCAAGGTGCTGATGGTCGCAATGAACAACCGGTTTCGTCCCGACTCGCTTGCGCTCAAACCGTTCGTGGCCGGCGGTGAGCTCGGTGACGTTTTCCTCGCACGCGGTGCATGGCTCAACCGGAAGGTGCGCGTGGTCCGGCCGACATGGAGACATCGAAAGGCGACGGCCGGCGGTGGTGCCATGATGGATCTTGGCGTGCAGACACTCGACCTCGCCATGTGGATGCTCGGGTTCCCCGTGGTGAAGAGCATCTGCACCCACTTCCATTACATGGAAGGCATGGAAGTCGAGGATTCGGCTGCGATCATCGCGCGGCTCGCGAACGGCGGCGGTATCACGCTGACCGTCAGTTGGAGCCTGATCGCCGATCGCGACCGTCACTACATGCGGCTGCTCGGTACGAAAGGATCCGGCGCCATTTCCCCGCTCGGGGTGTTCAAGGAGATGGATCACGGCCTTCTCGACGTCACGCCGTCCATCGCGCCAGGGCGGGAAAACGTCTATACCGCCTCGTATCGCGCCGAGCTGTCCCATTTCGCCGCGGCCTGCCTCGGTGCGGTCGCGCAGGAGCCCCCCCGGGAGCAGATCGAGCTCATGAAACTGGTAAGCCTGGGGTATCAGAGCGCCGCTGAGGGCCGTGAGATCGAGGCGTAGCCCGGGTGCTACACAGCCCCGGTTGAAGGCGGTTGCGGGTTTTACTATATTAGACGGTCTGTAGTCGGAATTCCGGAATCGTGAGGTCGGTATGAAAGAGGGCATCCACCCAGAGTACAACGTCGCCAAGGTTCACTGTGCGTGTGGCAATGAGTTCATGACGCGCAGTACCCAGGGCGACGTTCGGGTAGACATTTGTTCGGTCTGCCACCCGTATTACACGGGCAAGCAGAAGCTGATGGACACGGCCGGCCGCATCGAGCGATTCAAGCAGAAATGGGGCAAGACGGAAGCCCCAGCCGAGACGCAGGCGTAACGGAAAGAGCCGGCTTAGCCCGGCTCTTTCAATATCTACGAGGCAAGGATGGCCTTCGAGGACCGGATCGCCGAGGTAAGGCGTCGCTTTCAGATGCTGAGCGAGCGGCTCGCAGACCCGGCGGTGTACGGTGATCGCGAGGCGTATCGCAACGTCACGCGTGAACATTCCGAACTCTCACCGATTGTCGAGACGGCGGAAAAACTGGATCACGCGCGTTCCCAGCTGACGGAGGCGCGTGACATCATCGAGGCGGGAGATGATGTCGAGATGGTCGAGATGGCAGAGCACGAGGCCGCAGAGCTCTCCGCGGCCGTAGAGCGTCTCGAAGCCGAGTTTCGCCTGCACCTGCTGCCGAAAGACCCGCTCGCGGATCGCGCGGCCGTCGTGGAAATCCGCGCGGGCACGGGCGGTGACGAGGCGGGTCTCTTTGCAGGTGACCTGTACCGCATGTATACCCGGTTCGCGAGCACGCAGAACTGGGCGATCGAGCTGCTCGATTTCTCGGAGGGCGAACGCGGCGCGTACAAGGAAGTGGTGTTCATCGTACGCGGCCACAATGCATACGGCGATCTTCGCTTCGAGTCCGGCGTTCATCGCGTGCAGCGTGTTCCCTCGACCGAGAGCCAGGGCCGGATTCATACATCTGCCGCAACTGTCGCGGTCCTGCCGGAAGCGGAAGAAATCGACATGGAAATCCGCGACGAGGACTTGCGTATCGATGTGTATCGCTCGTCGGGTCCGGGTGGCCAGTCCGTGAACACGACCGACTCCGCCGTACGCATCACGCACGTTCCTACGGGCGTCGTCGTAACCTGCCAGGATGAAAAGTCCCAGCTCAAGAACAAGGTCAAGGCAATGAAGGTGCTGCGCAGTCGCCTGCTCGACGCGAAGATCGCGGAGCAGGAAGCGATTCGCGCGCGCGACCGCAAGCTGCAGGTCGGAACGGGAGACAGGTCCGGAAAGATCCGGACGTACAATTATCCGCAGAGCCGTGTCACCGATCATCGCATCAACCTCACGCTGCACAACCTGCAGCAGGTGCTGGATGGTGACTTGCGCGAGATCATTGACGCACTGCGGCAGGCACGTGAGCAGGAACGCCTCGAGTCGCTCGGCGACGCCTGACCGGCGCGATGGAGCAGGCGCTGTCGCTGTCGCGAAAAGCGGCAGAAGTATTCCGTGAACGCGGTATTGAGAACGGCCGGCTCGATGCTGAGCTGCTGCTGGCCAACGTACTGGCAATCGACCGGCTGAAACTCTACCTCCAGCATGATCGTCCCGTCACACCGGCGGAGCTGGAGCGGTTCCGCGATCATGTGAAGCGTCGGCTCAAGCGGGAGCCGGTGCAGTATATCATCGGCGTGGTGGGGTTTCGCGACATCACGCTCAAGGTGGACCGGCGCGCGCTGATCCCCCGGCCGGAAACAGAAGTATTGGTGGGGACCGTGCTCGCGTGGTTGAAAGAGCATGCAGAGGGGCCGGCATCCGTGCTGGATATCGGGACGGGCACCGGCGCAATCGCGCTGAGCCTGGCGAGCGAGGCCACGGACTGCACGACGGTCGCCACGGATGTTTCCGCGGAGGCACTGGCGCTGGCGGCCGAGAACACGGCGATGCTGGGCCTGGGTGCGCGTGTGGCGCTCCGGCAGGGCGATCTATGGGAAGCGGTTTGGCCGGGCGAGCGGTTTGACGTGATTGTCTCGAATCCGCCGTATGTGGCGGAGTCGGAACGAGCCGACCTGGCGCCTGAAGTGGCCTCGTGGGAGCCGGAGGCGGCGCTGTTCGCGCAAGAGGCCGGGCTGGCCGTATTATCCGCGATTATCCGGCGTGCTCACGAGTACCTTCGCGCCCGCGGCCTGCTGGCGCTGGAGATCGGGGCCGGTCAGGCTGTTGCGGTGTCGGCACTGCTATCCGAGGCAGGCCATTACACAACACCGCGAGTCATCCGTGACCTGGCGGGACGTGATCGAATTATTGTGACTGAAGTGGAACGGGTGGAGGCATAGTCGTGGATCTGAATGAAGGCATGAAGACGCGGGCGCAGGACCTTGGGCGGCAGATCGGTCAGACGGACGAGTACAAGGCACTCGCACGTGCGCGTGAAGCGATCTCCAGTGACAAGGCGTGCGTGAGCAGGTTGAACAAGCTGAGCGAGCTGGAGCGCGAGATCTCATCATCGCTACAGCAGGGCGTGGAGCCGGCGGAAGCAATTCAGCAGGAGTATGAGACACTGTTTCAGGAGCTGCAGACGTCGCCGCTGTATCAGGCGCTGGCGGCGGGGCAGAGCAACTTCGACAAGACCCTCATGCGAGTGAATGAAGAGATCGGTCGTGGCATCGAGCTGGGTGCGCAGTCGCGCATCATTCTGTCGTGACGCAATGAAGGGACTCGAAGGGCTGCGCAACCCGGTTTACATGGTGATTCACCCGCTGATCAGCTGGCTGGTGGCGAAGCGCGTCCATCCCAATCTGCTCACAACGCTCGGGTTTCTCGTTACACTCGCATCAGCACTCGCGTTCAACTATCGGCATGTGCGCATTGCCGGACTTCTCATCCTGTTCGGCGGTTTCTTCGACATCCTCGATGGCCGTGTCGCGAGACTCACAGGCCTCGGCAGCAAATTCGGCGCGTTCTACGACTCGACGCTCGACCGCATCAGCGAGATTGTCGTCTTCTTCGGCATCCTCTCGCTCTACAACGATTATCGTCTCGAGCTTGGCGATGTCGGAATGATCTATTGGACGATGGCCGCCATGGCGTTGTCCCTCATGATCAGCTATACTCGCGCCCGGGCGGAAGCCCTCGGGCTCGACTGTCGTGTAGGTCTTGTGCCGCGTGCCGAGCGGGTCATTCTCATCGGTTGCGCGGCATTGTTTTTTGGCGAGTCCAGAAACGTCCTCGCCCTCAAGGTCGTCATCATTCTACTCGTCGTGCTCTCGTTTCTTACCGTCATCCAGCGCATTTTCTGGGTGTACAAGCATGCGACGGGGGTACCGCTGTCGGCGACAGGTGGGTTGGGTATGTGGGACAGCGGCAATGACGAAAAAATCGAACCAAAACTGTAAGAGGATATATGAGTGACAGGACGGTAAAACCGGCGGAAGGCCGGCTCGGCATTCTGCTTCCAGGCATGGGCGCGGTCGCAACAACGCTGATCGCGGGTGTGGAGTCCGTGCGTCGTGGCTACACGCAGCCTGTCGGGTCACTGACACAGCTCGCGCACATCCGGCTCGGCAAGCGGACCGACAATCGCAACCCGCTGATCAAGGACTTCGCGCCGATCGCGAAGCTCGACGACATCGTGTTCGGCGGATGGGATCCGATTCCCGACAACGCATACGAAAGCGCCATCAAGGCCGGCGTGCTGCAGCGTCACGAGCACATCGAACCGATCGCCGATTTCCTGAAGGCCATTAAGCCGATGCCCGCCGTGTTCGACCGCAGTTACGTCAAGAAGCTCGACGGTCCGAACGTGAAGAAAGGCAAGAACAAGCGCGAGCTGGGCGAGATGCTGCGCGAGGACATCCGTACTTTCAAGAAGGACAACAACTGCGATCGCCTCGTCATCGTGTGGTGCGGCTCGACGGAGATCTTCCTGGTGCCGGGTGAGGTGCACTCGACGCTCGCGAAGTTCGAGCAGGCTATGGAGGACAACAACGATCAGATTGCGCCCTCGATGATCTATGCATGGGCTGCGCTGCAGGAGGGCGTGCCGTTCTGCAACGGCGCACCGAACCTGACGGTCGATCTGCCCGCCATCCAGGAACTCGCGAAGGCGAAGAAGCTTCCGATCTCGGGCAAGGACTTCAAGTCAGGCCAGACCATGATGAAGACGATCCTGGCACCCGGCTTCAAGGCGCGCATGCTCGGATTGAATGGCTGGTTCAGCACGAACATCCTCGGCAATCGCGATGGTGCAGTGCTCGATGACCCGGAGTCGTTCAAGACTAAGGAAGAATCCAAGCTCGGCGTGATCGAACACATCCTGCAGCCGTCGCAGCATCCGGAGCTGTACGGCAACATCTATCACAAAGTGCGTATCGAATACTATCCGCCGCGTGGTGATGCTAAGGAAGGCTGGGACAACATCGACATCTTCGGCTGGATGGGGTATCCCATGCAGATCAAGATCGATTTCCTCTGCCGCGATTCGATTCTCGCCGCACCGATCGCACTCGACCTCGCCCTCTTCAGCGATCTCGCGCACCGCGCCGGCATGCACGGCATCCAGGAATGGCTGTCGTTCTACTACAAGAGCCCGATGGCTGCACCGG
>JBDSPG010000165.1:0-3070 GCA_039912685.1 Longimicrobiales bacterium | reverse complement strand
CCAGCTCATCCTGCCGGAGCCGCGCTATCTCTATAGCAACCGCACTTACTGGTATCCGCAGTCGCCAGTGACGGACTTCGCCACCGCGTCGATGCGCCTCACGGTGCCGGCGCAGTATCAAGTGGTCGCCGCCGGCAGCCTGGTCAGTTCGGTGGTCACGCCGGAGAATCTGCAAGGGGGCCGCAACGGTGATGAACGGGCCGAGCGCACGGTCCAGTTCATGGCGGACCGGCCCGTGCGATATCTGGCCTGCGTCATTTCCCGATTCGTCCCGGTGGGTGGCGCGCGCGCCGAGGTTCCCGCAATCGCGGCCCCAAATGCCGGCAACGACGCCGGCCTCGAAACCGCGCGCCGCTCTGCCGCTGGTGCCGTCAACGTGGACGTGGTCGCCACCCCGCGGCTCCTGCGCGCCAACCGGGCCGTGCCAGAGCGGACCGCACGGATTCTCGAGTACTACGCGAACATCATCGGCGAAGCGCCATATCCGGACTTTTCCCTCGCCACTCTCGATGCCGAGCTTCCCAGCGGACACAGCCCGGCGTACTTCGCCGTCTGGAATCAACCGTCGCTACCGACGGGTCTTTCCTGGCGCAGCGATCCCGTTGCGCTCACCGGCCATCCGTTCTTCTTCCTGGCGCATGAAGTGGCCCACCAATGGTGGGGCCAGGCTATAGGCTGGAAAAACTATCACGAGCAGTGGCTCAGCGAAGGACTCGCCCAGTACTTCGCCGCTATCTATGCGGGGCACGACCGCGGCTCTGAGACCGAGCGTGGACTCTTTCGGCAGATGCGTGACTCAGCGCTGAGCCTGTCCCGCCATGGACCCATTCACCTGGGGTATCGGCTGGGTCACGTGCAGAACGACGGGAGAATTTTCAGAGGGCTTGTCTACAACAAGTCGGCCATCGTCCTGGACATGCTTCAGCGCCTGATTGGTCCCGAAGCCTTTACGCGCGGCATCCAGCGGTTCTACCGGACGCATCGGTTCTCCAAAGCCGGCACTGATGACCTGAAGAAGGCGTTTGAAGCGGAAACCGCCGTGCCACTCAGCCGCTTCTTCGACCGTTGGATTCAAGGATTCACGATGCCAGAAGTGCGGTTGACCTGGCGGATGGCCGACGACACACACGTGGCCGTGCGAATTGAACAAACCGGCGAGACGTTTGACTTCCCTCTCACGCTCACAATTCTTCACGGCGACGGTCGCACCGAACAGGTCCCGATCGTGGTCACCACCCCCGTCCACGATGCGCTGATTCCCGTCGCGGCTCCGGTGCGCCGGGTGGATACCCGCGACGACGTGGGCCTGGTCATTGTGAAGCGTTGACCCGTTCGACTCAGGCCGTCTGATACTTGCCCTCGCTCAGGGTAGAATTTATGGGTTATGGACACGGTCACGCTGACGATTGACGGCACCCCGGTTACGGTTGAAAAAGGCAAGACGGTCCTGCAGGCCGTGCTTCAAAGCGGCGGGCACGTGCCGTATTACTGCTACCACCCGGGATTGGCCGTTGACGGTTCCTGCCGCGTCTGCATCGTCAAGATCGAGAAGATGCCGAAGCTGCAGACGTCGTGTTCAACGGTGTGCACGGACGGGATGGTGGTGAGCACGAACACGCCGGATGTGGAAGCCGCGCGTGCGAGTGTGTTCGAGTTTCTCCTGCTCAATCACCCACTCGACTGCCCCGTATGCGATAAGGGTGGCGAATGTCCGCTGCAGGACTATTCGTATTCCTACGGCCCTGAGCGCAGCCGGATGGACTTTCCGCGACGCGTGTTCGATGGCGAGGGCGTGAAAGCCGACGTCGATTTCGGGCCCACGCTGCTGCTCAACCGGAACCGCTGCATCATGTGCACCCGTTGCGTGCGGTTCATGGCCGAAGTGGACACCGATGCGCAGATCGGCGTGTTTCAGCGCGGCGTGGCCAGTGAGATTGCGACGTTCGAGGAACAGGGCGTCGTGTCGCTCCTCTCGGGCAACCTGATGGACGTATGCCCGGTGGGCGCGATCACGACGCGTGACTATCGCTTCAAATCGCGGCCGTGGGACAACCCGCTGGCGGTCGATACGATTTGCACGCTGTGCGCAAAGGGCTGCAACACCACAGCCTGGATCAAGGCCAAGCCCGAGTGGGCCAAAGGCGCGAGCCTGGTGCGCATGACACCCCGGTTCAACGCCGAGATCAACAGCTACTGGATGTGCGACATCGGCCGCTTCGACTACCACTGGATCGAGAGCGATCGGCGGCTGCTGCAGCCGCATGTGCGCACCGCGCGAGGGTTTGATGCGATGCCCTGGGCTGATGCGCTGATCGCAGTCAAGGACGCCGTGGACGCAGCCGGCGGAAGTTCGCAGGTGCGCGTGCTGGTATCGGGTCACGCCTCGCTCGAAGAGCTGTATGTCCTGAAGCAGTTTGCGCCGCTGACGGGCGGGGTTACGTTCAGCTGGCGTCACCGCGAGAAGCCGCAGCCGCCCGATACAAAGTTCCGGATTCCTGCGGTGGACGCGCCGAACCTGCGCGGCGCCAGTGACCTCGGGTTCAAGATGGCCGCGATCGATGGTCCAGCGGATATCTCGGAACTGCGGACCGCCGTGGACGCGGGTTCCGTCAAGGTGCTCTACGTCATTGACACCGGCCATGACGGATCGATTGGCGACACCGACTGGATTCTGGCGGCAAAGCAGGCCGGCAAGATCGGCACTCTTATCGTGCAGGGGGTGTTGAAGACGGCACTCGCCGAAGCGGCCGACATTGTGCTGCCGGGATCCGCATTCGTCGAGAAGGACGTCACGTTCACCAACATGACCGGCCACGTGCAGTCATCGTCGCGCGTCATTACGCCGCCGGGAGACGCCGCGGAAGATTGGCAGATTTTGTCCAAGGTTGCGGTGGCCGTAGGCGGGACGCTCGAAGAGACTTCCGCGAGCGCCATTCGTCAGTCGATTGCCACGGCGCTCTCTGGTGTCCCCGGCTACGCGGCGCTGACGGACATCGCATTCGCCCGCCCGGTCTCGGCACGTCAATATCTGCAGTCGTCGAACCCGTCGGAACGCGGCAAGTGGGACACG
>JBDSPG010000164.1:0-9381 GCA_039912685.1 Longimicrobiales bacterium | reverse complement strand
CGAGGGTGCTGTGCGCGCTGATCGTGATGGAATGGCTGGCGTCCACCCGGGCCAGTTGCTCGATCACGGAGATATAGCTGATGGTATCGAGGCCCTGCCCGCCGTACTCCTTTGGGACATTGACGCCGAAGAGGCCCATGTCGGCCATTTTCCGGACGTTATCCCACGGGAACCGGCTGGTCTCGTCAAGCTCACGGGCGACCGGGGCGATCTCGGTGGTCGCAAAGTCGTGGATCCGCTCGCGGAGCTCGTTATGGGCCTTCGTGAAATACGCACTCATGCGGGAAGGATAGCTGGGAGGGATAGGGTCGGGAAAGCAGGGGCGGATCGGGGACCCGGCCGGCGTTGAAGGATCGTCCCAGCCCGCCGGTCTATCGGCTCGACCAGTGGATGTGCCGGATTTTCCACCCCGCGGGCGTCTTTACCAGGACCATCGTTTCCGTGCCGTGACTGTCGATTGCGCGATTTCGGAACGTCCCTTTGGCCGTGTATTCACTCACGTATGTCGCCATGCGATCCGCGAGGACGACGTGGTCGGACAGAGTCGAGCGTGGCACCGCCGCGGAGAACGCGATGTCACTGCGCAAGTGTCCGCTGCGATACTGCTCGAGGTTCTCGGCATGGCCGCCCTCGTAAATAACGACGTCGGGGTGTAGGAGGGCGAGGACAGCGGTGGAGTCACCGGCCGCGAGCGCGCGGCTGAACCCTTCTACGACTTTTCTGATTTCCGCATCGCGCGGCTTGTTTTTGGTGTTCTGCGCGTGCGCGGGACCAGCGCACGCGATCACAGCCATCGTCGCGAATATCAGCTTCAGTCTTTTCATGTGACAGCTCCGTTCATGGATCCGTTTATGGGGTGGGGAGTGCCACGAGAATCGCAGTAATCGCGATCACGAGGATTCCCGCGGTAATTTCGATCGATGCGGAGCGCACGATCCGGCCGGTGCTCTCCGCGGTTGCAAGTGACGGCCGGACATACCTCCAGTTGTAGAATCCGGTACCGAGTACGACGAGCAGTGTGGCGACCTTGATGAACAGCGTGCGTCCATACGCAGTACTGGTGAGGTCCGCGAGCGCATGGAGGTGCAGCACTGCGTTGGTCACACCCGTGAGAATTACAACGGCAACCGCCACGACGGCAAGTCGGGAAAATGTATCGACGAGTTG
The DNA here is from genome assembly GCA_039912685.1 of Longimicrobiales bacterium. Lineage (GTDB taxonomy): Bacteria > Gemmatimonadota > Gemmatimonadetes > Longimicrobiales > RSA9 > DASUXU01. The sequence goes on along the minus strand of JBDSPG010000164.1, from coordinate 8,214 downwards.
CGCAACTGCGTGGATGCGCGGGTCCGGTTGCCCTGCCCCCGCGTGGGACGTCGCCGGCAAGCCACATGTAATGAGCGCGGCGAGCGTTCCGAGCCATAAACCGGCCGCCGTCACGTGCACGATGTCACTCAGGATTGCGATTGCTCCGAACCGGTCGACGGCCGATGCGTGACCGGAGAGCGCGGGCACGACGGCGAGCGTGGCCACGGCGGCAGCGGACACGATCCACGCGTGGCGCGTTTCACGTGCGTTGCGTGACACGAGCAGCGTCACGATGACGGCAACGGTCGCCACGAGTTGAAGCAGCCAGGCCTGACCCCAGCGGGTGCTGGTTATCATCATGCGCAGATGATCCCCGTCGAACGCATTCTGCGCACCGTGCATGGCCACGGACTGCAAGATGAGCCGCGCCACCAATGCGATTACGGCGACCAGTGTTGCTACGGCGGCGAAGCGCCAGACATGGTGTTCGGCTGCCGTGAGCATTTGCACTGTGCCGGGTCCGGCGAGAGCACGTGGCAGAATGAACAGTCGAAATGTCACGGCGCCGATCAGGCCGAGCAGAGCGATGAAGTTCAGCCAGCGAACGGCGACGGCAACAGGCGAAGAAGAAGGCGTGGTGCTTTCGGCCGCATGGACGGTCATCGTGTCGGCGTGCGACGGGATCGGGGGCTCTACCGGAATTGCGCGCTGGAGGGAATCGACAGACGGGCGCGCCGGCTCGGCCACGCTGAATGTAAACGAGCCGGTTGCGGGATGGCCGTCCTTTCCAGCAGCGCGCCACGTTACCGTGTAGACACCCGGCCGCGTAACGGCGGAGCGAGACAGCGCGACGAACTCCCGATTGCGGGAGGTGTCGACGGGTGTGAGCGGACCCATGGCGACTGCGACGCCATCCGGTCCAACCACTTTGACCGATGTATAATTCGGCTCGACGCGTTCACTGAATCGGACGCGCAGTTCAGTGAAGCTCGTTACAACCGCGCCCTTCGCCGGGCTCGAGGACGTGAGCGCAGTGTGTGCGTTCGCTGCGGCCGGCAACAGCAGCAGCGACACGCCCGTGATGATTGACGTGAATCTCACTGGTGCCCCGTGTGTCCGGCCGCCGGTGCCGAGCCCGACATTGCGCCGCCGCGATGCATCGATGTCATGTCATCGAGAACGCCGTACGAGCCCATGCGCATTGGGTCTCCGCCCAGGAACAGCCGAAAGCCCGCAGAAATGCCCCAGAAGCTGCGTGCGCCAAAGAGTTGTTCGGGGTCGATGCCGCCGCGCTCCTCGGACACGCGGTTGTATTGCAATTCGACGAATGGCCGTGCACTCAACGGATATCCGGAGAGCTGATAGCCGTATCCCGCGGTGTTGATGAGCCAGCGCGTGGCGCCAATCGGTTCTGCATCATGATCGTAGCGGAAAAAGGGATCTGTGCCGGGTTGTCCTTCGCGCGCGTATTCGGGGCGTGTTGCATATTCCACACGGTAGTAGGGCTGATGCCTGCCTGTTGCCACGCGCGTTTCGCCGAGAAGCGAGAAGTCTCCATCGCCATCGCCCGGACGGCTGACGGAGCCCTCCACCAGTCCGTATACGCTTCCGAATTCATACGACTTCTGGTGTCGGATCGCGCCGTTGTAGAGGCTCGTGATGTCAGCAACATTATCATGGACTTCCCGTACCCGGCCATAAGAGGCTGACGCTTCCCAGTCCGCCATGGGTCCGGATCCGCTGCCGAAGCGGCGCGCAAGCCGCGCAGACCAGGAGTCACCGAAGCTGCCGATGTTCGACAGATCGTATGGTCCATTCGGCTCCGCTCCGCCGAACAATCCCGCTTCGACGCTCCACGGACCATTCAGATACACGCTGCTGAGGGTCCAGCGCTCGAGGATCTGCGAGAGATGATGGTTCGTTGGGTACTTGACGATCGGCCTCGACATCGGGTCGTCCGTTCCAAAGGGCGCGAACCCCTTGCCGGCGGAAATCGACCACGCGCGTCCGCCCTCCTGCCATGTGTTGAAGCTCAGCATCGCCTCGTGTAAAAGTGTATGCGGATGCCGCTTGTCGAGAAACCCCTCGCCCCAGCCGCCAAATGTCAGCTCGCCATCCGGTTGTGTGACGCCCTCGAGATTGAGGGTCGTGCGCAGGACCACGCGCGCTCCGGGCGCCTCGATATTCGCCATCAGCGCGGGCTGCGTCAGGTACAGTTCCGTGCGGTCGCGGGACGTGCCGGCAGGTGCGCCCGGTGATGTAGTCACAATTGGGAACACCTGTGCCATCCCCATCACGTTCCAGCCGTTGCCGAGCGGACGCATCCACATGTTGTGCGATGTCATCGCATGTGCATCGGCCTGTGCGCCCATTCCAGGCATCGCGGCCATGTCGTGAGCCATAGGGGTCGTGTCGGCATGCGCCATGTGCGCGGTGTCCGCGTGCGCCATGTGCGCGGTGTCGGCGTGCGCCATGTTCGCGGTGTCAGCGTGCGCCATGTGCGCGGTGTCGGCGTGCGCCATGTGCGCTGTGTCGGCGTGCGCCATGCGGCTCATGTCGGCGTGCGCCATGTTCGCGTGCGTCTGAGCGGCCGCGTGCTGCCCGTGCTGAGCGCTCGCCATTCCGGGCATCGTGGCGTGGTCCGCTCCGGCCGGCATCGCGCCGCCAGCGTGTGGCGGTCCGGCCATGCTCGCACCGCCGTGCTGCATGGGCGCTGCCGCGGCCGCAGTCCCGGAATCACCAGCGGCGGGGGCTGCATGCTGCCCGTGCAGCACCGCGGAGTCCATGGGTTGCGCGGCCGTTACCGTCTTTGTCGTGCTGTCGGTGTTGCGCGCGGTGGTGCTCCGATTCGTCTCGGACCCTCCGCACGCCGCGATCGCAATCCCCATGATGAGGATTGTACGCGCGCAGTTGAAGCGCATTGTGATCTCCTGAAATGGCTGTGCTGCTTCCGCCGGGATTCAGCGGTAAAGCGTGTGAATCAGCTCAGATCAGAAAGAGGCGAGGAGGGGGTGGCTCGAATGCGAATGTGGGTGACGCATACTGGTTGCTGATGACGGGGGCGGACGTCTCGTCGGTGGAAGGCGAGGAGGTGACGGGAACTGGAATCTCGGATGCAACGGCAACACCGCAGGACATAGTCAGACCGCACCCAGTGGGCTGGCCGGAATGACGATGCTGCTGATCGCCGGCCGGTTCGGATGGTGTAGTCTCTGTGCCGGGGTGGCGAGCATGCGCGAGGGTCGCGCCACGATGCGATTCCGCGGTTGTCGCGCCATGATGCGTTTCCGTGGTTGCTGAATGAGCGCGCGCTGTGCCGGCGCTCATGGTGCAGCGCGCGTACGCAGACTGCGAAACCACGAGCGTTCCAAGAAGTACCAGGGAAATGACGCGTGTCAACAAGTTTTCACTGCACCGACGGGTATTGAAGGGTTGTCATGCTTCCGGACCCTGCATTAGGCATGCCGGAAGAGAAGATATCCCAACGCCCAGCGTTTCACCCGGCCGAAAGGCTCATCTCCATGGTCCGGCGCAGGCGTGTGGCGATGGCCTGCCGGGGGCGGGCCGTGCGCGGCAGGAGGGGGCGGGTGCAGTTGTCACAGTCCGTGCACCGCATGCCAGCGGCATCCTCGCCGAAGTAGCGCAGCATGTAGCCGCGCCGGCAGCGACGGGTATATGCATACCCTTCCATCGCATGAAGCCGCCGCGCTTCCCTGCGCCGCTGTCCGCTCACGCGCTGCAGTGTGAGCAGTCCGACGGAGCGGTCCAGCAGCGTGATGCGATGCAGCGGCGGCGCGTCCATCGAAGTGCCGGGCACACGGGTTCGCTCGACTGCAATGACACCTGCAGCCTCCATGTCGCGGATTGCCGCTTCGACCTGCTTCTCGGGAATCGCGCCGGCAGCGCGGGCGATCTCGACGGGGCCCATGCCGAGCGGCACCTCTCCGGTCGACCGCTGACGCAACACCCGCAGCACGGCGCGCACGACTTGCGACGGTGGATGTGACTGGTCGAGCATGAAGCGATGGGTCAGCACATCATTTGGCGAGTGCAGGAGCACGCAGCGCGAGTGGTTGCCGTCACGTCCGGCGCGGCCGGCTTCCTGATAGTATCCCTCGAGGTTGCCGGCCATCGCATAATGCACGACGAGCCGCACATTTGGTTTGTCAATGCCCATGCCGAACGCATTTGTCGCGACGACCACGCTCACGCGTTCCTCCATGAACCATTCCTGAAGGCGACGGCGGTCGTCTCCACTCATGCCTGCGTGATATGCCGCAGTACGCAGTCCCGAATGGTTCAACAGGTCCGCGAGTGCCTCGACCGTGCGACGGGTCGGTGCATACACGATCGCGACGCCGTCATCGTCACGCCGCTTCAGCAGCCTCAGCATCAGGCGGTCCTTCTCGCCGACATCGCGTGCTGCGATGACATGCCAGCCGAGATTGGGCCGATCGAAGCCCCGCGCAATGAGCAGATGATCACGCAGCCGCATCTGCACTGCGATGTCATCGCGTACCTCAGGCGTTGCAGTCGCGGTCAGTGCTACGACAGGACAACTCAGGATATCGCGCACAGAGCCGAGCCGCCGATAGCTCGGCCGGAAATCATGACCCCACTGGCTGATGCAGTGCGCTTCATCAATCGCGAGCAGCGAGACGTTCATGCGGGCGAGTCGGTCACGGAACGCGCGGCCATCGAACCGCTCCGGCGCTACGTACAGCAACTTGAGATCGCCTCGCTCCGCAGCGTCCAATGTCGAAGCGATCTCCGCGTCCGGCTGTGCCGAGCTGATCATCGCTGCGCTGATCGATCGCCGCTGCAGCGTATCGACCTGATCCTTCATCAGCGAAATCAACGGACTGACGACAATGGTCAGCCCCGGTAGCATCAGCGCGGGCACCTGGTAACAGAGACTCTTCCCGCCACCCGTCGGGACTAACACCAAGACGTCCCGACCTTCGAGGATCCCGGTGACAATCGCATCCTGGCCGTGGCGAAAGTCGGGGTACCCGAAGTACTGCTTCAGCGTGGCGCGTGCTTGCGCGAGTAATTCGCTCATGAATGCGAAGATCACCCGGAGACGGGGCACATCCATGCCAGCAACGGACGATCTTCGCGCTGGGAAGCGCGGATGAAATCCGTTGCTACTCGACGTCAGACCTACGACTCAGAAATCGCAATAACAGCCCGATGGCGAGCACAATGACGCCGACGGTAACGAGCCATTCAATGTGGAGGGTCATGCCGGCGATGCCGAGGCATGCGCCGAGGAGGAACGTGAAGATCTTGGGATAGATCAAGCCGATTTCTTTCTCACCGGGGACGCGATCGCGGTTGGGTCTGAAGATCAACGGTCGCGCTGTTTGTCGAGGAAGCGGCGAACGCCGTCACGACATTCATCCGTGAAGCGTGCGAGTGCGTTTACTTCGGCGCCGCGAGCAATGGCTTCCTCGAAAGAAAGACCGTCAATCCCGTAGAGCAGGCGCTTGGTCAGTCGCACCGCGGATGATGGCCTCGCGGCAATTGCGGCGGCGTAATCGTGCGCTGCTTCTGCGAGCGCTGCGTCGGCAACTACGCGCGTGACGATGCCCAAATCGAACGCTTCAGCGGCACTTATGAGGTCGCCGCGCACGACGAGATCAAAGGCGCGCTTCTCGCCGACACTCCGCCGCAACAACGCCATGACCATGGCGGGCACGAAGCCGAGGTGCACTTCCGGATACCCGAACACTGCGGATTCTGCTGCGAGAACGATGTCGCATGCGGTCGCCAGTCCGGCACCGCCCGCAATTGCGTTGCCCTGCACTGCGGCAATAATGGGCTTATCCGAACGTCGCATTTCAATGAAGAGGTTACCGATGGCCATGGCATCCTCGAGGTTCTCGAGCGGGCTTGCACCGGCGGCAATGCGCTCGAGCTGGGCGAGGTCGGCACCGGCGCAGAAGTCTTTGCCTTCGCCGCGCAGCAGGATCACGCGGATATCGGCATTCTCCTGCGCCGCGCACAGCGCTTCCTTGAGCTCGCGAACCGTCGTTGCATCGAGCGCGTTACGCTTTTCGGGCCGGTTGAGTGTGATGACTGCGACGGCCGCGCTGCTCTCTGCGCGAATGCGTTCATAGCTCATGGTATCAACCTCACAGTGTAAAGCCGTCGGGCAGATCGACCTTCATGCGCAGTAGCGCAGTCGAGAAGGTCTTGCCCTGTGCGTCCGTCATCAATGACACGGTACCGCCGCCATCGAGTGCGCCGTGCAGCAGAAAGTTGATGGCATGCAGGTTGGGCAGCTCGAACCGGTCGACACTGCCCTTCACCATCTCGCCGAAGTGCTGCTTCACTCGGTCCGCGGTCATGTGGTCGCGGAGGAACTCATAATACTCGGGCTTGCGTGCGATGATGCCAACGTTGACGGTATCGCCCTTGTCACCGGAGCGCGCGTGCGCCAGGTCGTACAGCAGTACGCTCTTCATGCTTCCACCACTTCCACGCGCAGGCCGGGCTCGATCTGTGTGCGATCGATGAGAGCGGGCCAGTATGCGACGATCTCCTGCGCCTTCGGACGTCCACCGGCAAAGCCTGTTACGGTCGGTGGCCCGGTGAGCACGAGCGGCGCGAGCTCGCGCGCGAAGGTCTCCACTGCGTTTCGGTCCATGCTGCGCACTGCAAAACGGAACTCTACTTCGGGCGCGTCCGGGTTCGGCGGTCCTGCGAGCGCGCCGTGCGCCGCGTTCCAGCCGACAAACTCCGTCCGTATCGAATCGAACTTTGCGCCGAGCCGGTCGAGCCGTTCGCGCAGGATCCGGTCCGCCATCTGCGCCTTCTCGATGGCGTCCGGCCATGCATACACGAGCGTGCCGACAGCCTTGTAGCCGGCGGAGTACGAGATCGACACTTTCAGCTTGTCCGTCGCCTTATGGCCCTTGATTCCGTGCACGCGCACACGGTCATCCCCGAGTTCGTCGAGATGGATGGTCGTGAAGTCCGCAACGACATCCGGCGTAATGTATTCGCGCGGATCGCCCATCTCGTACAGGATCTGCTCGGCGATCACAGCGCGGTTCACGCGTCCGCCGGTGCCGGAATGCTTGGTGACGACGAACGTGCCGTCGCTCGAAGCCTCGATAATGGGGAACCCGACATCACCGAGAGTATCGCCAATGTCTTTCCAGGCGATAAGTGAATTGCCGCCACTCGACTGCGCGCCGCACTCGTTGATGTGACCGGCGACAACGCCAGCCGCGAGGCGGTCATAATCATCGGAGGCCCATCCGAACTCGTGCATCATCGGCGCATACGTGAGCGCTGTGTCTGTCGATCGTCCGGTGATCACGACGGTCGCGTTCTGCGCGAGCGCCTTCACGATGGGTGCGGCGCCGATGTATGCATTTGCACTCTGCACGCGATCAATCACGGTCTCGAGTGATTCACCCGTCTCCATGTTGCGCAGCTCGTGGCCACTCTCGACGAGCAACTGCAGGCGGTCCATGATGTCATCGCCTGACACAACGCCGACCCTCACTCTACCCGCGAGTCCGGCCTTGCGCGCAACCGCGACCACTGCATCGCGACACGCATCGGCGTTGACGCCGCCGGCATTCGCGATGACGCGGATATTCTTTGCAACACAGTCCGGCAGGATCTCGCCCATCAGCGGAACGAAGTCGCTTGCATATCCCTTCGACGGATCACGCGACCGCTGCTTCTGCATGATGGACATGGTGACTTCGGCGAGGTAGTCAAGCATGAGATAGTCGACACTGCCACGGCGCACCTGCGAGATAGGGGCGGACAACAGGTCGCCCCAGAATCCCTGGCCTGATGCGATACGAACGATTTCCTTCTCTGCCATGTTATCCAGTCTTCAGCCGATTGGCGGCAACGTGCCGAATGCGCCGAGATGCGGTCCAGGGTTATGCAATGTCGTGAACAGCGCGAGCGCGAGTGTCGCGCGGATGTGTTCGGGTGCGATCACGGCATCCACGAAGCCTCGCGCCGCGGCGTACCGCGCGTCGAGCTGCTTCTCGTAGTCCGCGCGTACCGCATCCATCTTCTTCTGTAACGCCGCGTCAGGCTTCTGCTTCTTCGCCTTCAGCTCGTCGAGCTGTGTTCCGAAGAGAGCCATTACCGCGGACTCGCCTTCCATCACGCCCATCCGACCGGTCGGCAGAGTGAAGATGAAGTCCGGATCGAAGCCCTGCCCCGCCATCGCGTAATAACCCGCACCGGATGCGT
>JBDSPG010000081.1:0-4114 GCA_039912685.1 Longimicrobiales bacterium | reverse complement strand
AGTGTCGACATGCTCGACCGCCTGCTCAACGGGCGACGGATGTTCAGCAGGGAATCGCAGGAGATCCGTGCGTGCGCTGCGATGGCGCTCGGCCGCGTCGGGACGCCCGCTGCGCTGGCGGTGCTGCAGCGCGCGTCGACGGAAACGAATCCGATGATCCGCAACGCAGTGTCGAAGGCGATGCGCACGGAGTCGGCCTCATGAACAGCCCGCAGGCGCACGCACAGCTCGTACAGAGCGAGTCGATGCTGCAGCCGCTGGGCCGCGCACTCATCATCTCGTTGTATGCATCCGCGCAGGCGTTACGCATCTATCCGCTCGAAAACGCCACCGTGCAGAATACGCTGGTCGAGCTGGAGCGCGCAGTGCAGCGTCTGCTCGAGCGTGAGGGAGTGATCGATTTACGGGTTGTCGGTGATTTCCTGTTCCTGAATGACGGTCGCATGCGGCTGGACCTGTCGGACTACGCCGCATTCTCGTACGCGTTGGGTCTGTTCGGTCGACACAACATCGGCCAGGTTGAGTTCGTTCCTGGTATCACCCGCACCGACCTGGCGACCTTCGTGTCGCTCATGCTGCAGGATGTCGGCAACGCGGAGGACGCGTTCGACCGTTTCGCCGCGAAGCTCGATGCGAGCTCAGCGAAGCACGTGGCCGTCGAACCGCGCCGCGGAGTGGAGGAAGCGGAAGAGCGCGAGACCGATGATGAGTCGAAGCAGGTAGCAAAGCGCACGTACTTCCAGTCGGTGCATGTCGCGAAAGAAGTGCTGACGGATGCGCGTATGGGCCGCGCTGTCAATCTGCGCCGTGTGAAGCGCGCCGTGCAGACCATCGTTGACCAGGTGCTGAACAACGAAACGTCAATGCTCGGGATGACGCAGCTGCGTGATCACGACGAGTACACGTTCACGCATTCGGTGAATGTCTGCATTTTCAGCGTCGTGCTCGGCCAGAAGCTGGGTCTGACGAAGCCGCAGCTGTACGAGCTGGGCCTCGGCGCACTGTTCCATGACATCGGCAAGCAGCGCATCGACCCGGTCATTGTGAACAAGACGGACGGCCTGGACGAGTATGAGTGGGGCCAGATGCAGCGGCACCCGGTGGAAGGTTTGCTCATGCTGTTCCAGATGCGCGGTCTCACCGAGATCCCGTATCGCGCGATGCTGCTCGCGTACGAGCATCACATGAAGATCGACCTGACCGGTTATCCGAAGAACACCCGGCCCCGGCGTCCCACTATCTTCAGTCGCATCGTTATGACCGTGGACGGGTTCGATGCCGCGACGTCGAAGCGCAGTTATCAGCAACTGCCCTGGCCGCCGGACGAAGTGCTGCGCGAGATGCGTGAGAATCCGCGCCGCGGATATGATCCGCTGCTGGTGAAGGCGTTCATCAACGTTACGGGCGTATTCCCGGTCGGCACGCTCGCAATTCTCGATACGAGCGAAATGGCAGTGGTGACCCGGCGGAATCCGGATCCCGCGAGGATCCATCAGCCGCAGGCTACGATCATCAGTGACTGGATGGGTGTAGTTCTCGCAGAGCCGCTCCTGATCGATCTGTCCGAGCTCGATCCGACGACGGACCAGCCGAAGCGCACGATCATCAAGACTGTGGATCCCGACAAATACGGCATCAAGGTCTCCGACTATCTCCTCTGATCGCGACCCGCTTGCGCCGCACTTCGCCGCATGGCGCGCTGCTGGCAGAACCGCCCTCATACCGTACCTGACTGCGGGCTACCCGTCGCCGGCCGCAACCGATGACTTGCTCGACGCGCTCGTGCGCGGCGGTGCGGACATCATCGAGCTGGGCGTTCCGTTCAGTGATCCCGTAGCCGATGGACCGACCATCCAGCGTGCTTCACAGTGCGCGCTCGATCAGGGCATGACACTCCACGTCACACTGGACATCCTGCGACGGTTCCGCGCGCGTCACGACACACCCGTAATTCTGTTCAGTTATCTGAACCCCATCATGCGCTACGACGTCGATGCATTTCTGCGCGATGCCGCGGCGGCGGGTGCGCAGGGCGTGCTTTTGACGGATCTGCCGGTCGGTGCCGATCCCGAGATGGAATCCCGGTTCACGGAATCGCCGCTCGCACTGATCCGCCTCGTAGCGCCCACCACGTCACCGGAACGCATCGCAGCGATCGGCCGTACTGCGCAGGGTTTCATCTACTACATCGCACGACTCGGCGTCACCGGTGCAGGTGGAACGATGCGCGAGGAGCTCGGAGACGAGCTCGCGGCAATGCGGAGGCTTACCGCAGCGCCGATTGCTGTCGGGTTCGGTGTATCGACTGCCGCACATGCGGCTGCACTCGCAGGGAAAGCGGATGGCGTCATTGTCGGGAGCGCGCTGATCGACGCGATCGATCGCGGGGGTGCATCCGCGGCGGAGGAACTGCTTTTGTCGATGTCGGCAGTGCTCGGCTAAGCTTGCTGGCGCGTCGTCAACAGTTTCACACGAAGTTCACGAAGAAGTACGAAGTTCACGATGTAACAACAAAAAATATATTTTTCTTTGTGTAACGTGCCGTAAAACCTTCGTGATCTTCGTGTGAAACCCTAAACGAAGCGCAGTGAAACTCCAAGCGAAGCGCACGTTCGTTACTCCTCCCGCAGTCTCCGATCCAACCCCGCATCCGGCTCCGCGAAGATCGTTTTTGACCGTTCCACAATGACGCTTCCCGGCTTTGCCTTGCGAGGTTTGCGCACGTATTTGCGGCGTGTCCAGTCGACGGGGACCATACCCGAGGTTCTGCCTTTACTGTTGACTGCAGCAATGACTGCGGCTTCGGCGAGATCGCGTGCTGGCGGGTTTGCGGTCCGGTCCGTCCATCGCATGACGACGTGTGCGCCGGCGAGGTCGCGTGCATGCAGCCAGATGTCGTTCGGCGCCGAGGGGCGGAATGTGCGCTCGTCGTTGGCTCTGCGGTTTCGTCCCACGCGCAGCTCGATCCCGCTGCTCGTGCGGTACGATCGGTAGGGAAGCCGATCGGTCTCGTCGTGCGGACGCTGCACTGACCTACCGGCTTCCGCTGACCAACGTTTCACTTCCGCGGTATCCGCTACACCGGACAACAGGCGCTGCTGCAGTTCGGCGAGCATGGCACGCTCCGCTCCCGACCGCTCGATCATCCACGGCAACCGTTCGGCGGCGCCATCCCGGCGTGTCGCGCGCTCGTGCAGCCTGAGTGCATTGTCCTTCGCGGTCAGCGCCGGATCGAGCGCCACGTGCACGGTACCACCTTCGAAGTCATCGAGATCCGCATTGGACGCGCCTTTCGGAATGCGATGCAGCTGTGCGAACAGGAGGTCGCCGAGTCTGCGCATCTGCGCGGACTCCGCAGCTGCATCGTGTGCTTCCGCGTGCAGTCGTGCGAGCTTGTCGTCCAGTCGGCGGATACGTTCATGCACGCCGGCGACCGCGGCATCGACAGAGCCGGGTGCGGCCTCGATGATGACCGCAGCGCTGGCCGCGACGTGCGCGAATGCGCCGACAATATCGTCCATCGGCACCGCATCCGTGCGGCCGAGTGCTGACGGGTAAGGCTGCCCGCGACCGTCCGGCAGGACGAAGCCTGCATCGGAGTTGCGCAGCTCGACGTAGCGCGCGTGTGCATTCGCAATGGTTGCATCGTCGATCGACCGGACCAGCGGCGCGACGATATACGTCGCGTTCATGGGGCTGGTAAACGCAACACTCCGAACCACAACCTTCCGCAAATCCTCGCCAGCACCCGCATCGCGCACGGTTGCTGCGAATTCGTGCAGGTCGAGTGGCCGCGTGGCGCCCGCGCGATCGTGGCCGGTCGGCAGGTCGTAATGACTGCCGGGCCGAAGCATGGCACCATTGCGTTCGCGCACCTGCAGCAGTGCTGTTACTGCATCATGTTCGCCGAGCGCAATGGCGTTCCATCGACTTGCGATTAGTTCAACGACGATGCGGCGCACGAAGCCGCCGGCAACGGCGCCGGTCTCGAGGTCGAAGCTGAGGATGCGTTCGTCAGGCAGTGCGCGAACAATGCGCAGTGACGTGCCGGGCGCGACCTGCACGGTCGAGCCGGACTCATTCATGGACTCATCGCGCAACGTGAGGTCGCCGG
>JBDSPG010000396.1:0-6599 GCA_039912685.1 Longimicrobiales bacterium | reverse complement strand
TGGCAGGCTGGCGCTTCCGCAGGCGGCATTGGTATCGAATACCTCCCTTTCTGCCCGTTCCGACACCAGAATACATGGAATGGCGTATGTATACGGCATACGGTCCGGACGGTGAGCCGACGCCCATCGAGCTCGAACGTTATCTGCGCTGGATCAGGTGGATGAACCGGAGCGCAACCGAGGAGAAATAGCGTGAAAAAGATTCTTGGTCTCATTGTTCTGCTTGCTGCCATCTGGGCCGTGCCCGCAGCGCGATCGAAGGCGATCTCGTTCATGCAGCCGGCCGTCGACAAGATGGGCCCGTTTGGGGCGAAACTCTCGACGCCGATGCGCCGCTACAGCGCGAGGACACAGATTGCTTCGATCCTGCGTGGTGTGAATGTGGCGCGCGAGGCGGGCAAGGAAGTGCCGGTCGCGAGGACATTCGTCAGCTGGCTGCGCGCGCACCCGCCCTCGGACAAGAAGGAAAACGATCCCTGGGGCAACCCGTATACGCTGCAACACGAAAACAGCACCTACACGGTGACATCGGCGGGGCCGGACGGTGTACTCGGCAATGCGGATGACATATCGAAAACAACGACACTTTGAGCCGGCGTTAGCGTGGGGCCGTTTGTAGATCAGCTTGCGCCACTGCTGTCGCGGTACGGGCCCGGGCTCGTATTCGCGATGACACTGCTCGAGACCGCCTGCTTCTTCGGCCTCCTGGTACCCGCCGAGGCCACCATCCTCCTCGCTGCACTGCTCGCGCACCAGGGGGTCTTCAGCATCGAGGCCGTTTTCATTGCGACGTTCGCCGGCGGATTCGCGGGCGATCAGATCGGCTATGCACTGGGCCGCTTCGGCGGCTCGCAGGCAGCGTCATCGAACGGTCGCATTGGAAAGATCTGGCGTCGTAACGAGGTCCGCGCGCATTCACTCTTCCGCAGACAGGCCATTCTAGCCATTAGCGCAGCCCGCTTCGTTTCGTTCGTCCGTACACTCACGCCCTGGCTCGCCGGGATGAGCAACATGCGATACCGGCGCTACGTCATCTATGATGCGATCGGCGTTGCCGCGTGGGCGGCGGTTTCCGTCGCCCTCGGATACTTCCTTGGCGAGAGCTGGGATGCGATCTCCCGCATTCTCGATGTGGTCAGCATCATCGTCCTGATTGCTGCGGCCGCAACCATCTATGTCGCGTTCAAACGCATGCGCGGCCGCCGTGCCGGCGTTGCCGCGGCGTCTGTCGCTACACAGAAACCACTTTACCGCGTTGGGCTTACCGGCAACATCGCAAGTGGGAAGTCCACGGTCGCCGGTGTGTGGCGCTCGCTCGGCGCGCATGTCATTGACGCGGACGAGCTCGCGCGCATCGCCGTCGCGCCAGGGTCTGCGTCGCTTCGTGGGATTCACGCACGATTCGGCGACCAGGTGATGGAGCCGTGGGGCGATCTGAACCGCGCGGCACTGCGCAAGTTGGTGTTCGGAGACACAGATGCGCGACGCGCTCTCGAGGCCATCGTCCACCCCGAAGTCGAGCGGTTGCGCGCAATCGAGGAATCGACACTCCTCGCGTCGGGTGCCGCCATTGTTGTGAACATGATCCCGCTCCTGTTCGAGGCAAGCATGCAGGATGCGTTCGACGAAATCGTGTTCGTTGATGCGCCCGATGATGTCAGAATGGAACGCCTCATGAAGACACGTAACCTGTCGGCCGGGGATGCGCGCGCGATGATGGATGCCCAGATGTCGCCCGATGACAAACGTGATCTCGTGGACCACGTCCTCGACAACGAAGGCAACATCGAACAGCTCAAGGAGCGCGCCGCGCAGATCTGGCGCGGGATCGAGGAGCGCGCATGCGAATAGACATGCATCTGCACACCGCGCGGTCGTTCGACTGCCTGATTGACCCGGACCGTATCGTGACGGCTGCGATGACGGCTGGACTCGATCGGATCTGTGTAACGGATCACAATCAGATTGGGGCGGCACTCGCACTGAAAAGCGCGCATCCGGATTTCATCATTGTTGGCGAAGAGGTGAAGACGGCGGAGGGTGTCGACATCATTGGGCTGTACATCAATGAGCTGATTCCCAAGGGAACGCCCGCGCGTGACACATGTATGCGCATCAGGGAGCAGGGCGGTCTGGTGTACGTGCCACATCCGTTCGCACGCGGCAAGGGTGGGGATGGCTTCATTCTTCCCATCATCGAAGACCTTGTGGACGCGGTCGAAGGATTCAACGCCAGGCTGCATGACCCCACCCTCAATGAGCGCGCCGTTGCATGGGCCCAGGAGCGGAACTTGCCATTGGGCGCCGGCTCCGATGCGCATACACTGATGGAGCTGGGGCGGGGTGCGGTAGATGTCGATCCCTTCGAAGACACTGCAGAGGGCTTCCTCGCAGCACTGCGGAATGGCCATATTCATGGCACCACATCATCCCGAATGGTTCATGTCGCCTCGACGTACGCCAAAGTACACAAGGTCTTTGTCCGCTAGCGAAGGATCGGAGGTCGCATGAAGGATGTACTCGCCGTTCCCGCCAGCCGACGGGCAAAGCTCGAGGAAATCGTAGCCACTCTCGGGGCGGCCAATCGCATCGTGCTCACAACACACGTGAATGCGGACGGCGATGGCACCGGCTGCGAAATCGCGGTGGCCGTCTGGCTCACAGGGATCGGGAAGGTGGTGCACATCGCGAATCCCACGGCGTGGCCGGACCTCTATCGTCACCTCGTTCCGGACGCGGAGTGGCTGCGCGATCCCACGCATCCGCAAACGACTGCAACGATCGCGGCGGCGGATGTCGCACTCGTTGTCGATACAGCCGAGCCCAAGCGCATCGGACGCATCGCCGCGAGCATCGCAGGCAAACCTGTGATCGTAATCGACCACCACGTGCCGACTGACAACGGTATTCCTGCAACGATCACGCTGGAGGATGCCGCGGCGTGTGCGGCAGGCGAGCTCATCTTCGATCTGCTCACTGTAGCCGAGCTCGCGAAGCCCTGGCCGCACGCGATCCTTGAGGCCATTTATACGGCGATCGTTACCGACACGGGTTCGTTCCGCTTTTCCAATTCGACGAATCGGGCGCATGCAATTGCAGGAGATCTGATCGAGCAGGGCATCGATCCGGAGGAGGTCTATCGCCGCCTGTTCGCCACCGTGCCGCTGCGCCGCATCGAGCTGCTTCGTGAAGCGCTTGCCCACCTACAGACCGATCCGGAGCTGCCCATCACATGGATCAGCATCGGCCGCAAGATGATGGACGATCTGAATGCGACGTCGGACGACGTCGAAGGACTCATCGAACACGCGCGCTCTGTCGAAGGGACGGAAGTCGCCATTCTGTTCCGCGAAACGGCCGATGGATCCACCAAGATCTCCTTGCGCTCGGCCGCCAATGTCGATGTCAATGCGATCGCCCGCGGATTCGGTGGGGGCGGTCATGTCAAGGCCGCGGGTGCGCTGATGGGCCAACGCCCCGCTGAGGCTGTGCCGCTGGTACTCGACGCCGTCCGAACGGCGTTGCGCGACCTCCGCCCGGACTTTCGCGCCGCACGCTGAGACCATTAGACTTATCCATGCAGCAGGCGTATCGACATCCTGATTTTTCCGAGACCCGCTTCGCGGACGCGCCCAATGCCGTCTTCGTAGCGGCACCTGCCGACGGCGTCCTTCCGGACAACTTCTTCAGCACCAGCAATCTCCCGACGTACGTGAAGGTTGGTGGCACGTGGAGCCTGCCGCGCGAGCCGCGCATGGACTCCGCGATCGTGATCGACACCGATGGATTGAGTGTGCTCGAGGGACGCTACGTTCGTGCAGGCCAGCTGGTCGCCACCGGCTTCAGCGAGGATGGATCCGAAGGAATCTACGTAAATGCAGGCGGATTCCTCGGTGATCCCGATGATGACACTGGTGACGAGTTTCAGTTCATGAGCTCGCAGGTGAGCCGCGAAAAGCCCGTGGACTATGGGCTCATTGCAGACCTGATGCGCGCCGAGCGTGATCGTGGCGGACATATCGTCTGGGTGGCCGGACCTGCCGTTCTCCATTCCCGCGGGCGCGATGTCATCACCTGGTTCATCGAAAACGGATACGTCAACGCACTCCTCGCCGGAAATGCTGTCGGCGTCCACGACATCGAGCAGGCCATGCTCGGCACGACACTCGGGATGGATCGAACAGGACGGCCTGTTCCCGGTGGTCACGCATTCCACATGCGCGCCATCAACATGATCAAGCGCGCCGGCTCGATTCGGAATGCTGTCGACCAGGGAAGTCTCACCGACGGCATCATGCACGCCTGCGTGAAGCACAACGTGCCGTTCGTGCTCGCGGGTTCCATTCGCGATGACGGACCCCTGCCCGATACCGTGACCGATGTCGTCGAGGCGCAGGAACGCATGCGGGAGCACGCGAAGAAGGCCACCATGACCATCATGGTCGCCACCGCGCTTCACTCCATCGCCTTCGGCAACATGCTGCCGGCGTACGTGGTCGATGAACAATCCGGATTCCGCCCACTCACCACCATTGCTGTCGACAGCTCCGAGTTCGTCGTCAGCAAGCTCAAGGATCGCGGAACCCACCAGGCTTTCGGCATCATCACAAATGCACAGGACTTTCTCCACGTGCTGCGTCACTTCGTGGAGCTCACGACGCCCGCTTCCGCGGACGCTGCCAACGGCACTGTACTATGAGCACGCAGTGGGTCAACACGCTCCCCGATCTGGGCGCACTCCACGCTCTCCTTCAGGCACTGACTACGCGCGTCGCAATCAGTGACATCGATGAGCTCTGGATTTTCCCAACACGTAGAATCGCGATCGGCGAAAGCACCGTCGTCGTGCTATCCATGTTCGATGAGGACCCCGAGCGTCGCCGCGTTCTGACCGCCCGCTTCACTGTTTCGAGGGATAAGAAGGGGGTCGCTACCGTCAATGACAAACTCGATGAGTACGGCACGGCCCCGCTTGATGCCGTGGCCCGTGTAGTCGATGGCGTTGTACGGCGGCTCGGCGAGGAAATCGAAAAACCGCCGCGTCGCGAAATCATCGATCGCTCGACGGACGCCTGGCTGGCCCTCCTGATCGACCTCGGCGCGCCACGGTCCATCATGGAGCCTGATCCGGTGGCCGAGGTCGAAGGCGGGGGCGCTTCGGCCGAACCGCAGGCCGTGGCCACCCATTCCGATGCCGAGACGCCTTGACGCTGCGGCGCGTGCTCCGCTATCAATAATCATTGTTGATAACCAACGGAGCGTCATGAGCTACGTCCATCTGTTCCGACGATACCTGCGAGAGCAGGGACTGCCGGTCACGCAGCAGCGGGAATCAATCGCGGAGATCGTGTTCGGAGCCAACCACCATCTGTCGGTAGACGACATCGAATCGAGTCTGCGCGAGCGCGGTGAGCGTATCGGCAAGGCGACGGTATACAGGACGCTGGAGATGTTGGTACGCAGTGGCCTGGTGCAGGAACATGATTTCGGCGAAGGCTTCAAGCGGTACGAGCACCTGTTCGGGCAGAAGCCGGTGCGCGAACATCTGATCTGCACGGAGTGCGGATCAGTGAGCGAGATCCATAGCTCGGAATTGATCCGCATGCAGGAAGAGGAAGCAAAGCGTCATGGTTTTCAGCCGGCGCGTTATCGTCTTCAGATTTACGGGATCTGCGCGCAGTGTCAGGCAAGCGGCGCTGCACTACGCTGGGAAGGCCTGAGCTGTCCGATCGAGACTGTATCCTAGCATGTTCGACTCACCCTCCATCAGCAGGTCGAAGTAATGCCGCTACCGGGACGTCTGAGCGAGCTCGAGTGGGAGCTTCCGCACAATTTTCTGGGATTGTCCGCGGAGGACAGTGATTTCGACAATGCAGCAGTTGTAATCCTCCCCGTTCCGTACGAAGCGACCGTGAGCTACGGCGCTGGTACAGCGCATGGACCGGCAGCGATCATAGAGTCATCGCGTTTCATCGAGCTGTACGATCAGGAACTGGATGCGGAGCCATCGAAGGTGGGCATCGCGACACTGCCATCGCTTTCGTTGACCGGTTCGGGTCCGGAGCCTGCGCTGCACGAGTTGCGAGAGGCGTACGATGCAGTTCTGGAGGCAGCACCGGGCAAGCTGATCATCATGCTTGGCGGGGAGCACTCGATCTCGAGCGCGCCGATCCTGGCGTGGACGGAGCGTCTGGAGCGGGAAGGGAAGCGTCTGTCGGTGCTGCAGTTTGATGCGCATACAGACCTGCGGCCCGAGTATGAAGGCTCGCCGTACTCGCATGCATCGGTCATGCATCGCGTACACGATCGTGTCGACCTGGTAGCCGTGGGAATCCGCGCGATTACGCGTGACGAGATGCAGCTGTCGCGTGAGCGCGACAACATCCACCTGTTCCTTGCAGACGACATTCACACTGGCGACGCATGGATGAACGATGTTCTGAAACGTCTGGGTGATGATGTCTACATTTCATTCGATGTGGATGGCTTCGATCCATCGCTCATGCCGTCGACTGGAACGCCCGAGCCTGGCGGCCTGCAGTGGTATCCCGTGCTGAAGCTGTTGCGGAAAGTGTTCGAGCAGAAAACAGTTCATGCGA
>JBDSPG010000389.1:0-5948 GCA_039912685.1 Longimicrobiales bacterium | reverse complement strand
CTCCCACTCCAGACCCTTGTGCACGAGCATCGTCGCGTCTCCACCATCATCGAGGATCAGGTTCGGGCCGGAGCCGTCCGGCCACATCAATGCCTCGGACGTGCACCACCAATACTCTTCCAGCGTTTCGCCCTTCCAGGCGAACACGGGTGTGCCCTTCGGATTGTCGACGGTGCCCTTCGGTCCGACAACCGCTGCGGCGGCCGCGTGATCCTGTGTCGAGAAAATGTTGCACGACACCCAGCGCACATCGGCACCGAGCTCCGTCAACGTTTCAATCAGGACTGCAGTCTGCACGGTCATGTGCAGTGAGCCCATGATCTTGGCGCCCTTCAACGGCTGCGTTGCCGCGTACTGCTTGCGCAGTGTCATCAGGCCCGGCATCTCGACCTCGGCCAGACGGATCTCCTTGCGGCCCCACTCTGCCAGCTCCAGGTCCGCCACCTTGAACGGCAGACGCTCCGTGGCCGGCTTCGCTTCCATCATTGTGCTCATACGTTCTCCGTTCGGGTTGGTTGTACAAAAGCGGTCGCCGCCAGCAGCGCAGGTCCCTTCGCCTGCGTGTCTGTCGGCACCCGCCCGATCCGCACTCCACTGCAACCGGCTTCCATCAGCCACGTACTCATCTGATCACGCTCGAATCCCTGCCACACATGACCCATCTGCTCGCGGTACTCCGCACGGCCATGCGCTTCCATGTCCACGATCAGAACTCTGCCGCCCGAACGAAGAATGCGCACCGCTTCTCCGATCGCACGCGATACATCCGGCACGTAATGCAGTACGAGAAACAGCAGCACCACATCGACGGAGCCCGTTGCAATCGGCACCGACTCCAGGTCTCCGCGACGCAGCTCCACGTTGCCGTGTTCAGATAGACGCACGCGCGCCGCATCCAGCATTGCATCCGACGCATCCACCGCAATCACCTGCTTCACCCACGGCGCGATCGTTCCGCTCACCTGTCCCGTGCCACAACCCAGCTCGGCCACTTCCCACGACGGGTCCAGAAGCGCGAGCAAGGCACCACACTCCGGGTTGCTGCCGAAGAGATCCTGACGCAGCGCATCCCATTGGCCTGCGGCCGTCGAAAAGAATTCCTGCGAACGCGTGCGGCGCCGGCGCAACACCTCGGCAACGCGCTCCGAATCCTGCGCGGCTTCCGGCGATGTGCCGAGCTCGACTCGCACCGCTTCCCACACCCGTCGCAATGAAGACGGCGAGTTGCGCGCGAGCCGGTAATAACGGCTCGCACCGTCAGCCCGCGTCGCCACCCAACCCTCGTCCGACAGGACCTTCAGGTGCCGGGATACCGTCGATTGCGGCAGCTGCAACACCGCCTGCAGCTCATTCACCGTCAGCTCGTGCGCGTCCAGGATGAGGAGCGCCCGCGCTCGTGTGGCGTCGGCAATAGCGGCAAAGGGCCCAATCAATTCATGCATATATCCGGATTATCGGATATAACGGGCCGGCGCGCAAGGGGTGCAATGGGGTGAGGACGGAGTTGAGCGGAGTGGGATCAGTGGCGAACCAGCGGAAACCGCGATTCCGCCGTCGTATACAAAAAGCGGCCGCCGGGGAGCACCCGGACGGCCGCTTTTGCGGCAGAGTCGCCGACTAGTTGCCCTTAATAACCGTGTTGGAAGGCAGACGCCATGTCAGGCTTGTTGCCGCTTCAAGGCGGAACACTTCGGAAACCATGTTCTCCTCGCCCACGCCTCGGCGAGCGATCAGCTGGTAGCCGCCTGGGCTCGCGTCGTAATTAAAAGTCTTCTTACGGCCGGCCTCAACGGGCCCTAGGAGCCGGGGGCCACCGGACTCACGTGTGATCGAGACGGTGATTCCCTGCATGTTGGTCATGCCGTTATCGACGAGGATCGAGATCGGGAAGCTGGGGCCGGCGTTGAGGGCGGCCGTGTCGGTGGAGGCTTGGGTAGCCGAGGCGCAAGCGCCTGCCACGACGACGACGAGTGCCAGAACGCTAGCTGCCAGTGCGAAGCGCTTCCGCATATGAGTTGTCCTCCTGGTACGGTTGAGTGTCGCAGCGCAGGAACGCGCCGCTTGGATGAGCATGCGTTTCGGTGCGCACACCCGCAAGTGGAGCTACCGATTTGGTCCCCGGAAGTTCCGGAGTTCCTGCGTTACAGGGCTCTTTGCACCTTGCGGTGAGGGGCTCCGCGCCGGAAATCTATCCCTCTGGAATGTGCCGGTACGCGGCACGGAGCACCCTGGGAGGAATTTGATGAAGTCGACGTGTACGTTTTTTCGCTGGGAAGACACGCCGCTGGAGCGGGTGACGGATGTAATCGACCGCAAACTGATTACGGGTGACGGTATGATGCTGGCGCACGTGTATCTGAAGAAGGGCGCGGTGGTGCCTCGTCATCAGCACATCAACGAGCAGTTCACGTACATCGTGGATGGTGCATTGAAGTTCAAGCTGGGTGAGGATGGTTCGGAAGAGATCACGATCGGTGCGGGCGAGGTGCTTCACATTCCGTCGAATGTGTGGCACGAGGCGGAGGCGCTGGAGGATACGCTGGACATGGATATCTTCAATCCGCCGCGCGCCGACTGGCTGAACCATACGGACTCATACTTCCACAACCAGAAATGAAAATACTGAAACGCTCGGAGCCGCGCTGATGGATCTGGGCATACGCGGCCGTGTCGCGTTTGTCGGCGGTTCGAGCAGCGGCCTGGGTCTGGCAGTTGCGCGCGAGCTCGCGGCGGAAGGCGCGAACGTTGTGCTGGTTGCACGCCGCGGTGATGTCATCACGCGTGAAGCGGAAGCGATCGCAGCGCTCCATTCGGTTCGCGTTCTGCCAGTGATGGCCGACCTCTCGGACGCCGCGTCGGCGCGTGATGCCGTTGCACGCGTGCTCGACGAATTCGGCGGTGTGGACATTCTCGTGAACAACACGGGCGGTCCGCCGGCCGGCGCATTCGAGGTTCATGACGACGAGGCGTGGCTGCGGGCGTATCACCTGCTGCTGCGCAGCGCGCTGATTCTGACTCGCGCATTTCTACCAGGCATGAAGGAACGTCGCTGGGGCCGTGTCATCAACATCACGTCCATCGCGGTGAAACAGCCGGTGGACACACTGATCCTGTCGAACAGCATGCGCGCTGCAGTGACGGGATTCGCGCGCACGCTCGCCAACGAAGTCGGGTCATTCGGGATCACAGTCAACAACGTGATGCCGGGCTATACACGTACGGATCGGCTTGCGAGTCTGGCGGCCGGCATCGCGGAGCGCGGCGGACATGACGTTGCGGACGCCTATGCTAAATGGGAGCGCGAGATTCCGATGGGTCGCGTAGGCGAACCGCCGGAGTTTGCGGCGCTGGTTGCATTCCTCGCATCGGATCGTGCGAGCTATATCACAGGTACATCCGTGCCTGTAGACGGCGGATGGATCCGATCACTGCTGTAACACAGAGGAGTTTCAATGTCCGGCATCATCGAGGGAACGTGGATCTGGCATGACGGCGAATTCGTGCCGTGGCATGATGCGAAAACGCATGTGCTGAGTCTTGCCGTCCAGTTCGGCTCGTCCGTCTTCGAGGGAGTGCGTTGCTACGACACACCGCGTGGTCCTGCGATCTTTCGCTGGCACGAGCACGTCCGCCGCCTCTTCGACTCGGCGAAAATCTATCGCATGCAGATTCCGTATACGCCGGATGAGCTGACGATGGTGGTTGCGGAGCTGATCGAGCGAAATGAGCTGCACGCGTGCTATGTCCGCCCGATGGTAATGCGAGGCTATGGCGCGGCGGGCATGCTGCCCGTCAATTGCCCGACCGAAACGTGGATCGCGTGCTGGCCGTGGGGCACGTACCTCGGCGAGGGCGCGCTCGAGCACGGCGTCGATGTCTGCGTGTCCAGCTGGAACCGCCCTGCACCCAATACATATCCGTCGCTTGCAAAGTCGGCAGGTCATTACAACAACGCGCAGCTGATCAAGATGGAGGCGATCGCGAACGGCTTCATCGAAGCGATCGCTCTCGGTCCGGACGGCCTCGTGAGCGAGGGCAGCGGTCAGAATCTGTTCCTCGTGCGCGATGGCACACTGTATACGCCCGGCGTCGATGGCACGCTGCTCCAGGGGATCACGCGCGCGAGCATCCTGCAGATCGCAATGGATCTCGGCGTGCGCGTGGAGCAGGTAGCGATTCCGCGAGAAGCGCTGTATACGGCGGACGAGCTGTTCTTCACAGGCACCGCAGCGGAAGTAACCCCGATTCGAAGTGTGGATCATATCGAGGTCGGGACTGGCCGGGCGGGTGAGATCACGATGAAGGTGCAGCGTCGCTTCATGGACATCGTGCACGGCCGGGTCGAGGACGACCATGGCTGGTTGACGCACGTGCGGGCTGTCCGCACGCGCCCGCGCCTTGCGAGTTGAAGAGCATGAGTGCTCGACGCGTACCGGTGTTCGGCGTATGAGTGCTCGACCGCGCATCGTTTCGTTCCTGGCGAGCGGCACGGAGATCCTTGTTGCGCTCGGTCTCGCCGACTGCATCGTCGGCGTCTCGCATGAATGTGATTACCCCGACCACGTTCTCGACCGTCCGCGCCTCAGCAAAACGCGTTTTGATCCGACAGGCCTTGATAGCGGTGAAGTGGATCGCGCGGTTCGGCAGGCGATGGCGGAGCATGGCAGCGTCTATGAGATCGATCGGGACGCACTCCGCGAGCTGAACCCTGATCTGATTCTGACGCAGGCGGTGTGCGAGGTGTGCGCTGTGCCGACTCCGGGCGTCCGCGCGGTGGCGAACGAGCTCGGTATCAACGCTGTGGTCGAGTCGCTGGACGCGCACACGATCGGTGACATCTTCGCGACGATCCACCAGGTCGCCCGCGCGGCGAGTGTGCCGGAGCGTGGTGAGGCAGTCGTTGCGGGGCTGCGGCGCCGCCTCGATGCGGTAAGCGCCGCGCTCGCTGGCGCAGAGCATCCGACCGTCCTCGGCCTCGAGTGGCTGGATCCGCCGTTCGCGCCCGGTCACTGGGTGCCGGAAATGATCGAACTGTCGGGTGGACGGTGTCTCGCGGGGAAGACCGGCTCCCATTCCGACCAGATCGAATGGAAAGATCTCGCTTCGCTCGATCCCGATGTGCTGGTCATCATGCCGTGCGGCTATGACGTCGAGCGCTCGCGCATCGATGCGGATGCGAACGCGGATCACCTGCGTGCTGCAGCACCGCGGGCGATCGCGGAAGGACGCGCGTACGTCGTGAATGGATCGTCCTACTTCAACCGGTCGGGCCCGCGCGTTGTCGACGGTGTTGAAATCCTTGCAGGCCTCCTGCATCCCGAACGGTGCCCCGTGCCCGCTGCGGATCGCGGAACGACCTGGGTACCCGCCTCCATGGGAGCCTCCGCATGACGGAACAAGCTGTCGATCGACGCGCGTTCGTCGCGTACTTCTCCTCCATCGGGCTCGGCTCGACGTTGTTGCCCGGCGTACTGTGGGGACAGGCGCAGCAGGATCCGGCGCGCGTGACAAAAGAAATGATCGCGGATGCTGAGAAGATCGCTGGCCTCACGTTCACCGATGCCCAGCGCGAGAAAATGGTGCGCGGCGTAAATTCTATGTCGCGCAGCCTTGATCAGATTCACGCGGTCAAGCTGCCGAACGAAGTGCTGCCTGCCATCCAGTTCGATCCAGTTCTACCGGGGATGACGTTCAACACGCAGCGCCGCCCGATGCGCATGAGCAAGATTGGGAAGGTGAAGCGCCCCGCGAACCTCGATGATGTTGCGTACTGGCCGGTCCGTCAGCTTGCGGAACTCATACGTACACGGCAAGTGAAGCCGTCCGAGCTCACGGAAATGTATCTCGCGAGACTGCATCGCCACGGGCCGACGCTCGAGGCCGTGATCACGTATGCGGATGACCGCGCACGCGCGCAGGCGGCCAAGGCTGATCTCGAGATTGCGGCC
>JBDSPG010000372.1:0-3817 GCA_039912685.1 Longimicrobiales bacterium | reverse complement strand
AGCGGAATGCCTTCCTCATCGCGCATGCGGCGCAGATGATTCACCAATGCACCGACCGTGAAGTACGTAGGATTGCACTGACCGTTGTTGCCGAATTCCTTGCCCGCCTGGAAATCGGCCTTTACCGGCGTTCCGATGATGCCGACGTTGTACCCCAGCCCTTCGAGAGCTGCCAGGATGAGATGTTCATGCCTCATGGTGAGCCCGCCGAACCAGATCGTTACGCGATCGCGCTCGGAACGCTTCACCTGTCGTTCCGCAGGACGACGGAAGTGTGTCGGCGGCGCCTCGCTCAGTCCGGCCTCCGCCATGAGACGCGCGCGTTCGGTGGCGAGACGGCTGTCCATTATCTGGATCATCTTGAGTTCCTTTGCGCTCACGCACCGTCTGCGGGGGGTTGCCAGCCATTGGCCGTGGCGGCCATCTTGGCCGTCCCAGTCAGAGTACTTCACCTGTTTTCCGGTGACAAGTGGCCGATCCCATCGTATGGAACGTCGACCCCGTCTTTTTTCACGTGGGCAGGACCGCAGTTCGTTACTACGGCATATGTTTCGGGTTGGCCCTGGCTACCGGCTTCGTCATCTGGTACAAGCGGGTCCGCCGGTTTGGCGAGTCGGTCGCGTTCGCAGAGCTCTTTCTGGTCTATCTGGTTCCCGCGGTCATCATCGGCGGGCGACTGGGCTATTGTCTGTTCTACCGGCCGCGCTACTACCTCGCGCATCCGCATCAGATTGTCGCGATCTGGGAAGGCGGCGTCGCTTCACATGGTGTGGCGATCGGGATCGCGGCGGGTCTCTGGTTCTTCAGCCGCCGCTTCAATGTGACCTGGACACTGCTCGGGGATTACTTCTCCCCCGCCGTCGCCATCGCCGTCGGTTGGATCCGCGTCGGGAATTTCTTTAATTCCGAAGTCGTCGGGCGCGCGGCTGACGTTCCATGGGCCGTCGTCTTCGCGCTTCATGACAACATTCCCCGCCATCCGGCGCAGCTCTACGATCTGCTGATCGGACCGTTCACATGGCTCGTGCTGATGTGGGTCGAGCGACGTCGGATTCGGCCCATTGGATCCGGCCTCATTACGGGGACATTCCTGGCCGTGTATTTCGGAGTGCGGATCTTCGTCGAGCAGTACAAGGCATTCTACGTCGAGCAGATGAGGACCTACGGCTTCTTTCGCACCGTCGAAGGCTGGCTTGGATTCCCCGTGCATACCGGGCAGTGGCTGAGCGTGTTGCCCGTCTTAGCGGGAATCTTTCTCATTGTCCGCGCGCTGCGACACCCAGCTTTCGATCCAGAAAGCGGTGGGTCGCATTCCTCGCATGCGGGTTCCGCCAGCACTCCGCGTGGCAGACCCAGCCAATCAACGAACGATTTTCGCACCACGAGTAATATCCTGCGATAGTTTTCGATCGAGATCGGGAAGATTGACGCGTCCCTGTGCAGGCGCAAGAAACCGAGATTCGGTCAGCGGGACGGTACTCGACCCAACTGGACCGAGAGGATGAACGCAGCGAACGGCTGCTCGAGGTTCAGGTTGCCTGCGAGTGTGGCTCCCAGACGGATGGGTCCACGCGATATCAACTGCGCCTCGACGGGGATGCCGACGGTGGTCTTGACAGCGTCGTCGGAGCCTCGGGACACGTTGACCAATGCCAGCCCTGCGGCGACTGACCCGTAGTTCACCCTGTAGCGGCGACCGCGTCCGAGCATGAACGCCGACTCGGTGATAGACAGCCGCACATCCGGGGACGAGGCCGCCATCACATCGTTGGATTGGGCCGACAGTCGAAATCGGTACAGTCGCGCTCCAACATTCAGCGAAGCGTCAACCGCGCCGCCGAGACCGGCAGATCCTACCAGCACACCCAGGCCGACGCGGAAAACGCGCTCGGGAGGCGGTTCCCGCGGCGGCGGATTTTTTTGCGCTGCCAGCGGCGAACTCAGCAGGATCAATGAGGCCGCGAATACGCCATGCCACTTTGAAATCATCGACTCACATGCATCGTGCCTCTGCGCTACTTCACGAGCGCCTGATACACGAGCGTCGCAAATTTCGCGCGCAGGTCGTGGCGAAGCGGCACCTGGTTGATCATGAAGACCGCGACGATGCGTTCCTTCGGATCGACGAAGTACAGGCCGCCATATGCGCCGCCCCAGCCATACGAACCGACGGATTCCAGACCGTTCGCGCCATACCGGTCGACGGTCTGGAATCCATAGCCGAAACCAAGTCCAGTTGTGCTGTGCAGGGTGCCGCTCTGGTTCGTCGTCATCAGGTCGACCGTGTGCGGCGCGAGGATTCTGTGACCATCCAGCACGCCGCCATTTCGAATCGCCTCGAGGAATCGCGCGTAATCGCGCGCGGTTGACACAAGCCCCGCTCCTCCGGCAAAACTCTTCCGCGGACCATCCACATAGTGACCCTGCCCGCGTGAGCCTTCGATTGCGCGCGCAGCATGGTTCGTTGAATCACTCGCATACACAGTGACCAGTCTCTGCTTCTTCGCGGGCGGCAGGAAGAAATGCGTGTCGCTCATGCCGAGCGGTTCGGTGACTCGCGCGCGCACGAGTTCATCGAGCGGCTGGCCGGACGCACGTTCCGCAACACATCCCAGGATGTCGATGTTGTAACCGTACACGTACGCCTCGCCTGGCTGTGCTACGATTGGCAGCGTGCCGAGCCGTTCCATCGTCGTGCAGATTGCCTCATCCTTGTCTGCCGTGTACCACCCTGCGCCCGCAGCTAGACCGAGACCGGCCGCCTGGTAGCGTGCAGCAACGCGCGCATCAGTGCCGTACGAGATGCCGGCCGTGTGCGTGAGGAGATCAGCGAGGCGGATCTGACGCTTTGCGTTGACGGTCGCCGCGCCCGTATCCGTCACCACCGAAACCTTCGTCTGCACGAACGTCGGGATGTACATACTCACGTTGTCGTTCACCGCGAGCCTGCCGTCTTCCATGAGCGAGAGCAGCGTCGCACTTGTGATCGCCTTGGACATCGAAGCAATGCGGAATATGGCATCGGTCGTCATGCGACGTCCTGCATCTTTGTCCGCCCAGCCGAACGCGCGTTCATACACCGTTTTTCCATCGCGCATCACGAGAAGGACGGCGCCTGCAATGCGATTGGAGTCCACCGCTGCCTGCACGTAGCTGTCGATGCGTGCGAGACGATCCTGCGCGAAGCCGTTCTCCATCTGCGCAGGCGCAGCGCGCTGCGCGACGGCGGGCGATGCAGCGAATGCGATGGCGAGAACTGCTGCCGCGAGCTTCATGTGGATTCGCATTGTAGATTCCTCCGGAAGAAGGTGTTACTCGCAACATGAACCGGGGAGGGGCCGCCCGGCAAACTTCGCCCTTGATAGGGCGTTTTCAGCGGAAATTGGACAGTCCGGAGCGAATTCGTGCCAGTGGTCCGGGGTGTCATTCTGTACCGTGATCCGCTGGCGAAACCGGTCGGCCGTCGCGGATCAAGTGCACATCGCGCTGCGGGAACGGAATCACAATGCCCGCGCCTTGCAATGCATCGTAAATCGCGAAATTCAGTTCGGAACGCGTTCGCCGTGACTCCCAGGCATTCTCCGTCCAGATGGAAATTTCGAAACGGACGCCCGAGTCGGCGAACTCCGTGAGCAGTACGCGCGGCTCATTGGGTGCATCGGGCGCAAGGATCGACGCCGCTTGATAGAGGACGTCGTGCGCCTTCTTCAGGTCGGTGCCGTATGCCAGGCTGACGGTTGCACGGATGCGGATCAGTGAATCCCGCAGCGTGAAGTTGGTGATGGTGTTCTGAACCAGTGCCGAGTTCGGAATGATG
>JBDSPG010000353.1:0-11461 GCA_039912685.1 Longimicrobiales bacterium | reverse complement strand
TCTTCAGATCGGCGAGCACCAGACCGTACTCGCCACTCTGCACCTTTTCCCACGCCTTTTTTCCATCAGTCGCGGTATCGACCGTATACCCCTCTTCCGTGAGGAGCATCTGCAGCCCCTCCGCGATGTGGCGTTCGTCGTCCGCTATCAGAACTTTCGCAAACTTCATAGGAGATTTTGATCAATCATTGGGGTGCTGCCGCTGCCAAAGGGTGGTGGCACAAGGTATTCGGTCGCCCGAAGTGGGGTCAAGCGTTCACCGCACGGGGCAGGCGTATGGTAATCAGGCGATCCGTCCCGCCGTCCGTACGGCCGGTATCAATGTCGCTCGTTTCGACCTTGCCGCCCTCACCAGCCAGGAGAATACGCGCCGTCGCGAGCGACTGCTCGCGTGCCTCCTCTGCGGCCGACGCGGGTGTGACGGGCGAGCGCGAGGCGATGCGAACAACGACCTCGTCACTCTGGAGATCTCCGCCCACCTCGATTGCGCCGGTGTCGCTGCCAATGGCGTCGAGCTCAGCCGACAAGATATTGAGCAGAGCGAAGCGGATGGCGTCGCGCCGACCGTGTGCGACTGCGGACTCGCCAATCGGTGACACAGCAAGCTCCTTACGCGCGAGCTTTGCCTGCAGGCCGACGAGATTGCCGAGCTCCGCGAGCACGGCGTCGACGGAAATTTCGTCGCTGGTTGTGCGCTCCGGACGCAGCAGCTTGAGCAGGCCATCGATGAGTTCATTGAGACGTCGGACCTCGTTCTCGATGACATCAGCACGGTCGAGCACGCCTGCGGCATCGCCCTTCCGTGCGCGTGAACGGATGACCTCGAGGTTGATCACCATCGAGTTCAATGGGTTCTTGATCTCGTGTGCCAAGTCATCGGCCATTCGGCTGATCAGCCGGAAGCGGTTCGCGATTTCACCTTCAGCGCCAAGTTGTGACATATCCCCGCTCATGACGTTTGCACCAGCTTCATTCGCCGCCCCTCTCACACACCGCCTCCACGATCCGCCAATAGTGATCGTGCAACGCATCTGCGGCCGGCGTGTCGTCGGGAAGGGTTCGGCCATCCAGCTCGCGAATGCGTGCGATCCCAACGGATGTCATGGATGCAAAGATTTCATCTGCAGCATCCAGGTCAAGCCGCTTGAATGCGCCCTCGCGCACGTCATAACCGAGCTTCGCCGCTGTATCGATGAGGATGCTTCGGGTTACACCGGCGAGCACGCCCAGTTCGAGCGCCGGAGTGAAGACAGTATTACCCGTGCGCCAGAAGACGTTCCAGCTCGGACCCTCGCATACCATGCCGCCATCCGTGAGGAGAAGCGCGTCATCGACATCTGCGATCCTCGCTTCGTGCCGTGCAATCAATGCGTATGCACGACCGAGCGCCTTGAGCTGCGCCGGAATCGCGGTGGTCGATGGACGCGTCACGGCGGCGGTAATGATGCGCCATCCGCCTGCCGCTTTCCCGATCCACGCCGGATCGCGCGGCGCAATCGTGACAAGGACGGTTCCACCGGTCGACGCGCTGCTGCCGTTCGTCAACGTGATCCGCAGCGAAGCGTCCGTCAGTCCATTCCGCTCCGCAATCTCGCGCGCAACCTGCGCAAGGCGTTCTGTATCGGGCAGCTGCATCCCGATGATTGCGGCGCTGGCGGCGAGGCGATCGAGATGCGCACGCAGATGGAAGTAATGGCCCCGATAAAGCAGGCCTGTTTCGAAAACACCGTCGCCGGAAAGGAACCCGCGATCGTGAACGGAGATGGACGCTTCGCGGTCATCGATCCATGCACCGTCGAGGTACGCGATCACTGGAGCACGCGCGCAGGATCGGACTCCTCGACCACCATCGGATCAAAGCCCGAGCGCCCCATGAGTCCGTACGTGAGTGTCTTTCCGAGTTCCACACCGGGTTGGTTGAGCGGATCGACATTGTACAGTCCGCCGGCGTAGACGGTTGCGATCTGCAGCAGCATCAGCAGCTGGCCGATCCCATGCGCATCGATACGCGGCAACTCAATCGTCATGTTCATGCGACCGTTCGTCGCCAGCGCGGCAGCCGTTGCGCGATGCTCCGCGGTGAGCAGCGACGCGAGCGTGGCACCGCCGAGGTACGACAGCTCTTCGACGTCCGCGTACAAACGCGGGATTTCCATGTCGCGACTGAACTCACGAACTGTGAGAAATGTCACAGTCTTGTCGAACGGTCCTTCCATGTACAGCTGCACCTGCGAATGCTGGTCGGTAGCGCCCAGTGCCTTCACCGGCGTCGGCCCGGTGAACACTTCTCTGCCCTGCCGATCCACGCGTTTGCCGAGACTCTCCGCCCACAGCTGCCTGAACCAGTCCGCCATACCGTAAAGCCGGTCGGTATATGGCATCATGACATGAATCCCCGCGCCCCGCGCAGTCTGCGCGCTGTATTGCAGCGCTGCGAAGCATGCGGCAGGATTCGCCCGCATGTCGGACGTGTCGCAGCGCTCTGCCATGTCGGCCGCGCCACGCAGCAGCTCGGGCACATCGACGCCGATCAGCGCGGCGGGCAGCAGTCCGACCGCGGACAGCACACTGAATCTGCCGCCGACATTGGGGGGGACAGAGAGCGTCGCGATCTGCTCTTCCGCAGCGATTCTGCGAAGAACTCCATTCTCCGGATCCGTGGTGAAGATAAGGTGTCCGCGCGCAGCATCGGCATCCATGGTAGCGAGCAACCGTTCCCTGACGATGAGATACTGCGCCATCGTCTCCGCGGTCGCGCCGGACTTGCTGATGACATTGAAGAGCGTGCGCCGCATGTCGAGACGATCCAGGAGCGGCCCGATCGTCGTAGGATCCACGTTGTCGAGGATATAGAGGCGCGGAAAATAGTCTCGCGCCTCATCAGTCAGCTCGTTCCAGTGCGGCGGACGCAATGCCTGCAGGAGTGCTGACGCACCAAGCGCCGAACCGCCAATGCCCAGAACGACAATCGTGTCGAATGCCTGGCCCACACCATCCGCGAAGCTGCGGATCTGCTCGACAACGGCATGTTCGGCTGGCAGCGCGAGAAAGCCGAGCTCTCCGTTTCGGCGACGTGCCTCCACGTCCGCGTGCACAGCTGAGAACCGCTGCGCCAATTCAGCAAGCGCGGATTCATCGAGACCGCGTGAGACCCGCGGCGCGAGCATGTTGTTGTAGTCGAACACGAGGCGTTCCGACATGATCAGAGCTCGATGGTGAGACCGTCGTACGCCGGCTCGACGCCCCGCGGCAGCCGCGCGAGGAGGTCAGAGTGGAGAACGCGGTGGGTGAGATGGGTGAGAAACGTGCGCTCCGCGCCAACGGCCGCGGCCGCTTCGATCGCTTCCTCGACATTGAAGTGCGTCGGATGCGGATTGCCGAACCAGAGTGCATTCAACACGAGGATGCGCACACCCCTCAGCTTCGCGACGACATCGCCAGGGAGAGACTTGGCATCGGTCACATAGCCGAGCGGGCCCGTGCGGAATCCGTGCGATACCGTGTCGCCGTGCGGAACGCGCAGCGGCAGCATCTCCATGCCCGCTACTTCCACTGGCTCATCCGTGAGCGCTGTCAGCCTGACCTCCGGCTTGGTCGTACCATCGGGCGGACGGTAATCGTCGTCGAAGATGTACGCGAACCGGCGTCGCAGTGATTGCGCGGTTTCACAGCCTGCGAATGCAGAAACGTGGCCCGAGCGTGCCGAGAACACGCGCAGGTCGTCCATGCCACTGGTATGATCGGCATGGTCATGCGTAAACCAGACCGCATCGACGCGTCCAACTCCCGCGGCTAACAGCTGAATTCGCAATTCCGGCGGTGTATCAACGAGAACGCAGCGTCCATCCGCACCCGTGACGAGCGCGGCGTGTCGTGTGCGATTGTCACGCGGATCCTGGGACGTACAGACACCGCAGCGGCAGCCGATGACCGGCACGCCGAAAGAGGTACCCGTCCCCAGGAACCGCAATTTCACAGCACCTCCACACGCAGCATGTTCGTAGTGCCCGCAACATGGAACGGCACGCCTGCCGTGACGACGAAACGCTGCCCGGGCTCTGCCATGCGGTTTTCGATGATGTATTTGCGTGCGCACGCCACCATCGTCTCGTAGTTCGGCTCGTCCGCGCAGACAACGGGGCGCACGCCCCACACCAGCGCCAACTGTCGCCGGGCACGCTCGGAATCACAGATGGCGAGGATCGGAACGGGTGGGCGGTAGCTGGATACCAGGCGGCTCGTGCCGCCCGTGCGCGTGAACGTGACCACAACCGGCGCGCCCAGCAACCGGACCGCTTCGACTGTTGCCGATGCAATCGCATGCTCCGTCGGTGTTGCACCGACACGCAGCCTATCACGCATCGGCATATCATATGTCGGGCCTTCATCGAATGCCGGACTCCGCTCGATCTCCGATGCAATGCGGACCATTGCTTCCACGGCGAGGAATGGATACTTCCCCGCTGCCGTCTCACCCGAGAGCATAACCGCGTCGGTGCCGTCGAAGAGCGCGTTCGCGACGTCGCTTGCTTCTGCTCGTGTCGGCCGCGGATTCTCGATCATCGACTCAAGCATCTGGGTCGCCGTGATCACCGGACGGCCGTAGAGGTTGGCCAACTGGATGATGCGCTTCTGCGCCAGCGGCACCTGCTCGAACGGGAGCTCGACGCCGAGATCACCGCGCGCAACCATCACGGCATCCGTCGCTGCAAGGATCGGCTCCAGCTGCTCGAGTGCGGTGTCCTTCTCGATTTTTGCAATGATTTGAAAGCCCGGTGGCATGCGTGACCGCAGGTCGATCACATCTTCCGCGCGCTGCACGAACGAGAGGCCGATGTAGTCGACGTCTTCGGCAATCGCGAACTCGAGATCTTGCAGATCTTTGTCGGTCAATGCCGGTGCGCTCACGTGAATGCCCGGCAGGTTCATTCCCTTGTGCTCACGCAGCAGGCCGCCACGGATCACCGTGCAGTGCACATGATCACCCTGGATGCGAGTCACGCGCAACTCCATCAACCCGTCATCGAGCAGGATGCGGTTGCCGGGAGCGACATCGCTTGCGAGCTGCGGATACGTTGTCGGCAGCTCATCCCGTTGCGCGATCCCCTCCGGTGCGAGCACGATCTCGTGTTTGTCATTCAGGTTGACCGGCGCGTCGAGTGATCCGATGCGGATCTTCGGACCCGCAAGGTCTGCGAGAATTGCGATCGGCCGCCCGATCATTTCAGCAGCCTCGCGCGTCCACTGGATCACATCACGGTGACTGTTATGACTGCCATGCGCCATGTTGATGCGAACGACGTCGACACCCAGCTCAGCGAGTGCATGAATCTTGTCCACCGCAGCGGTGGCCGGTCCGATAGTAGCGACGATCTTCGTGCGCAACAGTGCCTCAGAGAATCAGGAAAATACAGTCGTGCCGCCCACCACAGTGGCGACGCAACGCAGGTTTGTCATGTCATCAGGGTCGATTGCGAGCGGGTCGACGTCCCACGCAACGAAGTCGGCCCACGCACCCTTCCTCAAAACGCCCTGGTGTGTCTGAGTTCCTGCGGCAATTGCCGGACCCGCAGTATACGCGTGAAGCGCGGCGGGCGCTGAGATGCGTTCATCGGCGTACCAGCCATGCGACGGCATGCGTGCATCGTCCATGCGGCGGACTGCCGCAAAGAGCCCGCGACGCGGGTCGATCGGCTCTACGGGCGCGTCGGACCCGAAGGCGAGTATGGCGCCGTTCGCGAGCAACGAGCCGAACGCGTAGGTCCAGCTGCTCCTCCCGCCCCAGTGCTGGTCGGCCGCGCGCCAGTCACTCATGAGATGGCAGGGCTGAACCGAGCAGATGATGTTCGCCCGCGCGAAGTCCTTCATCCGTTCCGGCGGACAGCATTGCACGTGCTCGATGCGGTGCGGCAGTGCCGCAACAGCGCGTTCTGGCGGTGACAGTTCATCCAGTGCGAGAGTAACTGCTGCATCGCCGATCGCGTGCACCGTGCATGCGATTCCGGCCGCAGCCGCCTTCACGACAATTTCACGCAATGCCTCGCGAGGCAGTACGTTCACGCCACACGAGTCGGACGCTTCGTACGGCTCACGCATCCACGCGGTCCGCGAGCCGAGCGCGCCGTCGAGGAACAGTTTTACCCCACCGATGCGCAACCAGTCATCACCGAAGCCGCTGCGAATCCCCAACTCGATTGCGCTGTCCAGCCGGTCCTGCGCGAAATGCTGCAGGACACGGAGCCGCAGGACGTCGCATTCATGAAGCCGTTGCAGAATTGCGAAGGGGTCGGGATCGGGAATGTGTATACCTGGGAAGGAATGAACACCCGTGAACCCGAGCTGGTGCAACGCGGCCTGGCCCGCGGTTACAGCGGCGATCGCTTCGGCGACCGTCGGGACCGGGACATATGCCAGGACGAGCTGCGCGGCCGTCTCGAGGAGCAGGCCCGTGGGGGCACCGTGTTCGTCCCTGACAATCTTGCCACCGTGGGGGTCCGGTGTGGAATCGCCAATGCCCGCGCGGGTCAGGGCAGCAGAATTGAGCCAGAGGCTGTGCATGTCATGGCTCTGCAGGGCGACGGGCTGGTCGGGAAAGAGCGAGTCCAGAGCGAAGCGATCGGGCAGCGTACCGTTCCACTGGTGGGCGCTCCAGCCACGTCCGCGCACCCAGCGCGAGGGATCATGTTGGGGTGTTCGCCCGCGGAGCAGGATTGCGGCGTCCTGGGGTGAGGCTGCGGCCGAGAGGTCGGTCTGGTCCCGCGTGAGGGCCCATTCTGTCAGGTGTACGTGGGCATCAATCAGACCCGGCGTGATGGTGGCACCCGCCAGATCCATGATCTGGGCCCCTGATCGGCGAGCCTGTCGGCGGGCGTCATCGCCCAGGGCGGCGATCCAGCCATCGCGCATGAGGAGTGCGTCCGTTTCGCCCCCGGCGCTGTGAACACGGCGGCAGGTCACCAGGATTTCGTGTGGTTCGGACACCTTACGCGCGTTTGACGTTGACGGGTTCGGGGAATGCCCCGATTCTGAATGCATGACACTAGGTTACGCTGGCGTGGCGCGCAAACGAAATGCGGTCTTCGGCCGGGCCCCTGCACGCCCCGAGAGGTAATGCACTACATCCATTCTGAAACAGAGCTCGCGGAAGCTGCTGTATCACTGCGGACAAGCGATCTGATCGCGCTGGACACGGAAGCGGCAGGATATCACCGGTATCACGACCGCATGTGTCTGCTTCAGCTGTCAACGCGCAGCGACACGTTCCTCGTCGACACGCTCGCAGTTACCGACATCCGATCGCTCGGGCCGATTCTCGCCGAGGAAGGTCGCGAAGTAGTGCTGCACGATGCCGAATATGATCTGCGTCTGCTTGCGCGGGATCATCTCGTGCGCATCGGCAATCTTTTCGACACGAAGATCGCGGCACAGTTGCTCGGAGAGCCGGCCATCGGCCTGGGCGCGCTCGTCGAGAAATATCTCGACCACAAGATGGACAAGAAGCATCAGCGTGCGGACTGGGCGCAACGGCCCTTACCGCAGGACATGCTCGAGTATGCCGCGGAGGATACGCGTCATCTGCCCGGTCTGCGCGACCGCCTGCGTGAAGAGCTCGAGCTGCGTGGACGATGGCACTGGGCAGAAGAGGAATTCCGCCTGCGCGAAGATGCGGACTGGAGTCCCGGCCCGATCGACACCGAATCATTCCTGAAAATCAAGAACACGCGCGATCTTCAGCCTGTGCAGCTGGCCGCATTGCGCGAGCTGCACGCGTGGCGCGAGGGCGTTGCAAGCAAGCGCGACGTTGCACCCTTTCGTGTCGTGTCGAATGAAGTTCTTGTTGCACTCGCACGCGCGTTGCCGACAACGGAGCTGGCTGTGTCGAAGACGACCGGTGTGCCGCCGTCGATTGCGGACCGATACGGCAAGGATATGCATCAGGCGCTCGCTCGCGCTGCCGCGATGCGTCCCGATCAGCTGCCGCAACGGCCGCGCTCGCGCGGACGCGCGGCGCCGGATCCGGAGCTCGACAAGCTTGTGGAGCGGCTCAAGACGGCTCGCGACAAGGCGGCGGAAGAGCTGGTGCTCGATCGCGGATTTCTGATGCCGCGTCAGCAACTGGAGGATGTCGCGAAGAGCGGTGCAAAGAGGCCGGCCGACCTCAATGCCGTTCCGGATATGCGGCAGTGGCAGATTGAGGCGTTGGGAGAAATGCTCGTAGGGGTGTTGAAGGGTTGAGGCCTACCCCCACGGGGGTTGAGGCCTACCCCCACGGGGGTTGAAGTCTACCCCTTCCAGGGGTTGAAGCCGAATGTGATATAGTCAGTTGGCTTGCCTTCGGCGGCTTGCGCCATACCGTCGAGCTCCGCGAGCGTTGCTTCGCTCTCCCCCGCTCCCGCGGCTGCCTCACGGATGGCCTCGAGAAGCGGTTTCAGCTCCTTCGGCCGAAGCAGAACATATGCGCGGGGTGAGTCGGTGCCGCCACGCGGCAGGATGACGAGGTCGACGAGGTCCGTCTCCTGCGATATCTTCCAGACGTCCGCGGTTTTCTTGAGCAGCTTGTCCGCGGTCTTCACATCGGAGTGCAGAGAGCGCACCATTTTCTGCACTTCGCGGTCGCCCGACTGGCCGCGCTGGCGGGAGTGGCGGCGGCCGAGTAGTTCGGCGGCATCGACGTCACGTTTTGCAACAGCGGTGGCGAGCAGTTCGCCGACATAGGCGTACATACCGAGAACAACGGGCACCGGATCGATTGTGATCCGCATAAGACCTCCAACAGACATGCGTGGTACACAGGCAAACGGCGACCGCAGTTCCAAGTTGCGGGCCATGGATCGGCGAGTCAATCAGGAGACAGACGATGACACTGAACGGATTTGGAAAAAGCGCTGCATGGTCTGCAGCCATATTCACCGTGCTCGCTCTCGGCGGCTGCAAGGATTCCGGCCTGCCTGGCAAGAATCGGCCGCTCAATGAAGCGATGCAGAGCGAATGGCGCTATCCTGCATATGAACAGGTCGCGGGTGCCGACTCCGTCATGTCACTCGCGGGACACCGCTGGCAGATCACGGGCGAAAAGCAGACCATCCCATCGCGCCTGCTCGCACCCGTGGCGACGGTCAACGGCGCCGAAATATTCTCGCTCAAATCCGATGTTGCGCCCTATGACCGGCTCTACTCGGCGACGACAGACGGGAAGTATTCGGTCATCGCGAATATCGACTGATACAGATTGCGAACAACGGATCGAACAACGGCGTTTCGCACGAAGGGCACGAAATAGCACGAAGGAACGGATTGTTGAAATTAGAAGGGCGGGTTTGCTGTGATGCAGACCCGCCCTTTTTACCGACATCTATCGACGACTACTCGTCAACTCAGCCGCACTCGCTGTAGCCGCAGGCGAGACACTTGACGCAGCCTTCGGAGAACTGCAGATCCGATTTGCACTCGGGGCATGTGCCGATATACGTCTCGCCGGGGTTGTACTCGAAGTCGGTCTGCGCAGACGGTTCCATCATGGCACTGAGTGCGCTGGCGGGCTGCGGCATGGGGAGCAGCTCCTGCTGCACGCCTTCCTTCTCGCGCTCGTGCTGTGCGAGCGCCTGTGCGATCGCATCGGGTACTGACAGCACTTTGTTCGGTCCGATGCCGACGGCGCGATCGCAGGAGATGCCGCGCAGCTGCTGATAGATATCCGTCATAGGGATGCCACTGCGCAGGCCAAGCGAGATGAGACGGCCAATGGCTTCGACATCGGCCATTGCCGCGCCGCCCGCCTTGCCGAGCGTCGCGAACACTTCAAACGGGCGTCCCGTCTCGTCTTCATTGATCGTCACATACAGATCGCCGAGCGGGCTCGGGAGACGACGGGTCGTGCCGCGCAGGGCGGACGGACGATTGCGCTTGTGGCGGCGCATCTGGTTGCGCTCCTCCGACTCGCGTAGTGCGTGGCGCAGCTCTTCGATCGAATGCTCGTATCGGTGCAGCTGCTCGCGCGCATCCGCCAACTGCGCCTCGACATCGCTATTTGACTGCGCGGGTGTCGAACCGTTCGACGTCACGGTCGTCTTACCCGTGGACAGCACCTGCATCGGACGCGACGCATCACGATACACAGTGACGCCCTTGCAGTTCAGCTCGTATGCCATCAGGTAGATCTCGCGGACATCCTGCTCCGTCGCTTCACGCGCGAAGTTGCAGGTCTTCGAGATCGCCGAATCGACATACTCCTGGAACGCGGCCTGCGTGCGGATGTGCCACTCCGGCGAGATGTCATGCGCTGTTACAAAGACGCGCTGCACTTCTGACGGCACCTGCGGGAAATGGATGTGACCCTCTTCCGCGATCTTCTTCATCAGGTCTTCGGAGTACCAGCCCTGCGCCTTTGCGATAACGACGAACTCGTTGTTCACGTCGGGCATCAGCACGCCCGCCTGATTGCGCATGAACGCAACCGCGAACAGAGGCTCGATGCCGCCCGAGCAGTCCGCGAAGATCGAGATCGTGCCGGTCGGCGCGACAGTGTTCACGTTGCAGTTACGCAGGCGACGCATCGGCCGGATACGCTCGCCCGCATTGTCGCGTGCGCACGTTTCGTCCGGACCCCAGATGCTGCGCTCCCATGCGGGGAATACGCCACGCGACTCCGCGAGCCGCTCCGATGCGCGCTTCGACTCCTCATCAATGAAATGCATGAGATCGCGCGCGACCTCGATGCCGGTCTCGCTGTTGTACGGAACGCCGATCTTCACGAGCAGATCTGCGTAGCCCATCAGACCAAGGCCGATGCGGCGGATCTTGTGCGCGAGCGCCTCGATCTCCGGCAGCGGATAGTTGTTCGCATCGATAACGTTGTCGAGGAAGTGCGTGGACAGGTGAACCGCCTGGCGCAGCTCCTCCCAGTCAATGCGGTCCTGCCACGACATCGCCTCGGTCTCCGCGAAATTGTGCTTCACATACAGTCCGACGTTCACGCTGCCGAGGTTACAGACGTCGTACGGCAGGAGCGGCTGCTCACCACACGGATTCGTCGCCTCGTAGCTGCCCAGCTCGGGAACCGGATTATAGTGATTCGCGCGATCGATGAAGAACACGCCCGGCTCGCCCGTCGCCCACGCACCGTGCACGATCAGGTCGAAGATCTCCAGCGCATCATCATGTCCGACCACTTCACCGTTGCGCGGGCTGATCAGGTCATACTTCGAGCCCGACTTGACCGCTTCCATGAACGCATCGGTGACTGCAACGGAGATGTTGAAGTTGGTGATCTGCGTGACATCCAGCTTGCACGTAATGAACTCGCGGATATCCGGATGATCCACGCGCAGGATACCCATGTTCGCGCCACGGCGCGTGCCACCCTGCTTCACGACTTCCGTCGACGCGTCGTAGAGCTTCATGAAGGAGACCGGGCCGCTGGCAACGCCCATCGTCGACTTCACAACATCATTAGTGGGGCGCA
>JBDSPG010000339.1:0-5329 GCA_039912685.1 Longimicrobiales bacterium | reverse complement strand
GGCGGACACCTTCAAGGCGTTATCGGCGGCTGTGTTAAAGACGAGCACCGAATCATTTCTGCAGGTCGCGCGGGCAACACTGGGGCAGCAGCAGGAAGTGGCGAAATCGGAAGTCGATGCGAAGGCTCGCGAAATCGACGCACTGGTGAAGCCGCTGAAGGAATCACTCGACAAGGTCGATGCGAGAATACTCGAGCTCGAGGCTGCGCGCGCAGGTGCGTACGGCCAACTCTCCGAGCAGGTGAAGACGCTGCTGCAGAGTCAGCTGATGCTGCAGTCCGAGACGTCCAACCTGGTCAAGGCGCTGCGCACGCCGCACGTGCGCGGACGTTGGGGCGAAATCCAGCTGCATCGCGTGGTCGAGATCGCGGGGATGCTGGAGCACTGCGATTTCTATCAGCAGGAGTCTGTCGACACGGAGGATGGCCGCCTGCGTCCGGACATGCTGGTGCGTCTGCCGGGCGGCCGCACGATCGTGGTGGACTCGAAGGTCCCGCTGCAGGCGTATCTGGAAGCGCTCGAAGCACCGGATGATGCGACCCGCGCAGCACACATGCGCCAGCATTCCATGCAAATCCGCACACATGTGAAGAAGTTGAGCGAGAAAGCATACTGGGAGCAGTTCACGGACGCGCCGGAACTCGTCGTGCTCTTCATCCCGGGCGAGTCCTTCTACAGCGCTGCGCTCGAGCGTGATCCTGACCTGATCGAAGTCGGCTTCGAGCAGCGTGTGGTTATTGCGACACCGACGACACTCATCGCTCTGCTGAAGGCCGTTTCATTCGGCTGGCGCCAGGAGCGTATCGCCAAAGAGGCGCAGCAGATCAGTGCGCTCGGCAAAGAGCTGTACATCCGCGTGCGCACGATGGGCCAGCATTTTGCCGACCTGCGCAAATCACTCGACCGCACGGTGAACTCGTACAACAGGGCGGTGCGCTCGCTGGAGACGCGCGTCCTCCCCGCTGCCCGCAAGTTCCGCGATCTGGGTGCTGTTACCGAGGATGTGATTCCGTCACTTGAGGCTCTGGACCAGCTGGCGAGCCGGCTTCAAACGCCGGAGCTCGCAGCAGGTCAGAGTGATGACGACGTGGCGCTGCCACCATCGCCGCGCGTGATTCAGACGGAGCTCTAGGCGTCCCCGCCGGTGCCTTCCGTTGCGGGAGGCGCGAGCTCACCAACGGATTCCCCATCCGGCTTGCGACGCGCCGCGCGCGCATTGAGATCGCGACGCAACTCGTCGATCTTTTCCTGCAGCTTCTTCAACAGCGAGTCCAGACGCGGCTGAACGTCTGCGACGAAGTCATCGATATTCGGCTGCACATCACGGACTGCGGCCTGCGCCTTCGGCCGGATGTCCTGCATCGCCTCTTCGACCTTCTCGTCCAGTTCGGCCAGCACACGCCTGATCTTCGGACGCGCATCATCGATCGCTGCATCAAGTCTGGCCTGCAGGTCTCGCAACGCATCACGCCGGCCCGGCTCGGCCTGCGGCTCATTCGGATTATCCACGACTCCTCCTTGTGCTTTCCGGTCCGATGTGGACCCTGATCCCCCTACGGCAGTGACCCGCCTGTCGTTTCACTGCAACGGTACAAACGGCCGGTACGGCGTTCCGCCGGTATCGGTGCTGCGCGCAACAACTGGCTTCATGGCCCCCCCGGCGAACAGTACTGCCTGATCGAACCAGTGGGGCGAGCCGGACTCCCACGACTGGCCGTATGACATGACTGACGCCGCACTACCCGTGCTGAGGTCAACCCACCAGATCGTTCGCTGCATGCGCTCGCCGGCTTCATATGCGAACATGGTGCCGTAGCGTGATGGCATCGCTGCCGTCGGAATACGCAGCGCTGCCACGGTCGGCGATCCCGGCGGTGCGGGCCGGCTCACGGCATTCATATCACGCCAGGCGCGTGGCGGATAGCGCCGCGTATCACCGATCACGGTCTCGAGGGCGAGGAAACGTGCGTAGGAGCCTGCCATCAGCTGAGGGCGAAGCTGGTCGATGTAGGACGCATACAGCGCTGCAGCCGTCGACGCGGGTGTGCAGCGTCCATTCCACGCGCGCAGTTGCATGATCGCGCTGTCCAGTTTGAATGCACGCTCGGGGTTGCCCGCACCGACCTGCTCCCACTCATCGACCAGCCCTCGGATCTCCGCACTCGCGGACTCCACTTCCGTATCGAACGCGAGCGCCTTGAAACGCACACTGTCCCGCTGTGCGCCAGCTTCGATGAGACGGGCAGCATGTGCGGCACGTCCGGCTGCGGCGGAGCGCGCGCCATCGAAGTTGGCGGCGCCAGTCGCGTCCACGAACAGCACGTCCGTTCCCGCACCGCCGACCGCAACGGCAGCGGCATCTTCTGCGCGTGCGACCGCACGCAACTGGTGCGCTCTGTCGCCGGCGATGTACTCCGGCCCCAGCACGAACGCCGTGTCGCCGCGCTGCGCCACGACAACACCACGACCGATGCGCATCACGCGCACGTTCCGCGTCACGACGCCGGTTGCGGTATTCACCCGCAGCGAGTACGTGCTAGCCTCCACTGTGGGATCGTTGCTGCGCACGACCACGCGATCGAGCAGGCTGTCGAGCTGCAGTGGCGCGGGCGCGAATGCGAGTGCGGAGGTGAACCCCTCGGCTGGTACGGCACTGCCGAGCGCGGCGAACCCGTGAATGCGCCAGCCGTCGGCCGTACGAATGTCGAGCTCGTACGGGCGCGCGGCGGAGCCAGACGACAGGAGCC
Source organism: Longimicrobiales bacterium (assembly GCA_039912685.1). Classification (GTDB taxonomy): domain Bacteria; phylum Gemmatimonadota; class Gemmatimonadetes; order Longimicrobiales; family RSA9; genus DASUXU01. The sequence goes on along the minus strand of JBDSPG010000339.1, from coordinate 2,582 downwards.
GGCTGCCTGCGCGAGCGACCATTGCGTCCTCAGCGGCGGCATCGGAGCGCAGCAGGCGTTCGAGGGGCGCTACCAGCGCCGCGTCCCGTGTCGCGGCAAACACCATCCACGGCTCATAACGCACGATCTGCCGAGGCGGCCGCTCCGGATGACGTCGCATGAAATCATTCAGACCATCAGCGAAAGCTCGATATACGGTGCTTTCCGCTGCCGTAACACGTGCATACGCCGCGCGCACAGCTGCTTCACCGCCAAGACTGAGGCGCAGCACGTCCGACTCGACCTCCGACTCGCCGTACCACGCGGCGGCGCGGCCGAGCGCACGGGCGTATGTGTCCTCGAGCTCGACGTATCCGTCTTCCGCCATCGCGTACGCGAGTGCATAGGCCGCGCCTGCATCACTCGGCGCGTCGATCCACGGAACGCCCCAGCGGTCTCGCGTGATCGATGCAGACGTGTATTCCAGCGCCGACCCGGTCTCCGGCGCAGAGCCGCGCTTGAGCGGCGTGCAGCCGCTCGCACTCAGTGCGAGGACGGCGAGCAGGCCGGTGCGGAGGAAGCGTAAGATTGTAGACGGTCTCATCTCGGAAACATACGCGGCCACCAGCTCGCCGCCCAAGTGCAGTGGTGCACGTCCCTGCAACAGACTTGTTTCGACGCTGGCGGCCTGAATCTTTCCTCTGCGGGGTCCCGTACGGAGGATCGAACCTCGATTTCAGGAGACAGGATAATGAGTTCGAAGCTGGTGGCAGGCGGCGCTCTGGCGGTCGTAGGACTGATCGCGATCAAGATCGTCATGGTGTTGTTCGCGGTTACGGTCGGCTTCTTCGTCTTCATGCTGAAGCTGCTCCCGATCGTCCTCATCGCGTGGATCATCTGGCGCATTATCAAGTACATGGGCCGCCCGAGCACGTCCGAAGTGTGAGGCGAATTCCGCCGGCCGTACACCCGGCGGAACGCCGCGGCACCCCCCTTGCAAGCCGCGTGAGCAGGCTGCCCCAGAATATGGGGTGTGTTCTCACCTCAGGCGGGAGTTATTTATGGCTTTCCTTTGGATGCTGATCGTCGGCGCCATCGTCGGCGCACTGGCAAAGCTGATCATGCCGGGTGACGATCCCGGCGGTATGATCGTCACGATTATCCTGGGCATACTGGGCGGGATCGTCGGCGGCTGGCTGTTCGGGATGGCGGGTATTGGCGGAGGCGGCCTGATGAATCTCATCGGTTCGGTCATCGGTGCGATCCTTCTGCTCTTCCTCTACCGTCTGATCACGGGCCGGAACCGGGGTACGGTCGATACACGGCTCTAGCCTGAACGGGGCAAGACCTCGAGCAGACTCGACAGGGCTCCGGGATACGTTCCGGAGCCCTTGTCGCAGATCCGTCGCCACGTTCGTTTACTAGGAGGGCGTGCATTGCGTCCGAGCCGAGCCGTCGTTCTCCAACCGGACCAGAATCCCTGATAATGCGCAAGTCGCTCATGGCCATGCTGTTGGTTCTTGCCGCATGCAGCAGTTCTACGGACGTCGATGACAGGTGGGCGAACCCCGAGACCATCTCCTACGCGCCGTCTCTCAACATCGACATTTCGAAGATGAACCGTACGCCGATCAAGCGTGGCAACAGCACGTACACGCTGTTCTGGCAGGATATTGTCGTGGGCGAGGCGGATACGGCGAAGGTGGGAGACAACGTGCGCGTGCACTACACGGGCTGGCTGCCTGACGGCACCGAGTTCGATTCAACGCGGGGCAGGGATCCGATCGAGTTTCTGCTCGGTCTCGGCTTCGTCATGCCGGGGTTCGACGGCGGCGTGATCGGTATGCGCATCGGTGGTGTGCGCCGCCTGGTGATCAGGCCCGAGCTCGCGTTCGGGAACCGCGGCCGCCCCGAAGAGGGCATTCCGGCAGCGACGACTGTGGTTGTCGAGGTCGAGCGGCTGACGACGCCCGCACACTAGAACTCCCCGATAAATCCAATCTCACACTCCAGCTCATCGCCGAGCTGCTGCTTCACCGTGCTCTGGGCGAGCGCGATCAGTGCACGAACATCCGCCGCCGTTGCACCGCCCAGGTTCACAATAATGTTCGCGTGCTTGTGGAAGATCTGTGCGCTGCCGAGGACGTGCCCCTTCAGCCCGCATTGATCGATCAGCCGTCCTGCACCGACGCCTTCGATCTTCTTGAAGATCGAGCCGGCGCACGGGTACAGCCACAGGTCCGGGTGCCGCTCGTCACGCCACTTCAGGTTCTCCCGCATCACCATGCGAAGCTCGTCCTGCGGCTGCGGTGTGAGCTGGAACGTTGCCGACAGCACAATGTCCTGGCGGTCGTGCAGGATGCTGTAGTCGTAGCCGAAGCGGAAATAGTCGTGATCGACTACGCGCCGCTCCCCCTCCTCGGTCAGGATCTCGCAGGACTCGAGCACTTCCTCGATGAAGCAGGTACGTTCGCGTTCCGGCGGCGGCGAGAGGAAATGCAGGTTCTGCCAGATCGCACCGCCTACGGTACTGGGGATGCCGACGTAGTGGTGCAGCCCACCGAGACCGCGCGCGACGGTTGCGACAATGAGGTCCGGGAATG
>JBDSPG010000302.1:0-4592 GCA_039912685.1 Longimicrobiales bacterium | reverse complement strand
AATTCCGTTGTTAAAAAGCAGCCGGCTCGACGTTGAATCCGATCCGCTTCGGCCCGCGCGGGCTCTCACTCTTCAGCGTCTCCGCGAGCTCCGAGTATTCCTCTTCCATTTCCGATGTCACCGAAGCGTGGGTGTCCTTCAACGCTTCCTCGAAGAATGCCGCGGTCACCACCACCGCATTGAGGTCAGCGCGCAGTGCCTCGAGGCCGGCGCGGCGGACAAGGTCCTCGAGATCGGCGCCGGTATAACCATGCGTGCGGTCGGCGAAGCTGTCGAGCGATACGTCGTCGGCAAGCGGCATGTCTGCTGTGTGAATCTTCAGGATGTGCAATCGCCCTTCGCGATCGGGCACAGAAACATAAACCAGGTCGTCGAACCGACCCGGACGCAGCAATGCGGGATCGAGGAGACCCGGACGGTTCGATGCGGCGATCACAACGACGCCATTCAGCTCCTCGAGGCCATCCATCTCCGCGAGCAGTGTATTCACTACGCGCTCCGTCACAGCCGGCTCACCCATACCGCCGCCCCTCGCGGGCGCCATGGAATCGATTTCATCAATGAAAATGACGGTCGGTGCAACCTGCCGCGCACGCTGAAACAAACGTGCGATCTGCTTCTCCGATTCGCCGTACCACTTCGACAGCAGGTCTGATGACTTCGTCGCAATGAAGTTTGCTTCCGCTTCTCGCGCGACGGCCTTCGCGAGCAGTGTCTTGCCGGTGCCGGGCGGACCGAACAGCAGGAAGCCTTTTGCAGGCCGGATCCCAAGTCGCTTGAACGCTTCGGGGTGACGCAGTGGCAGCTCGATGCCCTCGCGCAGCTCGCGCTTCGCATCCTCGAGTCCGCCAATGTCATCCCAGCCGACATCGGGAATCTGAATCATAATCTCGCGCAGCGCCGACGGTTGCACGCGCTTCATTGCATTCAGGAAGTCATCGCGCGTGACACAGAGCCTGTCGAGAATTTCCTCGGCAATCTCGCCACCATCCATGTTGATCTCGGGGAGATGCCGGCGCAGCGTTTCCATCGCGGCCTCACGTCCCAGCGCCGCCATGTCTGCACCGACGAAGCCGTACGTGATGCGGGCGAGCTCGTCGAGGTCGACATCATCGGCCAGCGGCATCCCTCTCGTATGAATTGCGAGTATCTGGCGGCGCCCGACGACATCGGGGACACCGACCACAATTTCGCGATCGAAACGTCCAGGTCTCCGCAGTGCTTCATCAACTGCATCGACACGGTTTGTAGCACCGATGACGACGACGTTGGTGCGCGGCTCGAGACCATCCATCAGTGTCAGAAGCTGCGCAACGACGCGTCGTTCGACCTCGCCCGTCACATCCTCACGCTTCGGTGCGATCGAGTCGATCTCGTCGATGAAGATGATCGATGGTGACTGTGCCTGCGCGTTCTCGAAGATCTCGCGCAAACGTTGTTCGGACTCGCCATAGAAGCGGCCCATGATCTCGGGGCCAGCGATGTGGAAGAAGCGCGCGTCTGCTTCGTTCGCGACCGCGCGCGCGAGCAGAGTCTTGCCGGTGCCGGGCGGACCATAAAGGAGCACACCCTTCGGCGGGTCGATGCCGAGACGGCTGAAGAGCTCGGGATGCTTGAGCGGCAACTCGATCATCTCGCGCACCTGCTGCAGCGTGTCACCGATGCCGCCGATGTCGTCATAACTCACGGTCAGTGTGCGCGATTCTTCCACTTCCACAAATTCCGGCAGCAGCTCGATCTCGGTGTCCTGCGCGATCTGCACGATCCCGCGGGGCGTTGTCGAGACAACGCGCAGCCGGATCTCCTGCAGACCGAACGCGGGTTGCTCGAAGAACATGCGAAACAGGTCGTCCGGCATGCCTGCCTGGCCCTGCCCCACCTGGTTGCGTTGATAGATGGATGTCGAGATGACGTCGCCTTGAACCAATGGCCGCTGGAACAGCGTGCGACGCAGCATCTCACCGGAACCGACGAGACGCAGGTTCTTCTGCGCGGGCGCGAGTTGCACACGGCGCGCGGGCTTCGCGTCGGCCTTCCGCACACCGATGGAATCGCCAATGCTGACGCCGGCGTTGCCGCGTTGCAGGCCGTCGAGGCGAACTACCTCGATGCCCTCATCCTCGGGGTATGGCGGCAGTGCAATCGCGGGAGTGTTCCGCTTCCCGATCAGCTCGAGCACATCGCCTTCGCGCACGCCAAGCTCACCCATGGTGCGTCTGCCGATACGCGCTGTGCCGGTGCCGACATCCTGCGGCTTGGCGCCCGCCACCTGCAGTTTTGAATCGACCGTGTCTCCCGTCATGACCGCTCCCGTTCTGTGGGGTCCGACCGGTCAGGGCAAGAAGCGTGCGGTCAGTAGCGGTCCCAGCACGGTCCACATGCTGTCCGCCACCATCCGATGACCCTCCGCGTTCGGATGGATGCCATCCTCCTGGTTCAGCCTGGCCATGCCTGCGACGCCGTTAAGGAAGAACGGGATCAGCGTTGCATGGTAGCGGTCGGCGAGTGTGCGATAGACGCGGCGGAATCGTGTGGTGTATGCAACGCCGAGATTGGGCGGTGCCTCCATCCCCGCAATCACGATCGCAGCATCCGGATACTTCGTGCGCGTGCGCTGCAGAATTGCATCGAGGTTGGACTGCAGTGAATCCGTGTTCAATCCCCGCAGTCCGTCATTCGCGCCGAGCTCCAGCACCAGCACATCGACTGGAGTCTGCAGTAGCCAGTCGATGCGTCGCAGCCCGCCCGCAGACGTCTCACCACTGATCCCCGCATTGGTCACGCGATACGGCACGCCCACCGAATCGATGAAATGCTGAATCACCGCGGGAAACGCCACATCTGGTCCCACACCGTAGCCGGCCGTGAGGCTGGTGCCGAGAAAAACAATATTTCTTGCGACGGCATTCGTGCGGCCGCCAGCACTGTCCCGCACCGCGGCAGTCGCGTCCGCCGTGGAAGGAGTGTTGTCTGCAGCATTGGGCTGTGCACTGCACGCGAATAGCGCTGCAGTCGAAAAAACGGCTATAATCCGTCGCATGGTAATCTCAGCGAAAAATGTCGGTCAAACCTACCGCAGCGGTGGTCGTCCACTGACGGTGCTGCGTGCGATCGATCTCGATATCGAGGCCGGAGAGAAGATGGCGATTGTCGGGCCATCCGGCAGTGGCAAGACCACGCTTCTCGGACTCCTGGCCGGTCTGGACCAGCCCACCACCGGCACGATCACGCTCCTGGGACAGGATCTGGCCGCGCTCGATGAAGATGGACGCGCTGCGTTCCGCGCTGCCAATATCGGTTTTGTCTTCCAGGCGTTCCAGCTCATCCCCACACTGACGGCGCTCGAAAATGTGCTCGTGCCGCTCGAGCTCGCGGGTGCATTGAAGCAGGCGAAGGCCAGCGAGCTGCGCGCGCGCGCCTCGGACCTGCTCGGCCGTGTGGGTCTCGGGGACCGCATCGATCACTACCCCGCACAGCTGTCCGGCGGCGAGCAGCAGCGCGTTGCGCTGGCTCGCGCGTTCGCCGGCGCGCCGCGGCTGCTGTTCGCGGATGAGCCGACCGGCAACCTTGATGCCGATACCGGCGCGATCATCATCGACCTGATGATGGAGCTCAACGAAGCAGCGGGAACGACACTCGTGCTCGTGACGCACGATCTCGATCTCGCGCACCGCACGGGACGAACTGTGCGGCTGGCACACGGCAGCATCGCGAGCGACGTACGCACACCGTTGCCCGCGTCCTCGCGCGCGCCTTCTACCGCGACGATCTGAAATGCGCGCACCATTTGCGCTGACACTCGCCTGGCGCGAAGGACGCTCGAGCGCAAAGCGTCTCGCCACGTACATGGTCTCGATCACCATCGGTGTGGCGGCGCTCGTCGCAATCAATTCGTTCCGCGCGAATGTCGTGCGTTCCGTTGATGCGGAAGCGCAGAACCTGCTCGGCGCGGACCTGCGGCTCAACTCGAACACACAGTTCCCCGATAGCGTGCGTGCTTTGATCGACTCGCTCGAGAAGAGCGATCCAAAGTCGATAGCCGGTATTGTCAGCACGATCTCGATTGCTGTCGCGCCCGGCGGTGGCGTGAAGCTGGTGCAGATGCGCGGTGTGCACGGCGCGTATCCGATCTACGGCACCATGGAAACACAGCCGGCGGATGTGTGGGGCACACTGTCGTCCGGGCAGAAGCTACTCGTCGAGCCGTCATTGCTGACGCAGATGGGCACGAGAATCGGTGACACCTTGCAGCTGGGCGGCATGCGCTTCGAGATTTCGGGCGTCATCACGAACCTCCCGACGGAGGTCAGCTTCCGCAACGCACTCGGCCCGCGCGTCTACCTGAGCCGCGAGATGCTGGACAGCACAAAGCTGCTTACCTTTGGCAGCATCGCGCGCTACGAGTCATTCATCAAGATGCCGGATGACGCAAAGCTGCAGAGGTTCGTGGATACTCATCACGACTTGTTCCGCCAGAGCCTGATCGGGTTCACAACCGCGCGCGAGCAGGCGGAGCAACTCGCGAAAGCGCTCGACACACTCACGCGTTTCCTCGGCCTTGTCGGGTTGGCAGCATTGCTTCTGGGCGGGCT
>JBDSPG010000262.1:0-7187 GCA_039912685.1 Longimicrobiales bacterium | reverse complement strand
AATCCCACACTGCCGCCCTCAGCGCCGATCGCGAATGAAACGCTGGTGCCGAGCAGCTGCAGGGCGCTGGAGATCTCGTCACCCGTACGTGTTGCCGTGCCTTCACTCATCATCTGCGATGTAAATCCCGCGACACCCGTTTTGCCGGCCGGCTCGTATTGATTGGCACCACCCGTGAAGCCCATGGAGAACGAGACGAGCGGCAGGTCGTGCTTCTCGGAAACAACGAGCTGCGCACCGTTCGACAGCGTCGTCCGCGTCCATGTGGGCAGTGTGAGCTTCGGTTCAGCGCCCGCCTTCGGAAGGGTGGTACGATCGAACGATGTCTTTATCGACTGCTGCGCAGTCAATGGTTTGGCCAGGACAGCCGCGGCAAGCGCGACGAACAGCGCACGTTCAGTAGGCTTCATCATTACATGATCTCCCTGATCTTGGCGGCATCCACCATGTTCTTCACCTGTGTGCTCGCGGCAGGCTTGGACGCCATGTCGAGTTTTCCGGTCGGCACTACGCTCATCACGATACGGCCGCTGCCGAGGTATTTGTTTGCGACGCGCTTCACGTCGGCCGCAGTAACGGCCTTCGCCATGGTGTAGTCTACCGTGAAACCGTGCGACGGATCGCTCCAGTAGGCCTGGTTCGATCCCAGCTGAAATGCTTTGCCGAGGTTCTCCTCGAGACCTGTCAGGAATTGCAGTTCCATGCCAGCCTTCGAACGCTTGATCTCGTCCGCGGTCGGACCCTCCATCTTGATGCGAGCGATGATGGAGTCGGACGCGTGTTCCAGGGATTCGAGTGTGGTGCCTGGACGCGGGGTTGCTTCGAGGCCGAAGGCCCCTCTGTCTTCGTCTGTGTTCTGCCCTGCTGAGACTGTTGCTGCCGTCTGCATGTCGTACACGAGCGCCTTCGTGAGTCGCGCGATGCGGGAGCCGGTCAGAATGTCCCCGAGGACCTCGAGCGCGTAATGGTCCGGGCTGTGCACCGAAACCGTCGGCCAGCTGATGTACAGCTTGGGAACCTGCACGGCATCCTCATACACGAGGCGGCGCTCCGCAGGCAGCACGGTAGGCGCGATGTTCGGTCGCACGATCGCCGAACCGCGTGGAATCTCACCGAAATATTTCGCAACCCACGCCTTTGTCTGCACCCGATCGAAGTCCCCGACAATCGAGAGCGTGGTGTTGTTCGGTGCGTAGTATTTCCGGAAGAACTGCTTGACCGCGCTGACTGGCGCATTCTGGAGATCGACGAGGTGGCCGATTACAGGCCAGGAGTACGGATTGGTTTTCGGATACATCGCGGCCGCCATGATCTCACTGACCTGGCCGTACGGTACATTGTCCACGCGCTGCTTGCGTTCCTGCTGAACGATCGAGCGTTGCGCGTTGTATTTCATGCTGTCGAGCGCATCGAGGAGCCAGCCCATGCGGTCGGCCTCCATCCAGAGCGCGGTCTCGAGGTAGTTCGACGGCACAGACTCGTAATACGACGTGAGGTCACTGCTGGTGCCGCCGTTGTTGAAACCCCCTACACCCTCTGTGTAGCGGTCATGCATTCCATACGGCACATGCCCCGATCCGGTGAACATGACGTGCTCGAAGAGGTGAGCGAAGCCGGTGCGCCCGACCTCCTCGTTCTTCGAGCCGACGTGGTATGTCATCAGGACCGCCGCGGTCGGCGTGGTCTTGTCCTGGGACAGGATGACCGTCATGCCGTTGGGCAGCACGTACTTCTCGAACGGAATGCGGATCGCACCCGCGGCCGCCGCCGCACTGGGCTTGGGAGCGCTTTGCGCGCCCACGGGTGCCGGTGCTGCAAGTATTGTCAAACCGAGCGCACAGAACGCGACCGCGCGTCCAGACAACAAGGTCGGGGGAAAAAGCCGGGTCACGTTGAACCTCACTGAAGTAGTTGGGCCGCCTGGCATAGGGCGGCCGGTCAACATGCGGGCGCCTGCGCGGGCTCGCAACTGCCCCGTCTGACGCGCGCACCGCAATCATGCTATTCTTCCCGCCTGATGTGCCACCTCCTGGAGGATCCATGAAGATACTGGTCGTAGGAGCAACAGGTACGATAGGCCGGGCGGTCGCGGATACCCTGGCGCACACCCATGATGTCGTGCGGATCGGGCATTCTTCAGGCGACGTCAGAATGTCGCTCGAATCACCCGAGACATTCGATGCTGTGTTGTCGGCACTCAAACCGTTCGACGCGATCGTGTGCGCAGCCGGCGTAGCCGTTTTCAAACAACTTGCCCGCATGTCCGATCAGGATTTTGACAAGTCGCTCCGTAACAAGCTGATGGGACAGGTCAACCTTGTGCGCGTTGGCATGAAGCACATGAACGATCGCGGGTCGTTCACGCTGACGAGCGGTGTGATCGCGCAGGAGCCTGCGGCGGGTGGTACTGCGATTGGTCTCGTGAACGCAGGGATCGAGGGGTTCGCGCGCAATGCTGCGCTCGATCTGCCGCGAGGCCTTCGTATCAATGTGGTAAGTCCGCCATGGGTGAGCGAGACGCTGGAGGGGATGGGTCAGGATCCGTCGAACGGAGTGCCGGCCGTCGTCGTTGCGCGCGCGTATATCGATTGTGTCGAAGGCACGATGACAGGCAAGATCCTCGATGCGCGTCACTACGAGTAAGTCGGTCGATGCGTGTCAGCGTCCTGGATCAGTCACCGATTTCACAGGGATCGACCGGCGCACAGGCGGCGCAGAATACGATTGCACTCGCGCAGCTTGCCGACCGGCTCGGGTATCATCGGTACTGGGTCGCTGAACATCACGGCACCCCAATGCTCGCAGGTGCAAGTCCCGAAGTCCTGATTGCTGCAATCGCCGCGCGCACCGAACGCATCCGCGTCGGCAGCGGGGGTGTCATGCTGCCACATTACAGTCCGCTGAAAGTTGCCGAGACATTCAGCCTGCTCAGCGGACTCTTTCCCGGACGCATCGATCTGGGCCTCGGGCGCGCATCCGGCACCGACCCGCGCACGACGCTCGCGTTACAGCGCGATCGTCGTTACGCAGCGCCGGACGATTTCCCGCAGCAGCTCGTGGAACTGCTCGCATACATCGACGGTTCGCTACCAGCGGAGCATCCTTTCGCCCGAATCCCCTCCATGCCGGGAGCTCCGGAGACGCCCGCGCCGTGGCTCCTCGGATCGTCGCCGCAGAGCGGCATCTGGGCTGCCGAGCTCGGACTGCCCTATGCATTCGCCGATTTCATCAATTCGGGCGGTGCGCCAATCGCCCAGCGGTATCGAGAGGATTTTCAGCCGTCCGTTGCGACGGCGGACCCGCGAGTCATCGTATGTTCGTGGGTGATCTGCGCGGAGACGGATGAAGAAGCGCGACGTCTCGCATCGAGCGCGGAAATGTCGATGCGCAAGCTGGTGCGTGGCGAGCTCATCGCAGTGCCACCCGTTGACGTGGCCGTCGAGTTTCTGGAACGCGAAAAATCGGCTGCGCCGCCTTCGTTGCACGGAATGATACCGCGCCGTCGAGTTGTGGGATCACCTGCAACGGTACGCGCGAAGCTGGATGCTCTGGTCGAAGAATACGGCGCGGATGAAGTCATGATCGTGACGATCACGTTCGATCACGACGCGCGTTGTCGTTCCTACAGCCTCGTCGCGGAAGCACTCGGACTCACCCGCTCCGCAACCTCGATACGCAGCTGATCGCGCGCCACGCGGATTCGTTCGCGCACCTCTTCCTTCAGTGTGAGCTCGTCCGCCACAGTCATTCCCGCGGTATCGACAGGCTCCAGAACTCGCGCTTCCGCCGTCGCATGATTGAAGATGAATGAATCGGCAGCCATGGCGTTGCGTGTCCCGGCGATGGCAATGGGCAGGATCGGCAGACCCATCTCGATGGCGATGCGGAATGCACCATCGCGAAACGGCAGCATGTCTTCGGTGCGAGAGCGCGTTCCTTCCGGCATGATCATCACCGACACGTTCTTGCGCAGGCGGTCACGCACCGCCTCGATGGAAGCGGCGCGACTCTCGCGGCTGTCGCGTTGAACCGCGATATCGCCCACCATCTGCATCATCCAGCCCATCATCGGAAGGCGAACAATCTGTGCCTTCGACAACCACTTCATCTCCCACGGCAGCGTGCTGAGCAGGAAGATGTCGGCATACGATTCGTGATTTGCCACGACAACGTACGGCCGCCGCGGATCCGCGATGCGCACACCGCTCGTGCGGAAATGCCAGCGCGGATTTACTCTTACGACGGTGACCGCAGCGAGACGGAACCAGCGTCCCGCGATGTAACGGCCCGGATCAAACGGCGCAGTGAGGGCGAAGATGATGGCCATCACGGGGACCCAGAATAGAACCACCACCAGGATGAAGATCCACATCAGTGTGGACACGAAACGATCCCTGAACATCAGCCGGCCCTCTCCTCGAGCTCGCTCCACCGTACGTAGAGCGCGTCGACATTGGTTTTCGCATTGTTGAACGCTGCCGTGACGCGCGCGGTTTCCGCGGGATCGCGATAGAGCGCAGGGTCCGCGAGTCGTTCGGAAAGCGCGTCACGCTCCGCTTCCATCTCCATGATCCTGTCCGACAGTCCCTCCAACTCGCGCGCTTCCTTCCACGACAGTTTCTTCGCCGCCGCACTGCCGCTTTCCAAACGACGCTGCACACGCGGCTTCACATCGCGTGCATCCAGTGCCGAGCGAGCCGCCGCCGCGTCAGCTTCCTTTTGTTCACGCAGCCGGCGATACAGCTCGAAGCCGCCCTCGTGACGATGCACCGTCGCATTTCCTTCGAACACAAACAGTGCAGTCGCAACTTTGTCCAGGAAGAACCGGTCGTGCGTCACCATAAGCACACAGCCCCCATAATCGACAAGCGCCGCCTCGAGCACCTGCAGTGTGACAATGTCGAGATCGTTCGTAGGCTCATCGAGAATCAGTACATTCGACGGCTGCAAAAACAAACCCGCGAGCATCAACCGGTTGCGTTCACCGCCGGACAGACTGGACACCTTCTGCTGCTGCCGCTCACTCGGGAACAGGAAATCCTCGAGATATGTGCGTACATGCAGTCGCCGCCCGCCAACTTCAACCCAGTCCGTGCCACCAACGGAGTCATACACCGATAACGCCGGATCCAGCTGCGTGCGCAGCTGATCGAAGTATGCGATGCGCGTGTTGAGCCCGAGCTCCACCGATCCATCATCCGGCGTCTCTTCGCCGAGGATCATGCGGATCAGCGTGGTTTTCCCCGCGCCATTCGGCCCGATCACGCCGATGCGTTCACCCGCGCGCAAGATGGTGTCGAAGTCGCGAATCAGCGTTCGGCCGTCATACCCCTTGGTGACGTGATGCAGATTGAGAACGGTGCGGCCGAGCCGCACGGATTCGGGCGTATGCAGTGTGAGTTCGCCTGTCTGTGCGGCACGGAATCGTTTGCTGTCAACGGCGAGTGACTCGGCGCGCTGAATGCGTGCGCGCTGCTTTCCACTTCGAGCCGGGGGTGAGCGCTTCGCCCACTCGAGTTCCTTCTCGACGAGCTTGCGGCGCTTCGCATCCACCGTCGCCTGCAGCTCTGTCCTGGCAGCCTGCGCCTCGAGGTATTGCGTGTATCCACCCGGAAACGATGTGAGCTGACCGCTCTCCACTTCGATCATGCGGTCTACAACGCGGTCGAGGAAATAGCGGTCGTGTGTAATGAGCATGACCGCGCCGGCGTACTCGATCAGATAATTCTCGAGAAACAGGACAGTGTCCGCATCGAGATGGTTCGTAGGCTCATCGAGCAGCAGCAGCTCGGGTTGTGCGAGAAGTGTTCGCGCTAGCGCCACGCGCTTCGCTTCGCCACCGCTCAACCCGTCGACCGTGCGGTCGTAGCTGACCACACCGAGCTGCGTGAGCATCGATTCAACGCGATGATTCCAATCCCATCCGCCGAGCCGGTCGATGGTCGCGCCAAGCGCCGCATGCCGTTCGACCAGGCGTTCATGATCGGGTTCCGATGATGCCAGCATGTGACCGACGCGGTCGTACTCGCCCAGAGCCGCGTACAGCTCCGGCCGGCCTTCCGCGACGGCATCGCGGATCTTTTGGCCAGCCCTGAAGTCGGGCTCCTGCGCGAGGTATCCCAAGCGCGCAGTGCGCCGTACCGCGATGTCGCCGGTGTCCGCGCCCTCGAGCCCGGCCACAATCCGGAACAGCGTGGACTTGCCCGAGCCGTTCACGCCGATGAAGCCGACTTTTTCAGTCTCATCGACCGCAAACGACACGTCATCGAAGATGACCCGGCCGCCAAAGCTTTTTCGCAGCGAGCTGATATTCAGGACGTTCAATGCTAAACGGCTCTTCCGATGGTGCAGGGTGCAGGAATTTCGGCACCAGAGTGATAGCCACGGAAGGCCGCGGGCGCTAGGATGTAGCGTTCGCAGGAGGCATGGCTCCCCCCGAAGGATTCTGTATGCGACGTTCGACCCTGGTGCTCGCTCTGCTGGCCCTCCTGTCCTCGGCCGGATCCCTCGCCGCGCAGGCTGCGCCCGTGACGACCATCGTATTCGTCCGCCACGCCGAGGCGGCCGGTGGTGACCCGCGTGACCCGACCCTTTCGCCGGCAGGCCAGGAGCGCGCACAGGCGCTGCTCAAGGCGATGGGCGGCGCCGGCGTCGCAGCCGTCTACACGAGCCAGTACAATCGAACGAAGCAGACGGGTGAAGTCGTCGCGACTGCGAGCGGCACCACGGTAACGGTCATACCAGTGAATGGCGCAACACTCGAAGCGGACGCAGAAGCGTTGATCGCCCGCATCGTACACGACTACGCCGGCCGCACCGTGCTCGTTGTCGGTCACAGCAATACTGTCCCCCTCATGGTGAAGAAGGCGACGGGTATCGTCGTCGATCCGATTGTTGAAACCCAATTCGATCGCCTGTTCGTCGTTACCGTTACCGACGGTACCGGGCGCGTCATCCAGGCCAAATACTAGGAGTGTTCATGAAATCGATGAAACGCGGCATGCTGGTCTTAGCCATTCCGCTGGCGACACTCGTTGTAGCGTCATGCCGCACAGGGCAGGCAGCAGCCCCGCGCAAGGAAATCGCAACTGCGACTGATGTCATCGCTGCGATGCACGATAAATATGCGTCCACATGGTATCAGACGCTGCGCTTCCGTCAGAAAGTCATCCGTGCGCCCGCCGCGG
>JBDSPG010000250.1:0-3224 GCA_039912685.1 Longimicrobiales bacterium | reverse complement strand
TCTAACCCGGCCGGTACTCCATGGAGACCGCCAATGAGGTCACACAAGCTGCTGTTTTTCGGGCTGGCACTCGCTGCGTGCGCGCCGGCCCGCGTCTCACCGCCCGCCCCGCAGGCACCGCCGTCACCTGCGCAGACACCCGCGTCGGTCCCGGTGGTTACGCCGCCGGCAAAGCCAGCGCCACCCGCCGCACCGTCGGCACCCGTCGCGATGAAGGTGCCCGAACGCTGGTGGATGCTCGACCGCGAAAAGAACGGTGTGTCCGGAGCAGCCGTCGATCGCGCTTACGCCGAGCTGCTGAAGGACAAGCGTCCCGCCCGAACCGTCGTCGTCGCAATTATAGACTCCGGTGTCGACACCACCCATGCTGACCTGCGCGCGAACCTCTGGACCAACGCGCGCGAAATTGCCGGCAATGGGAAGGACGACGACAACAACGGATACATCGATGACGTGCACGGATGGGACTTCATTGGTGGAGCGGGCGGCGACATCGACAAGGACACGTATGAAGTCACGCGCATGTTCGCACGTTGTCTCGCAGGCGGCGCTGCTCCCACCGGCGTTAGCTGCGACGAAGTGAAGGCCGAGTACGGTCAGAAGCGCGCCGAGACGGAATCGCAGATCGATCAGATGCGCAGCATGGATGCAGCTGTCTCCAACGTCATGGCGGTATTGAAGAAGGAAGTCGCGCCGGACACGCTCTCCGAGGCACGCGTCGCAGCACTGCGGCCGCTGCGCAAGGAAGTCGCGCAGGCGCAGCAGCTGTACCTGCAGCTTGCCGCCAACAACATTACGCCCGTCATGGTCAAGGAAGAGCTCAAGCGGCTGCAGGGCGACCTGGAGTACGGGCTCAATCCGGACTTCAATCCGCGCCCCAAGGTCGGCGACAACTACGAGAACGTGGATGAGCGGAAATACGGCAATAACAGCGTCGTCGGACCAGACGCGTCGCATGGCACGGGCGTAGCCGGGATTATCGGTGCCATTCGAGACAACGGCATCGGCGTCGATGGCATCGCCCCGGCAGTGAAGCTCATGGTTGTACGCACGGTGCCGGACGGCGATGAGCGCGACAAGGATGTAGCCAACGCGATACGCTATGCCACGGACAATGGCGCGAATATCATCAACATGAGCTTCGGCAAGGGTCTCTCGCCCTACAAGTCCGCGGTCGATGACGCCGTGCGGTACGCCGACTCGAAGGGTGTGCTGCTTGTGCATGCGGCCGGCAACGAAGGCGCAGATCTCGAATCCTCACGCAACTACCCGAACCGCTCATACCTCAATGGCGGCATGGCTATGAACTGGATCGAAGTGGGCGCTTCCGCATGGAAGGGGGATGAGGGTCTTGCGGCGGAGTACAGCAACTACGGTCGGACGAAGGTTGATCTCTTTGCGCCTGGATCAGACATCAAGTCCACGGCACCCGGCGGTTCCTACGAAGCACATTCAGGAACCAGCTTCTCAGCTCCCGTTGTCAGCGGCGTCGCTGCACTCATCATGGCGTATTACCCGACACTCAACGCGACCGAGGTCCGCAAAGTCATCCTCGAGTCCGCGACGCCCTTGAAAGACACACTCGTCACTCTGCCGGGTTCGGACACCACGATCAAGTTCGGCCAACTCTCCGCCACCGGCGCTGTCGTCAACGCGTACAACGCCCTCAAGCTCGCCGCCCAGATCGCGGCCTCGCGTATGAACTAACAACGGAAGCCTCACGCGAAGGCGCGAAGCCAAGCAACAACAAAAAAATTATCTCACACGAAGACACGAAGTCACGAAGAATTTTCTTCGCGGCTTCGCGCCTTCGCGTGAGATTTTTTTCTGTCCTTAGTGCCTTTGTGTCTTCGGTGCGAGCCCAATCTGTTGTACCTACTGCGGCCCGATCCGTCCGATCGGCTTGAGCAGTTTCTCTCTCGCTCCGATGTCCAACGTCGGTCCGGAAGCAAGTTCGAAGCCCGAGCCGGTCGGCAGAGTGTACGCGTCCGCCGCAGCGAGGTTTACCGTGTATCCGAGATCTCCGAGCGAAGCGATCGTCATCGAGCTCAGCGGATTCGTGCCCCCGCTGCCGCTGAGGTACCCGGTCATGAGCTCGGTGCGGAACGTGGACTCCCGCCAGTGCGCGTCACGCGTTCCCTGACCACAGCTCGTCGGCACGCCCGTCACACAGTTCTCCACGGGCACACCGTTGACCAGTGTCGCACCGAGCAGCGTGTAACGGTCCTTCGCCTGCGTTCCACTGAAGAACGGGTCGAGTCCACCCGCACCGTTCAGGAGGAACGGCTCGACATTGTCCCACAGCGTGCCTATGCCGAGGACGTGACCCATCTCGTGCAGGATCACTGCCCCCAATGTGCCGTTCGCCTCGAGGTTGGCCATGTCTGCTTCATCGAACTGCATGGAGCCGATAACCGTAAGGTGGTTCGATGTACGCGTGAAGCATGGGCCTGCCTGGCCGAGGATTCCGCTCACACCGTCGATGGGACCGATCTGCGCGAAAATAATGATGTCGTCGATCACCTCACCAACGAGCGCCGGGTGGTTCCCGCATGCGTTCGCCGGGATCGAACCAGTGTTCACATTCGACAGATCGCCGGTAATCGCCGCACTCCAACGTGCACCGGCATTCGTGAATGCCGCCCGCTGCGCCGTCGTCATCGGGCTCGTGAAACGGATATCGATCTGGAAGCCAGGCGCAGGCGGCGGAACGGTTCCGGTCGCCGAGAATGAAACGAGAGTTGCCCCACTGGTGGATGCACTCAAAGTATTCGTGCCGCTACTGCCAAGCGTCCAACCCACGATCGTGGCAATGCCGTTCGCATCCGTGTTGATCGTCGCCGTGCTGGACGTCCCACCGATCGTACCACCGCCGAAAACAGTCCCGAACGCCACGGATGCACCGGACTTCAGGTTGCCGAATGCATCCTTCACGCGCACGCTGGGCGCGACCGCTACCGCGGTTCCAGGAGTGGCTGTCTGATTGTCGCCGGCAGCCTTCTCGACGAGTGCTGCCGGGCCCGCCGCGGCAGTCGCAGTGAACGTCAACGCCGTTGCACCGCTTGCGGAAGCGCTGATGGTATTCGCACCAGTGACGGTGCCAAGCGTCCACGACCCGATCGTCGCGATGCCATCTGCACCGGTCGTCACCGATGCGCCTGTGACCGAGCCGGATCCCGTTACAACTGCGAACGTGACGACCGCACCTGCTACGTTGCCACCGA
>JBDSPG010000020.1:0-6371 GCA_039912685.1 Longimicrobiales bacterium | reverse complement strand
TCATCGTCCTGCTGATCGACGAACGCCCGGAAGAAGTCACGGACATGGAAGAGCACGTGAAGGCCGAGGTCATTTCCTCGACGTTCGACGAGCCGGCCGACCGTCACACCCAGGTTGCGGAAATGGTGATCGAGAAGGCGAAGCGTCTGGTCGAGCACGGCCGCGACGTTGTGATCCTTCTCGACTCGATCACGCGTCTTGCGCGCGCTTACAACGTGACAGTGCCGCACTCGGGCAAGATCCTGTCGGGCGGTGTCGATGCGCATGCGCTGCACAAGCCGAAGCGCTTCTTCGGCGCGGCACGCAACATCGACAAGGGCGGTTCGCTCACGATCATTGCGACCGCGCTGATCGAGACGGGCTCGCGCATGGACGAAGTGATCTTCGAAGAGTTCAAGGGCACAGGCAACATGGAAGTCGTGCTCGACCGTCACATCTCGGACAAGCGCATCTTCCCCGCTGTCGACATCAATCGTAGCGGCACTCGTAAGGAAGAGTTGCTCATGGACGAGGTCGAGCTCAACCGCGTGTATCTTCTCCGCAACTTTCTCGCGGACATGCCGCCGGCCGAAGCACTGGAGTTCCTGCTCGACCGCATGCGCCGGACGAAGACGAACAAGGAGTTCCTCGACAGCATGGCGCGCGGGTAATTTCGCGGCGTATTACGAACGACGAACGGCTTTTCGCACGAAGTACACGAAGTAACACGAAGTAACACGAAGTAACACGAAGACTGATCATTTATTTTTAATGTGGCCGTCTTCGTGCTCTTTGTGCCTTCGTGTGAGATAGTCTGTTCTCTTGTTATCCCACCCTTCCCCTCTCCAGGAGTTCGCGATGAAGCGCATGTTCGTACTGACAATCGGTCTAACTCTGTACGCCGCGGCAGCGAGTGCCCAGGATGTGACGCCGTTCGAGGTGACCATGGACCGCGTGAAGGTTGCCTCAGGGGGCAACTTCGGTAAGTCAAACACGTACATCGTGCCGACCGTCAATCTGTACATCTCGATGCACGGATCAGTATGGGCGAGGAAGGGCGGCGCGTCATCGCATGGCGTCTATTCCGTCGAAGGTCTCGAGAAGTCTCACCTGCAGGAGCTGTCGACGAAGGTGCAGGATGACCTCGTGAGCAAGCTGCGCGCTGCGGGCTACACGGTGATGACTTATGCGGACGTGAAAGATCACGAGAGTGTGGCAGGCCGGGGCCGTTTGAAGGCGGACAAGGACTGGGGTCTGCCGACCCGAAAGGGCGCTCTTCGCACGGTCGACTTCCTCCATGTCTCGCCGTCCGACGAGCAGGCGTTCGATGATCCGATCCAGGGCCCCACGTGGTCTTTCCGCGGACTTGCCAAGGGCAAGGATGCCGTCGTGATCGTTCCGGAGATCTGGTATACTGTGCCGCAGATGTTCGGCGAAACGTCCGCGAGCTACAGCTCGAACAAGGCGGGTGTTTCACTCAATCCGAATATGCACCTGTTTCTGGCATCGATCACCGGCATCAACGCGAAGCAGGGCCAGGCTTTGATCCAGGTTCAGGAGCACGGGGCGCGGCCGGCGGCGGAAAACACCGGAACGATCACGCAGGACTCGAAAGACAGGACAACGTTCAACTCGGCGTGGAAGCACTCGAAGGGTGATTACACGATGAAGCTGGATGTGCCGGTCTTCGATGCAGGCGTCCTTCGTGTCGGGTACGCCATCAATACGATGATTGTCGACGAAGTGAAAAAGGCGCACAAATAGCAGCGAATCGAAAACTGCGTCCGACGAACGCGCCCCCTGTTGCTTTCCCGGCCCTGCGGCCGAGTGATGGCGGCGGGGGGCGCTTTCATTCGATGGAAGACGAGATCGCACGAGCACGGCGTGTTTTCGCTTCTGGATCAGTAGTCGGAGTCCGCGTGGTCCAGGCCGAGGCGTCCGTTCACGAGCAGATCGAGGGTTGCCTGCTGCGCGGGTGCGGGTGTGGCGGGCGCTGCGGCAATGAGCACAGGTGCGGCCGCATCGTCGGGCACGTGCAGCACGAGCGTGCCTTCGCACACGGGTAGTGCGAACGCGGCCGCTCGACCGGTCGCATCAATGGAGACCAGCCTGCCTGCTGCTGTAAACCCGGCAATCGTCGCACCGTAATTGATCCACACGCCCATTGCGTCCTCGGTGCCGGCGAGCTGGGGGAGCACGGTGTCCTCGTAATGGCGCAATGCTCGGTCGAACGCCTCAGGCTGCTGTTCTTTCAGGGCGCGCAGGCGGCCACGATAAGCGGGCCGCGGATCGGCCATATGCAGGCGCGCGGCGGCGGCGGCGAGACGGGCATCGGCGGCAGTGCGGAGGTCTGTACTCATGGCCCGGAGGATGCCGCCGCATGAAGGGTGCGTCAAGCGCGGACGGCACGATTTGAGGGGCGGACGGCCGCTTTCCGCCCTGCGGGAGGATCCGTATGTTGGGAGCGTCCCTTACTGGAAGATGACCATGCCGATTCCTACGGGTTCGAGCCGCCAGCGTGGCATGGCGGACGCCTCAGACGTACTCGAGCTCTCGTGGGAGTTCTTCGGCGAACTGTGTCGAGTGCTGGCGGTGAAGGTTGCGACGGCAGGCTATCGGCCCGACCTCGTCATCGGAATCGCGAAAGCGGGCGTAATTCCCGGAGCCGTCGTCGCATCCATCCTCCGTTGTGAATTCTATTCGATGAAGATCAGCCGCGATGACGGCATGGAGCGGGTGCGTGAGCAGCCGAAGATCTTTTCGCAGGCGCCGCGTGAAGCGAAGGGCCGCAAGGTTCTGATCGTCGACGAAATCAGCACATCAGGTGAAACACTGCGCATGGCGGCCAATGCGCTGCGGCAGGTCGCGCCCTCGCAGATCAAGACGGCGGCCAGTCTCGTAAAGCCGAGCGGATTCCGCCCGGACTATTACTCGCTCGAAACTGATTCCATGGTGATCTTTCCCTGGGATCGTCATGTCGTCGATGAAGCCGGCACGATCGAAGTGAACCCGATGTATCGCGGTATTATTTAAGGAGATTGTTCATGCGTACAGCCATCATGCTTGCAGGTGGAGCGCTGATGTTATGCGTCACATACGGATGTTCGGATAAGGGCAAGAAGTCCGATGCGCCAGCAGCTGATTCGATCCCCATGGTTACGCGTGCGACATGGATGGATTCGCTGCATCGGCCGCTGGGACGCGTTCGTCGCATGCCGACATTGATGGGACGGATCCGGATCGCGAACGACTCGCCGATGGTCAACATGGACCTCTATTCACAGCCCGACGGATTTCCGTTGCGCTTCACGACCTACAAAGTCAGTGACATGACGGTCTCGACAATGAAGATCGGCAGCAGTTCTTCCATTACACTTTCACCCCTTTTCAACGGTACGCCTGATCCGCAGGCATATGTCCAGATCCAATTCGACAGTGCGGCGCCGCCTGCGTCCGGTGCAGCCGAGGCCGCGATCAAGCTTTCGACGTCAGGCATGAAGCCTTCGGACCTGCGTGTAACACCCAGTGATGAGTATCCGTGGGCAACTGCCGCGAGTTCATTTCGTTATGAAGCGAGCAATCGATCCTTTGCCGGCATGGTCCTGATCGGTCGGCGGGGAACGCAGACGTTCCGCATATTCGTGCACTACCCCGTCGAGCTTGCAAGCCAGATGGCGCCACGCGTGAAGCTGGTCATCCAGCAATGGCGCTGGTCAGACGATTACACGTATCTCGTACCGGCCTAGCCTGCTGCCGGCGCGCACACTGTCACGGCCGGCGTTACCGGCCTCGAGCCACCGACCCTCAGGAGGCAGCATGCTCGTTCCGGGCATAGTCTCGATCATGCGGCGCAACTGCGTCCCATGCCTGTTCACGGCCGCACTCGCCATCCCTGCACTCGCATCGGCGCAGCAGGCCAATGACGTGGAATATACGGCGAAGATCCGGGAATACCTGACCGACCCGCGCATCTCGACGGAGCTGGTTGATCACCTTCCCGCCTCCGCGACGGTGCCGACGCCGCTCAAGTTCCTGGGCCGTATCGTCGGCACTCCGAACGAGCTGACGCACGCGTCCGACATTCACCGCTACATGGCGGAGATTGCGCGGACTGCGCCGACGCGCGCGCGGTACTGGTCGATAGGCAAGACGGAAGAGGGCCGTGACATGATCGTGCTCGCGATCTCCGATGAGGAGACCATGCGCCAGCTCGACACATACAAGGGATACCTCAAGGCGCTCTCCGACCCGCGCAAGACTTCCGAGGCACGTGCGAAAGAGATCATCAACGTCGCGAAGCCGATCTATTATGTAACAAGCGGAATGCACTCGCCCGAGCGAGGCGGCCCCGAAATGCTGATGGAACTCGCGTATCGTCTCGTCGTCGAAGAGACGCCGTTCATTCAGAACATTCGAAAGAATGTAATCACGTTCATCACTCCCGTGATCGAGGTGGATGGTCGCGAGAAGATGGTCGACACGTACTACTTCAACAAAAAGAATGCACCGCCTGCTGCTGCGGGCGGTGGTGGCGGACGTGCCGGTGGTGCGAACTCGCTGCCCCTGATGTACTGGGGCAAGTACGTGCAGCACGACAACAACCGTGACGGCATGGGTCAGTTCCTCGAGCTCACAAAGCACACGAACGATACCTGGCTCGAGTGGACACCGACGGTGCTGCACGACTTGCATGAAGCATCCACATACCTCTATTCCTAGACCGGCACCGGCCCGTACAACGAGGCCGTTGATGCCATTACCGTCGACGAATGGTGGCTGCTCGCAAAGAACGATGTCATGGAGATGACGAAGCGCGGCGTGCCCGGTGTCTGGACGTACGGGTTCTACGATGGCTGGACGCCGAACTACATGTTCTTCATCGCACACACAAAAAACGCGATCGGCCGGTTCTACGAAGTGCAGAGCTACGGACCCGAGAATTACACGGCGACAGCCGGCGCCACGACGACGAGCCGCGAATGGTTCCGTCCGAACCCGCCGCTGCCCTCGATCCCGTGGGGTCCACGCGCGAACGTGAACATCCAGCAATCCGCGCTGCTGTTCTCGCTCAGCAACGTCGCAAAAAACCGCGAGATGTATCTGGACAACTACTGGATCAAGACGGTTCGTGCTGTGAATCGCGGGAAGGACGGACCGACCTACGGCTGGGTGATCCCCGCACAGCAGCATGCGAAGGCCAATGCGGCGGAAGCGGTGAACGATCTGCGGCGTCAGGGTCTCGAGTTCCACGTAGCAACGAACGCCTTCAAGGCCGGCAACATCGATGTGCAGCCGGGCGATTACATCGTTCGCGGCGATCAGCCATTCCGCAGCATAGCGGACATGTACTTCCCGCTACAGAATTTTTCGCCCACCAATCCGTCCCCTTACGACGATACGGGCTGGACGTTCCCGCTTATGCGGAACATCACAATCACACCGGTAACGGATAAGGTGCTGTTGTCGCAGGCCATGACGCCCGTGACGGCGAATGTGCGTGCGCCCGGTGGCATCATGGGCTCGGGCAAGACGATCGTGATTTCGAATACTTCGGACAACAGCATGGTGTCGTTCCGGTTCCGCTTTCCGAACGTGAAGATGCAGGCAGCTGAAGCGGAAGTGGACGTGGGCGGAAAGAAGCTCGCTGCCGGCGCCGTGATCATTGCCAATGCGAACCATGCGCAGCTCGAGCCGGCTCTCAAGGAGCTGGGACTGTCGGCATACGCAGTCGCTCGAGCGCCCGCAGTCAAGGTTCACGACCTCGACATACCGCGCATCGGATACGTGCACAGCTGGACCCGCACACAGGACGAAGGCTGGGTTCGTGCCGCGTTCGATTACTATCACGTACCGTATCACTACTTCGGCGAACCGATGCTGAAACACGGCAACCTGCGCGCGAAGTACGATGTCATTGTGTATCCACACGGCGGCACCGGATTCAATCCTGCCGCTCCTGCGAATGCGGGCGCGGACACTGGTAAAGCGATTCCATATATGCGCTCGGCTGAGTTCCCGTCGCTCGGGTATCCTGATTCGACGTCCGACATTCGCGGTGGTGTCGGCGCAGAAGGCATGAAGGCGCTGTACGAGTTCGTGCAGCAGGGCGGAACGCTCATCACCGAAGGCAGCACGGCGTCGATCTTCCCGACACTCGGACTCGCACCCGGCGTGAAGGTAGAAACCCCGGCGGGCCTGTTCGCGCGCGGTACGATTCTGCGCGGTATGATCTCCGATCGCACGAGCCCGCTCGTGTACGGCTACCAGTACGGTGAGGTACCGGTGTACTTCAACTC
The DNA here is from genome assembly GCA_039912685.1 of Longimicrobiales bacterium. Taxonomy (GTDB): domain Bacteria; phylum Gemmatimonadota; class Gemmatimonadetes; order Longimicrobiales; family RSA9; genus DASUXU01. The sequence goes on along the minus strand of JBDSPG010000020.1, from coordinate 96 downwards.
AGCGCCGGTATTGAACGCTGGTGCGGGCGCACAGCCCGTTACCATAACGATCAACCCGGCGCGTCGTGCGCAGGTCACCACACCAATGGCTACGCG
>JBDSPG010000170.1:0-3204 GCA_039912685.1 Longimicrobiales bacterium | reverse complement strand
GTGAGGGCCTCCTTGTGAAAGTTCGCGTCGAAGGCGCACCCGCCCGCACTCAAGGACTGCCGATGCATGCCGTGCACCGCAAGGATGCCCCACCTAGTCCCGCAGGGCGGTCGTTCATTGAGGGGCTCAAACGGTCGAACTAGGCTTGGCGTGGCATCAACGTCGTCCGCTCGTTTGTCGCTGACCCATCGTGCCACCCATCATTTCGCTCGCGACATGGTGACTCTGGATGCTCCGTCGCGAGTTGAACAACTCGCGGGAAGTCATTGGCGCTGATCGCCCGGACCGAATGGCAAAGAAGCCGAAAGCTCTCAGCGCGATCGAGGTAAAACGTCTCACGACGACCGGCATGCACGCAGTCGGCGAAGTCGCCGGCTTGTACCTGCAAGTCGCACCAGGCGGTTCCCGCGGCTGGGTGCTGCGCGCGACGGTCGCGGGCAAGCGGCGGAGATTGGGCTCGGCGGATTACCTGATGTGGAACTCGGCGCGGCGAAAGATTGCGCCCGCGAGATCCGCGAATCGATCGACAAGGGAAACGATCCGATCGCTCAGCGTCGTGACGCAAAAAGCGCGCTGCGCGCATCGAGCGCCGCAGCCGTCACGTTCCGTTCGTGTGCAGAGAAGTTCATCAGCGCGAAAGAGTTCGAGTGGCGCACGCGCTGCAGTGGGGCTCCACGCTCACGACCTACGCTTATCCGAAAATAGGTGATGTCCTGTGGTTCGCGACGTTTCGCTCGCCCTCGTGTTGAGCGTGCTCGAGCCCATCTGGATCACTAAAACGGAAACGGCATCGCGCATACAAGGTCGCATCGCGTCGATTCTGGATTGGGCGACAGTGCGCGGGTTCCGCGATGGCCCCAACCCAGCACGGTGGAAAGGCAATCTCGACACGCTACTCGCCAAGCCAAGCAAGGTCAGCAAGCCAGTACATCATGCGGCACTCGCGATCAAGACGTAGGTGCGTTCCTGTCGCGTTTACGAGCCCAAGACGGCGTCGGTGCACGCGCGCTAGAGTTCGCGATTCTGACCGCCGCGCGTTCGGGCGAAGTGCGGGGCGCAACCTGCTCCGAGGTTGATCTTGCCGGTTGCGAATGGCGGATTCCAGGCGAACGGATGAAGGCGGGCAAGGAACATCGCATCCCGCTATCGGATGCAGCGCTCGCGGTTATCAAAGGGCAGCGGCTCGACGCGCAGCGCAACAGCCCGGCCCCGCGCAGCGGGGACATGTCCGGCCAAGTCGGTGACCTCGACAGGGACGCAGCCCGCCACGGGCGCGTCGTGAGGAAGTGCGAGCCTTGACAGATGAAACATCTTTGAATATCTTAAAGATATCCATTCTCAGGAAGTCATTCTGATGGCCACACGCAGCACCAACGACCAGATCGCATTCCGCTACCGTCCCGCAGACAGCACGACCGGTGTGACCCGTGATACCGCCAAGCGCTTGGCGGAACGACTCGGCGTCGACGAGACTCAAGCGATCCATCTTGCCCTGCACGACATGGCAATCAAGCTGCTGCCCCAGTACGAGGCCGACGACGGCCCGCTGACAGCCGCCCAAGTGCGACAGATCAAGAAGCGCGTGCCCCAACGCAAGAAGAAGTTGGTGCGCTCCAGCCTGTTCGAGGTGGAGCCCGCATGACCTCACTGTGGTGGGCCGAGCCCACCGCCGGTGAGATCGTCTGGTGCCACTTTCCCGACGACATCAACCCTCGCCCGAAACCACGCCCGGCCCTGATCCTGGCCGTTTTCGACGACGACGCACCGCAGTTCACGGTGCGCGTCGCCTACGGCACCAGCCAGCGCACCACCACCCTGCACCGTGGCGAGTTCTCCATCCTGCGCGACCGCAATCCTGCAGCCTATGAAGCCGCCGGCCTCAGCTACGACACCAAAGTCGACCTGAAACAAGCCCTCGATCTTCCGTACACGACCGAGTGGTTCTCCGTGCCACCGGCCGCACCGCATGGGCAGACACCAAAGCTCGGCACCTTGCACCCGTCGCTGGTTCGTGCCGTCCAGGCAGCGTTCCGGGCGGCCACGGCATGAGCAGAGACCTGAGCGCCTGGATGGTCGGCTAGACCGCACAGAAGCCATAGCTGCGGGTAAGCACCATGGCTCGGCTAGCACCTTCAAAACTGTATTCAGCCGCCAAGTTGGCCATTGTGGTCAGGCCGACAAGTGCGGCTGAACGAGGCGATCGTCTCCTCAGGCCGCAATACTCTCCCTGCTGGACTCAACCGCCCCAACCTCGCTTTCCTTCGGATCGATGGCCCCCAGGCTGTTGACGATGTCGAATTGCCCGTTCCGGGCCTGCGCGATGTACATATTCATCCGGACGTGATGCTGGCCGGGCACCATCTCGGCTGGGCCGCCGGGTCCTTCGGCGATGCGCGCGTGGTCGAGCGCCCTGATCACGTCATCCTGCCGCAGCGTGCCGGCCTCGCGCACTGCAGCTTCCCAGAGCTTCAGGCCGCGATACATGCCGGTGCTCGCGCTGCCGGAGGTGAACTTGGCGCCGCCCGGGTTCAGCGCGTCGTACCGTGCGAGCAGTTGCCGGCTGAACGGATCGCTGACCGTCTGGTAGTAGTCCAGGCACGAGTACAGGCCTTCGACGTACTCGGGCGGCAGGAAGCCCAGGAAGTTCTCTTCGAAATACGTGCAGACGACTTTCCCGCCGCGCTTCTGGAAACCGGCGTCATGCAATTGTTCGAAGAACGGCGCAAATCCCGGCGGAACCGTGGTGTTGAAAACCACCTCGGTGCCGCTGGACATGATCTTCTGCACCGTGGCGCGGTAGTCGGTGTGATCGAGCGGAAAGTATTCTTCGCCGGTGATCGTGCCACCGTTCGCCGACACGGCCTGACGGACCTTTTCGTTCATCACGCGCGGCCAGACGTAGTCGGCTGAGGGCAGGTAGAACTTCTTCGCGCCGGTGTGCTGCATCAGCCACGGAATGAGCGGGTCGACCTGTTGCGCGGGGACCGGGCCGGTACAGAAGATCAACGGGTCGCACTCCTGCCCCTCGTATTGCTCGGGGTAGATGTAGAGCGTCTTGCCCTGCACGACAGCCGGATCCTTGATCGCCTGCCGGGTGGAGCTGAAGATGCCGCCGAGAATGACATCGACGTGATCGTACTGGACGAGCTTCGTCGCCTTCGCGGCAGCGACGCTGTCGATCGTCGCGCTGTCCTCGAGGATCAG
>JBDSPG010000158.1:0-29061 GCA_039912685.1 Longimicrobiales bacterium | reverse complement strand
GATATGAACCGGCATCCCCGCCGCGGCAGCGTCTGCCGCCGCCGCGGATCCGGCATTGCCTGCGTACGGGATCGCGAGTTCGGTTACACCCAGCTCGGCGGCTCGCGCGACCGCCATCGCCAGCCCGCGCGCCTTGAAGCTGGCCGTGGGATTCTGTCCTTCGTCCTTGATCCAGACGCGATCGAGACCGAGGTCGGTCGCGAGCCGTTTCGTCTCGATCAGGGGCGTCATCCCCTCGCCGAGGGTCAACCGATACCGCGAGTCGCGCACCGGTAGCACCTCGGCGTACCGCCAGAGCGAGCACTCGCGCCCCTTCAGTGCATCGGGCGTAAACGTCCGTGCAAGGGACTGCAGATCGTATCGCGGGTACAAAGGCCTCTCGCAGCAGGGCGAGAGACGCCAGAGTTTTTCGGATTCGTAGGTTGTCCCGCACCTCGTGCACTCGAGATGCGTCGCGCCACCTGCACCTGCCGTCACGTGGTCCTTTTTCTGGTCAGTTGCGTCTGTCTGAACGATCATAGAATGCCCGTGTACCCCTGTCGGCACCAGCCCCGCCCGTGGCGGGAGGGGCAAATTCCAAGCCGTCTCACTGCCGGGCAACCCTCGCCCATACCCGGGGATCAGAAATAGCGTGACCGGCTCAGCGCCAGGACCCAGACTGCAGCAGAATGACTGATCAGGATTGCATCCGAAAAGCCCAGGACGGGGATCAGGCGGCGATCCGCGAACTCTACGAGCGCCATTCACCACGCGTATACGCCGTGGTGCGCAGGCTCGCCGGTGATGATGCGCTCGCGGAGGACTGGGCACAGGAAGCGTGGGTGCGTGCCATTCGCGCGCTGCCTGGGTTCCGCGGCGATGCACAGTTCTCGACCTGGATCCATCGCATCGCGGTGAACAGCGCGCTGCATGGCCGTCGCTGGAGGGAACGGAGAACGTCGCGAGAGATCACATTGCCGGTTGCGCATCGCGAAACTGAAGAGCAGGTCACGCGGGCCGATGAACCAATGCTGCGGCTCACCTTGCAGCGCGCACTCGACCGGCTGCCCGAAGGAATGCGACAGATCGTTGTACTGCATGATGTACAGGGTTTCACACACGAAGAGATCGGATCGCTGCTCGGTATCGCAGCAGGTACATCCAAGAGTCAGCTGTTCAAGGCGCGTGCGCATCTGCGCAGGATCCTGCGCCCTGAGACAGAGTCGTTGAACGGGGAGGAAGCATGTCACATCTGAGTCTGGAAACCATTGCGCGGCTTGTGGACGAGCAGCCGTCGCCACTCGACAACGCACATCTCACCGGCTGCGCGGCATGCCGCGCGGAGCTCGAGGACATGCGCAGCGATGTCGCATCGCTCGGCGCACTCGCCGAAATGCAGCCCTCCGCCGACTCATGGAATCGCATTGAAGCACGGCTCGAAGCTGAAGGTTTGCTGCACTCGAGCACACACATCGGGCCTGCGAAGACTCGCTCCTACACGCTGCTCGCTCGCGCGGCCGCCGTCGCTGCAATCTTTATGAGCGGTGCACTCGTCGGACACGCGCTCCAGTCGTCGAAGATCGACACACCGCAGGTCGCCGACAACACCACCCGTGATGCAGGCACGACTGTGAATCCGAATACCACAACAGATTCGCCCATGGCGACGTCCGACGCGAACGCAACGCCAGCGGACTCGCGCAGGTCGCCAGCGGAGTCGGCCGGCGGACCAGTGCGCCTCGCGGCAACCGGAAATGCACGGCGCGCGGACGTACAACGCAACACACCCAGCGAGCCCGAGAGCGAAGCGGCCACATTGCGCTCACTGCGCGATGCGGAAGACCGGTACTTCAAGGCACTGCAGAAGTATTCCGCAGGCAGTCCGGTCACCAACGATCCCACTGCACGGCTCGCCGCGCTCGAGGGGATCGTACTTACAACACGGGCTGCACTGGCACAGGCGCCGACGGATCCCGTGATCAATGGATACCACCTCACCGCGCTCGCGCAACGCGACGCGATGCTGAAACAGATAAAGGGAACACCAGCCACGAGCTGGTAGGACACAGGAGAACGATTGATGATCAATATGCGCAGGACACTACTCGCACTCGCACTCGCACTCGCCGCAGCCGCGGCTGCTACAGCACCGCTGAGTGCACAGGTTTATACCACTCGCGTTGTCGCGCCACGCGGCTGGCTCGGGATCACGTATGACGAGACCATCCGGATCAACGGTACGGAGCGCACGGGCGCGGTTACCATTACCGAAGTCATGAAGGGTTCACCGGCGGAGCGCGCCGGTGTGCAGAAGGGTGACACCCTGATTCGCGTGAACAACTTCCGCGCGACAACGGAAATGGTCCGTTCACTCGGTGGCTCTGTGGAACCCGGGGACACCGTGCACTTTGTGGTGCAACGCGGCGGCCGGGAGCACACACTCGCGATCGAAGTAGCGAAGCGGCCGCCGGAAACGTTCACAACCAGCTCTTACTTCATCGGGAAAAACGGCACATACACGTTCGACCCGGATTCCGTTCGCGGCATGATGCGCCTTTTCGTGGACTCGATGGTTGCGGGCCTCGACACCTCACGCATGCGCATCTTCCGCATGGACACGACGATCATGCTTCCTGGCAAAGGACTGTTCCTCCGTGACAGCCTGATGACCCATGGCGGCATGTTCTTCGCCGACAGCCTCATGCGCACACTGCCGCGCATCGACATGCGGGCCGATCTGCCGCCAGGACTGTTCGAGATGGAACTCCATACTCCCGACGTCGTATTCCGCAGCATCGCACGCAGCGAGAATGCGTTTGCCGGCGCGGACCTCACGGAAGTCAACGCTGAGCTGGGTGAGTACTTCGGCACGCGTAGTGGTGTGCTCGTGCTGCGCGTCCCCGAGGATACGCCCGCCGGCAAGGCTGGCCTGGAGCCGGGTGACATTGTGACGAAGATCAACGGCACATCCGTCGCCTCCATGACTGAGCTGCGCAGAGCCGTCGAGTCCACGAAGCGCGGGACACCGATCAAGCTGGAGATCATACGGCACAAGAAGTCGTACTCGCTGGAACTGAAGCGCGAGTAATCCGCAGCGCGCCCGACGCGCGACTCGTATCGACGGATAGCGCCCCGCCTGCATGGCCGTTGCGGCCCGGCACGCGGGGCTTATCTTCGTCCGCATGGCACTGCGCGACCCACGCGAAATCATTACACCGGATGCATTCACGGTTTCACCCGAGCTGCTCGGCGTAGGGCTCGCTCGCCCGTCGCGCAGGCTCATCGCGATCGCCGTCGACGGCATCTGCGTCGCCATCCTTTCGCATCTCGGCGGCCGTGTCCTCCTCGCACTCGGCGCGGGAATTATGCTGTGGCGCTCGGCGTCACGCACGAAAACCGCAACCGCAACGACCACGGCAGGGATAACAACACCACCGGCCGCGCCACCGAGCGGGCTGGTGCGGTCCGCACTCCGCCTCGCAAGCGTCATGGCTCTCGTCATCTTCGTGTGGACCGGCTACACCTGGGTCTCCGACCGGACCAAGGGACTGCGGACCGCCGTGGACGGCGCTGAAGTGAGCGCGAGGAGCAGCAACCGCGGTGCCGACGCGAAGACCGTTGAGTTCGACTTCAAGAAATACGGTATTGGCTTCCGCGACGCGCGCGCGCTCATGCTGATTTCACGATTCGAGGACGCGGCGGACTCCGCGGCCGCGGTTGCGTATGCAGACTCCATCGCTGCGTGGATTCGCACCAAGCCTGACTCCGCGCAGGCAGGCATCGCGCTGGGCATCTCGAACATGCTCGCCGATGCGTCCGGTAAGGCCGCCCTGCGCGCATCACTCGCACCCTTGCTGCCGCCACCGCCTGCCAATGCCGCCGATTCCACCGCACGCGAGATCGCACAGCTCCACAATGCTGTCGACTCACTCGCGAAGAGGAACAAGACACTCGAAAAGAATTACGAAACGGCGACAGAAGGTTTTTCGGTGAGACGGCTGCTGAAGTCGATCTCGAATGTGCTCGGCTTCGGGCTCGGCTGGTCAGCGCTCTACTTCACTGCGTTCACGATGCTGATGCGAGGCCAGACGCCCGGCAAGAAGTTGTTCGGCATTCGCGTCATCCGGCTCGATGGCAGACCGATCACCGGATGGATCGCGTTCGAACGCTTCGGCGGGTACGCAGCATCCGCTGCAACCGGACTCCTCGGCTTCGCCCAGATCCTATGGGATTCCAATCGACAGGGCATCCATGACAAGGTCGCTGGCACTGTCGTGATCCGCGAAAAGGGCGGCGCACCAACGCGCCCGTATGACGCGATCGGCGGCGCGCAGATCAGGCCGTTCCGGACACCACCGACTTGATCAGAACCCGCGCGGCCGCTTCGCCGCTGCACACTGCACCCTCCACTGTCGGCGCCATCGTATAGTCTCCCGCCAGACTCAGGCCCCGCGGCAGCTGCATTTCACGAAGCTCCTGTATGCGACGTACGAGCCCCGGCGCGAGCGAACGATACCGCGCATCACCACTATACACCGCACTCGCCTTCACACGCTTCAGCAGGCTCGGGATTACCTGCTCCAGTGATGGAGCGAGAAACGACAGCGCTTCTTCGTTCGACATCGCAGCCACACGATCAACAACCGTGGGCGCGGGAAAGATCGTCAGTGCACTCATCCCTTTCGGTACCAGATTACCCGGCTTGTTCTGCTGCAGCGTAATCGCAACAATACGGTCCCCCGGCGCCTGATGCCGCGGAAACGACATGCCGAAGTAAGGTGCGCGCAACGTTCCCTCGAGCAGCACGCCGACCGTTGCAGCAGGACGCGTCTCCGCGAGTGACAGCCATGACGCGAGCGGCTCGACCGACTGCAGCAGTACGTGCGCAGCACCTGGCGGCGTTGCCACCACAACGCCGTCGTATGATTCCCTGTTGGTTGTTGTGTGCACGTCCCACGCGCCGCTCTCTGCGGGAGACACGCGCGTTACTGTCGAGCCCAAACGCATCTCGACGCCCGCACGCGCGAGTCCGTCCGCGAGTCGCGAAGCGAGCCCACCCATGCCTCCCCTTGCCGCATACAACTCGACATCCATCCCGACGCGCGCGAGACCGTGATACAACGCAGCGCTCGTCACTTCCGGAGGACTGCCGTAGTACGCCGCCAGCAGAGGGTAGGCGAGGTATTCGACAAAATCGTCGCCGATCTCGCGCTCCCCCCAGCGCGCAATCGATTCACTGTCGTATGCCGCGCCGCCGGTCGACGCCAGGTCGTTCACATCCAGACTACCGAGCTGAAGCGTAAGAAACGGCACGTACTTCGTCGCAAGCTTCAGTTTCAGCATGGTCGGCAGCGCACCCGTGAGCGCCATGCTCGATGCATTGCCGTACGTGATCTCCTGCGCGCTGCCCTTTCGCCACAACGCATCCAGACCGCTCGACCGCAGCAGCGCATCCCCCGCGCCCGCCGCTTCTGCAAGTGCGAACAACCGCGTATACGTCGAGCTCACCAGCTGCACCGCGGTATCGACGCGCGCGTCCCCCAACTTCGCCGTCGAAAGCAAACCGCCCGCGTGCTCGCTCTTCTCGTACAACGTGACCGACGCGCCCTGCTCGCGTAGGAGCCACGCCGCCGACAGGCCCGCCGCACCGCCTCCGATCACTGCTATCCTGACTGAACCCAATCGATGCTCCGACTCCGTTGTTTCGTCGCTAAGCGCGCATCGCGCGCGAATTCGCCCGTCGCCAGTCGCCACGGCGCTACGCGACGCCGCCCCTCGCCACGCGCAAAGCGCGCCACAAAAAAAAGGGCCCGCACGGCTTTCACCATGCAAGGCCCTCCAAATTTTCTAGAGCTTCGGCTTCAGGCCGACAGACGTCCGTACGGCAGTGACGGTGCCGGCGTCACCTTACCGCCCCATATGAACGCCGAGATCGACGGACGACGCTGCGGCGATGTTGGGTGCTGTATCACGATGCCCGGCGGCACGTTCACGCCGCCTTCGGGCCGGTTGGTTTCCATGGTGTCCCCCGTTGACTCGCAGGGTTTCCCCCGCTCCGCGGCCCCACATCCAACGCAGGGTCGCGCGCACACAAGGCACGCCGCGTACCGATTTTGATGTTATTAGGTATGTTGTTGTAGTAAGGGGACTTAGACGGATTAGCCGACCGCGCGCAGGACCTTGACCGTCTCTAATTCAGGACGGGTGTCCGTGTCATTTTGACACGTGCGCTGCCACTGCTTGAAGTCGGGGAGGTTCAACCGGCGAAGCAAGAGATTGTCGACAGCATCACAGAGCAGGAGCTCAGTGAGTGGGTACTGGCCGTCTGGCGTGTGGAAGAGCTGCTGGACGGCCTCTTCAGCGAGGTCGAGCAGTTCTTCGCGGGCCATGCCCGCCTTGTAGTCTTCGATTTGTTCCTCGACCCACGCTTTGTAGCGCTGTCGCGGAGCTGTGTGCGGAGCAGTCATTGGGTTAAACACTATGTACAACAGGGGTTACGCACAAGACTGTTGCATGCTGCGATGTGTTGGGGCCGCACTCGGTGTGCAAACGAACGCTACTCCTGCTCCTCACTTGCGTCGTCGACGACGACGGCTTCATAGCCAGCCGTGCGGAGACGTCGCACCTCATCGGCTGCCTCGCGTGACGTGGCGAATCTGCCGATGCGCACGCGCACGAGTGTACTCCCCTTTACCGATGCGACACGCGCGGCGAACCCGAGCTGCGTGAGTTTTTTCGCAGACGCTGCCGCAGAGATTTTGTCGCGGAACGCGCCGATCTGCACCGAGTACGGTTGGTTCGCACTCGCTGGTAACGAGGCGCGTGTGCGCCCTGGGCCGGTTACACCAGGTCTTCCAAGCCATGCGACGGCATCTGCGTGCGTGGCTGCATCCGGGTAGTCGGAGACCACGCGCTGGAAGTAGCTCCTCGCACGTGTCATGTCGCCGGCTGCGTGCGCGATCTGACCGAGTCTCAGGAATGCGATGGGCGCTTCGGGTGACGACGGATACCCGAGCGAGATCTGCAGGTAGAGCGCGCGTGCACTATCTGCATTGGTAATCATGCGTGCGCGCAGCAGTAGGGCGGTTGCTCGTTGTGCAGGAGTGATGCGATTGCTGTTGTCGCGCTCCCACTTGTCGAGAGCAGCCGCAGCATCGCGGAATCGGCTGTGGGCGAGCAGTGAGTCGATCGCAGCGAGCGGATTTGTCGCCGTGGCGCCTTGCGCGTGCAAGGCCGGTGCGGTTGTGGAGGCGCATGCAAACGCTGTCATGAACGCCGCAATCAAAGTAGTCCGGACGAACGCAGCGCGTCGATTCATCATGCGGCCTGCCTGGTGGTGTGTTGTTCGAGTCGCAACAGCAGCTCCTCGAGGATTGCCTGTTCGCCGAGCGACGTCGACTTGAGGAGGCGGTCGGCGCGGAGCAGGTCATCGAGAGCGGCGCGGGTTCCGGTCTCGGTCCACGCGCGCGCCTGCCGCGCGATGCGTGAGGCGAGGAATTTCTGGTGGCCTGGCAATGCTTCACTGAGCGCGCGCTCACCGCCCGCGGCGGCGATTGCAACACGCAGCATGTGCGTGCCGAGTCCGATGACGAGACCGACGCCGGATTCACCCGCGTCGAGCAGTGTTGGAATCGCGCGTCGCGCTTCGGCGATCCTGCCACCGCCGACGAGGTCGAACCATTCCCAGCGATTCTGCTGCGGCACGATACCGACAACAGCTTCGACATCGGTGCGCTCGATCTTGCGGCGGACGCCGACGTACTCGACGAGCTTGGCGAGCTCCTGTGACAGCACACCGAGATCGGATCCGATGGCGGCGGCGAGTGCGCGCGCTGCAGCGATGTCGATCTTCACACCCAGATCTTCGGCGCGCGTGCCGAGCCATGCGGGGAGATCGCCAGCATCGAGGAGCGGGAACTCGACGGACGTCGTCTCCTTCTTCAGCTTTTCATAGAACGCCGCCTTGCTGCGGTCGGGAAGTGTAGCGACGAGGATCAATGCGAGACCGGGTACCGGCCGCTCGAGCAGTGCTTCGATGGGCGCACGCGATCGCGCGGACGCCGCGAGCGCCTGGGCATCGCGCACAACAACAACACGCCATTCCGCCATCATTGGAGGCGTACCACAGATCGATGCGAGCGTCTCGGGCTCGAGGCGATCACCATACAGCTGGTCGTAGTTGAAATCGCGTGTCGAGGGGTCGAGGTGCGCGCGGATCAGTGACGCCGTCGCATCCTCCTTCAGATATTCTTCCTCACCATATAGAAAGAAGACGCCGCCGAGCTTTCCACTCGACAGCGCCTTGCGCAGCTTTTCCGCCGTGGTTCCGGGCATTAACTCACTGGGAAGTCGCCGACACGAGCCGCACGGCTCGCGGTGATGCGGACGCGGGCGGGCTCACGATCAACGGTGAATACGTTCCTGCATATCCTGCCAGCCGGTATACCGGCATCTGATCCAGCTCAGCGCTCACCGGCAGCGCATACCAATCCTGCGCCGGAACCGCACTTGTAAGCGACGCGGCGGCCGATGCGGTCCGCTGCTGCGATGACGGGTCGATTGAAAGTGATCGCCACACCAGCGGACTCCATGCGATCAGCGCGATCGCGGCTGCCGCCGCGATCCCAATGATCGTGCGCCCGCCACGCCCTGCCGACGCAGCCTCATCCTCGATGTGAAAGATACGATGACGAAGCCGTTCCTCGAAATGCGCGGATGCCTCCAGCTCCGGCAGCTCCCGCACCATCGACAACCCCTGGCCGAGCACCCGCGCATACCGGCCGCACGATCCACAGATCTGAGCGTGCGCCTCGTGACGCGCCGCTTCCGCGTCGCTCAGAAATTCATCCAGATATGCGCTGTGATCCTCGAGGAACACACTGCAATCGTCCCGATCGACCGATCCGTCCTCACTCCACATCCCTGCTTCTGCTGCCTGCATCTTCCTCACCTGTCCGGTTCTGGGCTCCGGACATTCTACTGCACGAGCCGTCCCCTGGTTCCCGAACGCGCTCGGATGAGGAAAAGGGCAGCCCCGTCTGACCGGGGCTGCCCTTAAACGGAGCGAGCATTCTGTGCGTGGCTTGGGGACCACAATTCGGAGGGCACTCGTTCAGCGTCTGTTCCCCTCAATTGCACAACGTATGCCGTTTAGTTCCAGCAACTTGCGCCAGACGCGCGTCACGCGCCCGCTCTGGTGCAGCCTCCCTACATCGTTCCCATCTCCACCGCATCGATACCGGACGCCGTAATCCGCACCACGCCCGCACGATGGTCATCCACAAGCAGATAACCCTTCTCTTCCAGATATGCGATGATCTTGCGGGCCTCTGCGGCCGGGACGTCCTGGCTGCTTGCAAGATCATACGCGGATACGAACTCGGTCACACTCGCATCAGCCGTCTCATAGACGCTGCGTAGAAGAACACTGCGCCGGTCGCGACGCAGCCGCATGTCCTCATTCACGCTAGTCCAGCATCGGCGCGATCACTTGCGCGAAGTTGTTGCGCGCACGGTTCAGCCGGCTCTTTACGGTACCCAGGTTTACGCCCGTGATGTCCGCGATCTCCTCGTAGGTCTTGCCTTCGAGCTCGCGCAGCACGAACACCAGCCTGTGATGCTCCGGCAGCATTGCCACCGCCTTGTCTACCGTCTCGCGAAGGTGACGCTTACGGTACAGGTCATCCGGACGATACGTGTTGTCCGCCCACTCCAGCGGCTTGTCGTCATCCCACGACGTCTTCAACTGCTGGAACAGCACCAGCGGATTGCGCGAGCGGTTGCGCAGCTCGTTCTTCGCCAGGTTGCCGGCAATCGTATAGACCCAGGTCGAAAACTTTTTGGTCTGGTCGAAACGATGGAGGTGGCGGTACACCCGCACGAATGTCTCCTGCACCAGGTCCTCGGCGCGGTCACGATCGCCGATCGTGCGATAGATGAAGTTGATCAGGCGCACGTGATACCGACCTACCAGCTCGTCGAACGCCCGCTTCTCGCCTCCCAGGAATTCGGCTACAAGTGAGCTGTCATCCAGCTGCTTAAGCCTTTCGCGGGCCGGCGCTGCGACGAGCGGCCTTACCTGTGCCTTCATCGGGTGGACCATTTGCATCCTCGCTTGGGATCGGGGTCTTCAGTCTCGCCCCCTTTGAAAGGCAGGTTCCATTCCCAGGTTCAGGCACGCCTTGCCACACCTCGCGCCGTGCCGGAAGTGGCGTGAATACAACGTTTTAGCAATTTCATGAGCCGATTGGGACGAACCGACGGCGTCCACCAAAGGGTACAGACGGCCCGGTATTGTGACCTAACGGTGGGAACGTTGCTATTCGAGGAGGAACCCGGCCGCGAAGAGGAGGGTGCAGATGGTCTTGCCGTCATCGATCTCGCCGGTCCTGACCTTCTCGAGCGCTTCGGACATGCGGAGCGTGACGGTGGTCAGGAACTCATCGTCATCGAGCTTGGTGGTGCCGAGGGTGAGCTCGGTGGCGAGGTAGAGATGGATCTTTTCATCGGTGAACCCGGGCGTGGTGTAAATTGCGGTCAGATACTGGAGATGACCGGCGACCATTCCGGTCTCCTCCTCGAGTTCCCTCCGCGCACAGACTTCCCAATCCTCGCCAGGTTTGTCGGGGCGTCCTGCGGGAACCTCGAGCATGTAGCCGCCCGAGGCATAGCGATACTGCCTGATGAGCATGATCTGCGGATCCTCGCCGAGCGCGTCGCTCATGACGGGGAGAACCGCAGCGGCTCCGCTGTGCCGGATCATCTCAAGCTCGCCCTGGGACCCGTTCGGGAAGCGCACCTGATCAACCGAGAGTTTGACGATCCGGCCGTCGTAGATCGGTCGGCTTGAAATCAGGCCCGGCTGTTCGGTGTCGCTCACTCGGCGTCCGCGGGTGCGAGTGCGGGGGCGGGTGCGAGGTTGTCGACTGTGACCTTGCCGATGCCAAGCTGCTCGAGCGTTGGCCGGAGTGCCGCGGCATCACCCACGATGACGACCGCCATCTCTTCCGGCCGGATATGCAGTGAAGCAGCCTGCCGTACGGACGTGCTGTCGACGCGCAGCAGATCCGCGCGATAGTGCTGGAAATAGTCGATCGGCAGGTCATATACAACGATATCTGAGATACGCTCCGCGATCTCTTCCGTGGACTGCAGCTGTAGCGGGAACACGCCGGCGAGGAAGTTGCGCGCGTTCGCGATCTCATCATCGGTCGGCCCATCGCGCAATAGTGCGTGCACCTCGTTGAACGCTTCCTCGACGGCGCGGCTCGTCACATCCGTGCCGACAGCCGTAGAAATCATGAACGGTCCTGCATGACGGCGTGCGGCGAATGCACTGCGCGCACCATAGGTGAAGCCGTGTTTCTCGCGCAGGCTGAGGTTGAGTCGGCTTGTGAAGGAACCGCCGAGGATAGCGTTGAGCACGAGTAGCGTGATGTGATCCGGATGTGTGCGCGGAACGCCTATGTGACCGATGCGCACTTCCGACTGCACGGATCCCGGCCGATCGATCAGCCGGATCGACGTTTCATGGACGCCGGGCCTCACTTCAACCTGCGGCACGGGTGCAGCCTTGCCGCCCCAGTCACCGAATGCACGCATTACCAGGTCATGGCCTCGCGACGCCTCGACGTCACCGACCAGAAGCACAGACGTCGCATCAGGAGACATGCGTGCGTGATGGAACGCCGTCGCATCCACCGCCGTGAGACAGCGAAGCACATCGGGTTCGCCGTACGTTGAACGACGGTATGGTGAGCCTTCGGCGAAAATGCTGCGGGACGCCATGTCATCAGCGAGCGCGCGTGGCTCGGTTCCACGCTGAATGATTTCGGCGAGCTGCTCGTCACGAATGCGTTCGACTTCACCCTCGGGAAACGCGGGATTGCGCACGATGTCGGCGAGAAGCGCGAGCGCGCCTTCGATGCGATCCGTGATGGTCGTGACACGCACGTGAGTCGCGTCCCACGTCGTCCATGTCGTGAGTTCGAGCCCGAGCTCCTCGAGATCCCACGCGAGCTGTGTTCCCGATCGGTTGGTTGTGCCACCCTCGAGACTGTTCGCGGTCAGAAGCGCGAGGCCCGCCTGATTCGCGCTCTCGGTCGCAGCGCCCGCGTTCACGATAACGTGCGCAGTTACCAGCGGCAGATCGCCGGCCGTGCAGACTACCGAGCGCACACAATTGTCCAGCGTCCTACTGTTCACTTCAGGAAAATGGTAGTCCCGGATCGGCCCCGGCGGCGGCTCGTTCACGCGCTCGGCACTGGTCATGACCCGTTCATCGTCTTGGGGATGTAATGCATCACCGCGCGGTTCCTGTCATTGAGGAAACGTGCAGCGAAGGAGCGTACGTGGTCGACCGTCACGGCGCGCACGCGCTCCACTTCGGTGTTGATACGCGCAGGATCATCAAATAGAGTGGTATACATCGACAGTTGGTCGGCGCGTTCGCCGACAGTCTGAAGATCAGAGAGCTGTCGCGCTTCCATCAGGCGCACCGCGCGCGTGACATCGCGAGGCTCGACATGCTGCAGCGCGTCGATTTGATCGTGCAACGCAGACTCCAGACGATCGAGCGTGACACCGGGAAGCGCCGTCGTCCACAACACCAGCATGCTCGCACCCACGACGATCGGAAACGCGTACGCCTCCACGTCCTGCGCGAGACGCTGCTCGCGGATCAGTGTGCGATACAGCAAGGCCGCTTTGCCGTAGCCCAGGATCTGTGCGACCACGGCGCTCGTGTAGTAATCGTCCGTGCCGTACGGCGGTGTTCTGTACGCGACGTACAACCGCGGCAGCGAGATGTCCTGCTCCACCGTCACACGCAGCTCCTTACCAATCACCGCATCGATCTGCGTGCGACCGGGAATCGGCGGAACCGGCGGACCCGGCGGGATGCTGCCGAAATATTTTTTAATCAGATCGCGCGCATGGTCACCGTCGAAATCACCGACGACGGACAGCACGGCGTTGTTCGGCGTGTAGTACGTGCGGAAGAATTCCTCGACGTCCTCCAGACTGGATGCGTCCAGGTCTTCCATGGATCCGATGACGGAATGATGATACGGATGGTCGGACGGATAAATCATGGACTGCATGCGCTCGTCCCAGTCACCGTAGGGCTGGTTGTCGATGCGCCAGCGTCGCTCGTTCTTCACGACATCTCGCTGATTGTCGAGCTTGGCCTGCGTCATTGCGGGCAGCAGCCAGCCGAGACGATCCGCTTCCAGCCAGAGGCCGAGCTCGAGATAATGCGCCGGGAGAGTCTCGAAATAATTGGTGCGATCCAGCCATGTCGAACCGTTCAGCGAACCGCCGGCCTTCTCGACCAGAGAGAAATGCACCATCTCCGGCACATGCTCCGAGCCCTGGAACATCATGTGCTCGAATAGATGCGCGAATCCCGTGCGGCCGGGCTTTTCGTTCCGCGAGCCGACATGATACCAGAGATTCACTGCAACGACTGGCGCGCTCGCATCGCGCGACAACACTACGCGCAGGCCGTTATCAAGCGTATAACGTTCGAAGGGTATTTCGACCATCAATCCTCTGCGGGCCGGCTGATCACCGGTCCGATTCCGAGTGCGTTTAGCGGTTTTTGGATCTGCGCAAGATCACCGGCAATGACAACTGCCATGGCCGATGGGTCCAGGTATGCCTGGGCCACCCTGAGCACATCTCCTGCCGCGACGTCACGGACACGACGAACATACCCGTCAAAGTAGTCGTCGCCCAGACCATAAATCTCCAATTCCGCCACGTGAGCCGCAATATCCGCCGTCGTCTCGAACGAGCGGGGCAACCCGAGGGCGATGTAGCTCTGCGCCCGAGCCAGCTCATCCGCCGGGACGAGCCGTTCGCGTAGGCCCGCGATCTCCTCGAAGATCTCCGCCACCGCCGACGCCGTCACCGCCGTGTCCACCGCCGTGCTGACCGTGAACGGACCGGCCGACCGCCGGAACCCGAAGCTCGAGCTGGCTCCGTACGTCCACCCCTTGTCCTGACGCAGGTTGAGGTTCAACCGTGACGTGAATGAACCGCCAAGAATCGTGTTCATCACCAGAAGCGAGAAATAATCCGCAGTGCTTCGCGGCACACCCACGCACCCGACGCGCACTTCCGACTGCCCGCTGCCGGGACGGTCCACAACGTGGATCGCAGTTGGCTGCCGTGGCGGCGGATCCAGCACGGGCGCAACCGGCGCCGGCGCGTCCGTCCACCCGCGGAACGTAAGCTCGAGCAGCTCCACCACGGCGTCACTCCGCACATCGCCGACAACCACGAGGAACGCATTGCCCGGCCGCACTGACTGCTTGTGGAATGCGACGAGATGCTCGCGCGTGAAACGCTCCACACTCCGTCTGCTCCCGTGCAGTGGTCGGCCGTACGGGTGCGCACTGCCGAATACAACATCGCCGAATGCGCGCGCTGCGAGGATGCGTGGCTCCTCACGCTCCTGCAAAAGCGCGGTGAGACGTTCTCGCTGCTTCCGCTCGAAATCCACCTGCGGGATGGTCGGACGAATCACGATGTCTGCCAGGATCGCGAGCGCTGGAGTGATTCGGTCCGTGTGTACGTGCAGACTGAGCGCACTGTCATCCCAGAACACACCGCTCGACAGTGCGGCACCGAGGTCCTCGATGGATTCCGCGATGTCGATCGCGGAGCGATTCCCCGCGCCTTCATCGAGCAGATCGACGGCGAGACTCGCCAGGCCGGCGAAGTCCGCTCCGTCCGTGGCCGCGCCCGTGCGGATGACGAGCTGCATGTCGACAATCGGCAAACCGCGCTGCTCGACGACGAGTACACGCAATCCGTTAGCGAGACGGTAGCGGTGCACTTCGGGCGTGCGCAATTCCGGCGGATCTCCGATGACGGGCGGCGGCACCAGCCGCTCCCGCGCGAGCGGCTGCGCTTCCCCTGTCATGCCGGCACCGCGAGCTGTGCTTCACCGCGGGGCACTACACTCAGCGTGACGCACGGCTGCAACAGGTATTTATGCACCGCTGCACCCACACGTTCGGTTGTTACTGCCTTGTAGCGCGCCATGTCATGATCCGCGTACCCGGCGTCGCCTGCATAAAATACGTTGTGGTTCAGCTGGTCGGCGCGGCCGCCGAAGCCACCGACATTCTGCAATGCATCAATGAATCCGGTCTCCAGTCCATTGCGCGCGCGGTCGAGCTCGCGCTGCGTGATGCCATTGCGTGCCATCTCATTCACCGCCGCGATTGCGGTATCACGCAATGCGCCGAGCGCAACACCCTGCCTGGCCGTGATGACAATGCGGAACGTGGATCCGAGCGAGGCGCTGCTCTGATAGCTGCTCACGGATTGAGCGACCTGCGATTCGTACACGAGAGATCGGAAGAGACGGGACGCTTTGCCATCGCCGAGTGCGCGCGCGGCAATGTCGAGCTCAGCGTCATCACGCGCATAAAGCGCCGGCGTATGCCACGCGAGGTAGAGGCGCGGCAGCTGCACGCTGTCCTCCAGGACAACCGCGCTGTCCCCTGCGATCATGGGCGGTACGATGATATCCGGAATTGCGCCGCCCGCTGGTATGTCGCCGAACCACTTCGATACGAGACGTTCGACGTCGTCCGCGCGCACATCGCCGGCCACAGCGAGCGTCGCGTTGCCGGGTACGTAGTATGTGCGAAAGAACTGTTGCACGTCCTCGAGCTCTGCATCATCGAGATCGGCCATTGATCCGATTGTCGGCCAATGATAGGGGTGCATGGGCGGATACAGCGTCGCGAGCATTGTTTCGCTCGCCAGACCGTACGGCCGGTTCTCGTAGCTTTGCCGTCGCTCGTTCTTTACGACGTCGCGCTGCGCATCAAGCTCGCGCTGTGTCAGTGCATCGAGCAACCCGCCCATTCGGTCGCCCTCGAGATACAACCCGAGCTCGAGCGCGGTCGATGGGAGTGTCTCCCAGTAATTCGTGCGATCGGGATTGGTGCTGCCATTGTTGATCGCACCAGCCTCCTCGAGCAGCGCATCGAATTGTCCGTGCGGCACATTGCGCGACCCCTCGAACATCAGGTGCTCGAAGAGGTGCGCGAATCCCGTGCGGCCGGGCCGCTCATTCCGTGAGCCGACGTGATACCAGAGATTGACGGACACAATCGGCGTCGCGTGATGCTCGTGCACATACACGCGCAGACCATTGCCCAAGGTGAATGTGTGATAGGGAATGAGCCCTGATGTGACTGCGTTCATCGGCCGCCGAGAATCGCGGCCGCTGGGAAAATCACACTTTCGCGCAGCACATAGTGAATGCGCTCGCTGCGCGCTCGATCGATGGGCGCACTGGGTGCGGGGGCGCGGTAAGAGCGAATGCCGGCACGGCGCGTGAGCAGCTCGAGGCGCATCATGTGATAGGAGTCACTGACCACCAGCGCGGAGTGCAGATTGTTGATACGCATGAGGTGCGCTGCTGCGGCGACGGACTCGGCGGACGTTACGCCCCCTCGCTCGACGAGCACCATGGAGTCGGGTGCGCCGTGACGGATCGCGTACTGCCGACCGACTTCGCCTTCACTGAGCGTGTCACCGATGCCGACGCCGCCCGTGAAGATCAGACGCGGTGCGAGACCCTGCCTCCACAACTGCAGTGCATGCACGATGCGAGCGCGATAGACCGGGGATGGCCTTCCGTTGTACTGCGCTGCGCCCAGCACGAGGATCGCGTCCGCTTCGTGAAGAACCGGGTGAGCGCCGGCGTACAGGATGAGGCCGATCCCCGCGAGCCACACAACGACAACCGTGCTCACCAACGCGATCACAAGATGCAGGAAACGCTTCCAGCCACTGGGCGCTTCGCGCGGGTCCACTCGATTCAGAGCGGCTGGTGGAGTCGGTCGTGCAGCGCGGACGGAGCCAGTGTCGTCGTCAGCAGCTCGCGCGCAGCTTCCGGGCCTTCTTCTGTCTTCTCGCGCGCTTCATCGAGCAGGGTGGAGTCCACACTTTCCGCGGAATATTCGGCGCGTGCAATGGCATCGGCCGCCGGCCCATCCCAGCCTGCGGCAGCCGCAGCCAGCGCTGTCAGAACCTGTGCTTCGCCATCATCCGGTCGTTCCTCCGCCGCGCGCAGCAGCTCTTCGGCCGCACGCTCCATGTCGCCGCGCTCCACATGGATGAGACCGAGGATCGTACGTGTCCATGAGTCATCGGGCGCAAGCTCCAGCGCTGACTCCAGGGACTCGGATGCATTCGACATGTCGCCTGCGAGCGCGTGCGCAATGCCCAGCTCGCCCAGGATGATCGGATCTTCCGGCTCCAGCGATGCGGCCGCGCGCAGATGGTCGAGCGCTTCCACATGCATCCCCTCGCGGGCGAGATACGCGCCGTACTGCAGACGCGTGAACGCATTGTCGGGTGCCGTGAGTGCGGCAGCGCGGAGTGTCGGCTCGGCATCGGGATCGTCGAACGCAGCGAGACCGGAACCTGCGAGCGCGAGGACGTACGGGTCGAGCGGCTGTGCCGCGACACAACGCTTGAAGGCATCATACGCTGCACCTTCATTGCCCATTTCGCGCTCCGCAACGCCGAGCCAGCACAGCAGGTAGGGGTCCTCATCATCCGGCGTGTTGCTGATGTGGCGCGACAGAAGCTCCGCCATTTCCTGCCAGCGTGATTCATCGCCGAGCTGCAGTGCTTCGTCGAGTACGACTTCCGAGTCTTCCATTCTATGCCCCGTATTTGGTGAGGCGCTGCGCATGCGCGAGCGCCAGGCTCATGATGTTCATGGCCGGAAATGTTCCGAGATCGCCGCGCTGACAGGCGCGCTCGCCGAACGTCGCATCCGCCGACGGCCGGTTCCATTTCGATGCGAGGAGAATCGGCACCGGATGCCACGAGTGCGTTCCCATTGTGGCCGGCGTCGAATGGTCACCCGTCACGATCAGCACATCGGGCTTCAATGCCTCGATTTCCGGAATCAGTGCATCGATCGCCGAGATCGCCTTCGCCTTCGCCGCGAAGTCAGAATCCTCGCCGCGCGAGTCGATCGCTTTGAAGTGAACAAAGTGGAAGTCGTACTTGTCGAATTGTTCGGCGAGCGCCTTGACGCTGTCGGCATCCGTCTGCTGAATCGGATGCGTGTCCATGCCGACAAGGCTCGCTACGCCGCGATACATCGGGTAACGCGCAATCGCGAGCGCGCGCAGCTTGAAGCGATCGAAGAACGAAGGGAATGTGTGGAAGGCATCGATGCCGCGCGCGAGCAGTGCGTTCGCGTTCGGCTCGTCACTCAGTGTCTCGCGCGCCGTATCCAGCACCATCTGCAGCAGTTTCGCGCTCTCAGCAGCTTCCGGCTCCGTCGCGGAGGCCGGCAGCGGAGGAACACCGGTCTCCTGTGGATCCGTATCGGCGAGCTTCGCCGACAGGTTGCGACCGCGCATGATGAGAACGGCGCGATGCTCCTTTTCGGGCTCGAAGAATACCTGCACACCGCCGATCCCCTTCACGCCCGCGCGTAGCTTCTCAATGATGCGGCGGTTCTCCTCATCAGACGGTCGGCCTGCTCGACGGTCCGTGATGTTGCCGCTCGCATCGACCGTCGCGAGATTGAGACGGATCGCGATGTCGCCCGGCTTGAGATCGAAGCCTACACCGAGTGCGGACAACACGCCGCGTCCGATGTTGTACTCAACCGGGTCATAGCCGAAGAGCGCCAGATGACCGGGTCCGCTGCCGGGTGTCACGCCGTATGAGACCGGTTGGTGCAGTCCGAGCGAAGCCGAGCGGGCAAGGCGGTCCAGATTCGGCGTGCTCGCCGCCTCCAGCTCGGTCAGCCCCGTTTCCGGGTCCGGCAGTCCGCCGAGTCCGTCCAGTACGAGCAGGACGATCCTGCCGCCATCCCCTTCCACCAGCATATCCGGGAACATCTTCATTTCCACTCCTCGAGTGCGCAGCCGACTCTGTGCGCCAGTCGCATGATAGTAGCCCGACGGTCAGTGCGGGCAAGCCCGTGGCCCGCCCTGTGCAAGCTCGCGGCCGCTACAGCGGCGTGCATCCACTGCGCCTCAGCGAGCTGCTCGACCTCGGCGGCGCCACCGCGCTCGGTGACACACCGCTCGGGTACGGACAGTCGAACGGGTCCGACGAGCTGCGCACACAGATCGCAGGACTGTACGCCAGCGCGGAAGATCGCGGTGTCGTCGTCACCAATGGCAGTGCGGAAGCCAACTACGTAGCACTCTGGGAGCTCATCGAGCCCGGCGATGATGTGGCCATCGTTGTGCCCGCGTACATGCAGGCATACAGTCTCGTTACGAATTTCGGTGCGCACGTGATCGAGATCCCGCTGCGCGAGGAGCTCGGCTGGCAGCCCGACCCTGACGACATCGCACGTCTTGTCACCGACAGAACTCGCGCGGTCATCGTGACCAATCCGAACAATCCAACCGGCGCTGGGTTGAGCGACGAGGCGCGTACTGGATGAAAACGCAGGGCTGCTTTACGTGGCGGCGTCCCGATGCAGGCGCGATCGTCTGGGCGAAGTACACGCTCCCCATCCCCTCGCTCGAGCTCGCTGAACGGCTCCGCGCTGAGCACAGTGTGCTTATCGTGCCCGGAATGCAGTTCGGTGTAGAGAACTTCATCAGATTCGGCATTGGCGGGCTGCCCGATTCTCTCATGACCGCACTCGACCGCACCCAGGAGCTGATTCGTACACTGGAATGATCGCAGGTGCCGGGCGCTTCCCATCCCCGGGCACGTCGCTTGCTCTATATAGACTCGTCTCGAGCAGCAGGAGTCTCCTATGAACAGAACCGCAATTCTTCGGTTTACGGTCGTGGCTGGCCTGGTTATGGCGGGCGCAGGCGCCGGCATAAATATGGGTGGTCGTACGCAGCCGAAGGAATCGCCACTGCGCTTGGTGCTGAACGTTCCCGCACATCGTCTGTATGTGTTCGAGAACGGCAAGAACACCAGGGTTTTCAAGGTGTCGGTTGGCATGGTCGGACATCAGACGCCGGCAGGCACGTATCAGATCAACCAGTCCATCTGGAATCCGTGGTGGCATCCGCCGGCGAGCCCGTGGGCGGAAGGGCGCAAGCCGGAGCCGCCGGGCGAGAACAATCCGATGGGCCGTGTGAAGCTGAACTTCGCGCCGCTCCTCTATATCCACGGAACGAACGACAGAGTCGCGCTCGGTGATCCTGCCTCACACGGCTGCGTGCGCCTGATGAATGACGACCTGATCGAGCTCGCAAGAACGGTACAGAAATATGCGACGCCGGGGATCAAGCAACCGGTTCTCGATGAGCTCGCTGCGAATCCCGAGGAGACACGCGAATTCAACTTCAGGTCTACGGTACCGTTCGAGGTGATCTACAACGTTGCGTCCGTGCAGAACGATTTCCTGTACGTGTATCCCGATGTATATGGGAAGATCAAGCCAGCTGAATACCACGCGCAGGTGCGTGACGCGCTTGCGGACAACGGTATTGACATCGAGGACGTGGACCAGGCACGACTCGAAGGCCTGCTCCTGAAAGGCCGCGCGAGTCGTGTATCGATTTCACTAGCAGAGCTTAGAGGGGTGCCCGCCGCATCGGCGACCACAGCCTCGCGCAACCGGTAGGAGACGTATGCACGGCCGCGATGCGGCAGCCGCAGTCTTGAGCAGAATGCGCCGAACGGAATGAAGGGTCGGCGCACCGTACCGCCACGTCCGATCGGTCTGCTCCACACCCGCGATGCGCGAGCGGGCAAACCGCCGCGCGAGCACTACCCGCACGCGATTGGTGACCGCATCGCTGGCGACCTCACGGTCATCGGCCACCTCGCGCGAGGTCGCATCGGCCACCTCTACCAGGTGTGGAGTGCACGCGACTGGTGTACCTATACCTGCAAGATCCTCTCGGAAGAACGCCGACTCAAACGCGCTGATGTGGCAGCACTTCGCCGCGAAGCACGCATTCTGAAACGATTTCGTCATCCGAACATCGTGCGCAGCTTCGGCGAAGGTGAGGACGGCGGGCTGCCATACATCCTCATGGAATATCTCGAGGGTGCAACGCTGTTCGATGTCATCGAAGACCAACCGAAGCGTCAGCTGATGATGGAGGACGCGCTGCGCACCGGGATTCACCTCGGGTCGGCGCTCTACTACATGCATCGTCACGGATACCTGCACCTCGACCTCAAACCCGCGAACCTCATCCTGCGTGATCAGGTTCCCGTGCTGATCGATATGGATGCCGCGCGGCCGTACATCTCTGCCGGTCGTCCGAGCCGTCGTCTCGGTACTGCACCGTACATGGCGCCCGAGCAGGTCACACGTACCGCACTCGGGCCGCAGGCAGATATCTACGGGCTCGGCGCCATGCTCTACGAGCTGCTCACCGGACGCTGGCCGTTCGAGGAAGTGTATGAGCGTGAGGATGGGGATCGTGAGACTTTGGAGAGGCAGTTCCCGCAGATCACCGGCATGCTGCCACCGTCTCCGCGTCAGTTCCGCGCCGACCTCACGGAATCACTCGAACGAACTGTAATGATGTGTCTGGCGTCAGATCCCGAGGACCGGTATTCCTCGATGCACCCCCTGCTGCTCGCTCTCGCCGGCGAGCTGCAGGAACCGGTTTCACTCTGGCCGCCCGGTGTGAGCGCGGAGCGGCGTCAGCTGCCGCGGGATTAGCACACGATTTGCACTCCCACCTGCCCGGTTCTTCACCATGGATTCCGGGAGGCTCTTTCATGTCGCAGAAGAGGGTGTTGCTCGTAGAGGACGATCCGGATACTCGCTTGATTTATTGCACCATGCTTACGACATCAGGATTCCATGTCATTGAGGCACGTGACGGCCGCGAGGGCGTCGAACTCGCACGCGACCACGTGCCCGATCTGATTGTCATGAATTTCGTGCTGCCCCATATCGACGGCATCAGCGCGACTGAGATTATTCGCGCGAACCCGGCGACTGCATCAACGCCGATTATCGCATGTACCGCGTTTGTACGGGAGGATGGCGCGGGAATGGCTCTCGATGCAGGGTGTGACATTTATCTCGAGAAGCCATGTGAGCCGACACGGCTCGTTGCAGCGGTTCAGAAATTCTTCAGCGGCATCGAGCCAGCGGCGGCTCCAGTGCCCGCCGGCGGTTAACGCTCAGACGCTCTGCGTCTGCTGCGCGTGGATCGTTTCTCCCGACACCCACCCGTCGAACAGCTCGATCGTGCGGTCACCATACAGCGCATTCGTCTCCGAGTGCGTTACCTGAATTATTGTCGTGCCTTCCTCGTTCAGCGTACGGAAAAGCTCCATGATCTCGCGGCCCTGCGTCGAGTGCAGGTTACCCGTGGGCTCGTCCGCCAGGATCAGCTTCGGATTAGCGATCACAGCGCGCGCGACTGCAATGAGCTGCTGCTGTCCGCCTGACAGTTGACTCGGGTAGAGATCCTTTTTGCCGACAATGTGGAACCGGTCGAGTGCGTCAGCCACGATCGCCGCGCGCTCCGAGCGTGGCACATCACGATACGAGAGAGGGATCTCGAGATTCTCGTACACCGTCAGATTGTCGAGCAGGTGATACTGCTGAAAAACGAAACCAATCGTCCGCTTGTTCAGCTCGGCACGCTGCTTCGGCTTGAGCGCGTGGACCGGCTGACCGGCGAGGTAGTATTCGCCAACCCAGCTCGCGTCCAGCATCCCGAGGATGCCCAGCAGCGTCGACTTACCCGCGCCGGACGGCCCCATGATCGTAAGGAACTCTCCCTCGCGGATGTCGAGATTCACATTACGAAGCACGTACGTACGGCCCGCCTTGGTCTCGAACCATTTCTCGATATTGCGAAGACTGACCATCATGGAGGATCCGACGTGGTTGAATGGATTTTCTGAATGCGACGTCATCACCGCGCTTCATTGGAAGCCGCGCGCCTGGTGGATGATCGCCAATTCTACATTGGGGCACAACGGACCTGCAACGAAAACGGCCGCCCGGTCTTGCCACCGGACGGCCGTACGCGGGACGAACAGTCCCGGTTTCGCGACGGGAAACTGCCCGCCGCGACTGTTCTGCCCTGCGGCGACTAAGTCTTGAACACGATGTCGATTGACACCCGGCGATCCGCAGAAAACCTTCCGCACCAGCCGGCTCACCGCACTCGCACCCGCTCGCTCCCGATCCACATGCGCGTGATACCGATAGGCACGGCCCTCTTCCTCATGGCCGACGTGACCCTTCTCCTCATCCGAAGGATCGTCAACACCGTCGTGTACGCCAGCTGGTCCTGAAGCTCCGCCTGGACCTCCGCGACCGTCCCGCCTCCCCCTGTCAACTATCTTCCTAGTTGTGTACGGATCCACGCTTGACGGCTGTACCGGGGCGAGCGAACGTACCGCTTCTGTTCGGTCGTCCCCCATCGATCTGGCAAGCATCCTGAACGTGACCCCGGAATCTCCAGTATCGGAAGGCGTCGTTGTGCGCGAAGCGGCGGCACCGCGTCCAGCACGCGCACTTCTGGAGTTCGACTGGCGTCATCCGCGGGCGCGGTATCTGGGTCCGGCGCTGGCGATCACGATGTGCGTGGGTCTGGCGAACATGCAGTCACGGATCTATCCGGAGCTGCCGATCGCGGTGATGTACCTGATGCCGGTGCTGGTGCTGGTGTGGACGACCGGGCGGTACGTGGGACTTGCAGGCGCGGCACTGACGGCGCTGCTGCGCGTCCTGGTGGATCTGGCGCATCCGCACCAGTTGAGTCACTGGTCCGTGCCGCTTTGGAACTTCGCCATCAGCGTTCCACTGTTTCTGCTGGTCGCGTTTCTGGTGCAGCGGGTTCGTGAGCTCCTGGAACGCGAGCGTGAGCTGGCGCTGACGGATCCGCTCACACTTCTGGGGAACCGGCGCTTTTTTCTGGATATCGCGAGGGTCGAATTGAACCGTACGCGACGGTACGAGCGCCCGCTGGCATTGGGTTACATCGACGTCGACTACTTCAAGGATGTGAACGACAAGCTGGGTCACGCGGCAGGCGACAGTCTGTTGAAGCTGATCGCGGCGGAGCTGATGGTGATTCTTCGCACTTCAGACGTGGTTGCGCGGATCGGGGGCGACGAGTTCGCGGTGCTGCTGCCGGAGACATCGTCGGGGGGAGCGGCGATCGCGTTCAGCAAGATGGGCGAGCATCTGCTGGCTGCGGTCCGCGCGGCGAAGTATCCGGTGTCCTTCAGCATCGGCGTCGTCACGTACCAGCAGGGCGCAGTGACGCTGGACGCGTTGCTGGAGGAAGCGGACCGGTTGATGTATGTCGTGAAGAAACAAGGTAAGGGTGCGTTGCTCGTGCAGGCGCACGCGGAGTAGGCCGGCATGGAGGGATTCACGAACTCGTTCGGACTCACGTTTGGCACGGTCGCGACTGCCTCGGAACAGGCATGGGTGAACCTCGGGCGCACGCTGGAGGTCCCGGATGACGGGATGGAGCCGGGCGCAGTCGCGATGCGCATGTCAGCGCAGGGCAAGGACGCCGCGCGCGCGTTCGCTCTGCTGCTGGAGTCCCTCACAGGTCCTGATGACGTAGTGAGTGCTCGCGTCTCAGCTACGATCGTGAAGCTGAACGTTGACCACCTGACGCCCGTGTTTCAGGCGTTGGAGGTTTCAGAGCGGAAGCGGGCAGCACAGGCGGCCGCAGCTTCACTGGATACGAAGGCGATGGTTGTGCTGCTTCAGGCCGTGGGTCGCGCGTTCGATCTCCCGCTGTCACAGCCGTTGCTCGAGCTCATCGAGAAGCTAGCGCGCCAAACCGAAACGCCGATCATGGCAAACCGATCCCGTGCTGATGATGGGTTTCGCGGACTTGCTGACCATCTCGTGGAACGCTGGTCCGAATCACAGATCAATGCGGGCGGCTCGGATTTCGAGGAGATGTTTGCCCACAGCTCGACGAGCCGGTCCTCGATCGCGGCGGAGGCGTACCGTGTTGTCGCGCTGTCGCTGGAGACTGGTGCGATCGGAACGGTTGTGTGGACGTCGCTGAAAGAGCAGTCGCGCACCGAGCAGGGCGTGCGCGAACTGATCGACATGCTTGCGCGTGCGCCGGAGGCGGAAGGTGGCGTGGCATCGGCGCGAGTGATGATCGCGGAACAGATCGCGACGCCATCACGGCTGACACAGCTGCTGAGCGAGGACCCGATCGACTTCGCGGCTGTCGAGATGATGGTGGGTCAGTTGCGCGTGAATGCGACGAAGCCGCTTCTCGGTGCGTTGATCGACGCGCCAAACCGCGCTACTCGCCGCGCATTGATGGACCGCCTGGTTCAGATCGGACCGGACATCGCGCCCGCCGTGCAGGAGCGTCTGACAGACCGGCGGTGGTACGTCATCCGAAATATGGTTGCACTGCTGCGCGAGTGCGACTGCGCCGTCGACCCGTCTGTACTCGATGGGTTCGCTGTGCATGACGATGCACGCGTCCGCCGCGAAGTGCTGCATATCCGCATGGGTGACACGACCACGCGGGCTGCCGCCATCGGTGCCGCGCTGCTGGACAAAGACAAGCTGATCGTTCGGGCAGGGCTTCAGGCCGCCCGCGCGGGATTCCCGGCTGCTGCTGTGTCCGTTCTCGCACGGCGTGTCATGGAAGAGGATTTTCCACAGGAGTTTCGCGCCATGTCCCTGGTTCTCCTCGGACGCACGGCGAACATTGCGGCACTCGACCCCCTCCTCGCGTACGCGGGCGGTGGCAAGTCCCTGCTCGGCAAGGCGAAGCTCGGTGCCAAGTCCCCCGAGATGCTCGCTGCGCTCAGCGGACTCGCCCGTTCATTTCCCGCCGACCGCATTGCGCGCGTTCTCCTCGACGTCGCTGCGAAATCGAAGGATGAGCAGATCGTGAATGCGTTGCGGGTTTCTTCGAGTGGAGACTGATACGGGCATGGATCCTGACGCAACACCAATCGTTGAAGCACAGCTCGATACCGCTGCGCCCGATCCGCGTTATCGCGAAGAGCTGAAGGCTGTCTTCTGGTTGATGTACCAGGTGCGGCAGGGCTCGAAACTTCCCGTTATGGAAGCCGAAGCCGTCGCGCACTCGCTCTACGTCAGCATGCGCACCGATGGACCGACCACGCTGCCCGCGATCCCGCTCCACAGTATGTCGGAGTACGTGGCCGTCCATGCCATCAACGTCGCGCTCCTCGCGATGGCGCTCGCCGAGTTCGACGGCGTGGATCACGCCGCAGTGCGCGAAATCGGAATTGCCGGATTGCTTCATGATGTGGGGATGGCGCGAGTACCGACGGAGCTGCTGGCGAAGTCGGAGCAGTTGAGTGAAGCAGATCGGGAACGCGTGCGGCAACACCCGCTGACCGGTGCGCGCATCATTGTTGAAGCGGACGCCGCGCTGGAGCTCGCAGCCGTCGTTGCGTATGAACATCACCTGCACGTCGACGGCACCGGATACCCGCTCCTCCGTTACCCCCGCAAGCCACACTACGCCAGCCAGCTCGTGCAGCTGTGTGACGTCTATCACGCCCTCTGCAGCCCCCGCCCGTTTCGCCAGCCCTGGCCGGTCGATCTGATTTTCTCGTTCATAAATGAACGCGCAGGAATCGAATTCAACCCCGCGCTCGTGACGAGCCTTCTCGCACTTGTAAAAAAGCAAAGCAGGGGCTGAGAGAACTCAACCCCTGCTTTTGCAAATCATGACTTCTATGACTTAGCTGGCGATGATGTATCCGCCGTCTACGTTCGGATCAGGAATGCAGCGATACTGGCCTGAATAGGTCTCCGGATCGCACGGATCGCCAATGTTGTCACCCGTTGACGACTGAGTCGTCGTCGTGGTGGTGGTCGTGCTGGTGGTGGTCGGCGCCTTCTTCTTGCCAATCCCGTCGTACTGCGGTGCATTGGCGTCCGGCGCTATGGGCGAACTGTCGCAACCTGCGACAAAGAGGCCGCCAGCAAATACGATCGTCAGCAGTGTCTTTCCGTTCATGTCCGCCTCCCAAATAATACCATGACCATGGCAAAGATTCGCCCATCGTGAGCGCATCAGAAGCAAAAAAGGAGCCGAAGCCATATCTTGTTGCGTCATCGCAACTTAGCCCTGAATTTTCCTCGGAGCACCCAGTAGCTAGTAGCTACAACCCCACACTTTGTCGCCTGACCATCGCCTTAATAATGCACTCGAAGGCGCCCTCGGTCAACCTTGCCCAAGTGGGTACGGGGCAGGGCATCCAGGATAAAAACCTCGCGGGGGCACTTGTATTTTTCCAGCCGGTCCTTGATGAAGCTCTGGAGGATTCCGGGGAAGCCTTCGGGTACCTCGGCGCGGGGTACAACGAAGGCGTAAGGCCGCGTGAGGCCGTCCACGGCGACGCCGACGACCGCGCACTCCAGGACGGCCTCGTGCTGGAGCAGGCAGTTTTCTATCTCCTGCGGTGACAGCCACTTCCCGCTGACCTTCAGCATGTCGTCGGCACGGCCGGCGTAGGTGAAGTAGCCATCACGGTCCCGACTGAGCATGTCTTCGGAGACGTACCACTCACCGCGGAAGGCACGGCGGGTCTCATCCATGAGCTGCCAGTAGGCGATGGCGCGGGAGTCACCGCGGACCCATAGGTATCCGACCTCGCCGTGGGGCAACTCGCGACCCTCGTCATCGCAAACCTTGACCTCGAACCCCGGAACGGCTTGGCCGAGGGTACCCGGCCGGACATCGCCGGGGCGGTTGGAGAGGAAGATGTGCCACATTTCGGCAGTGCCGAGACCGTCCAGCAGCTCCACGCCAAACGTCGCATTCCAACGTTCGTGAAGCTCGGACGGCAGCGCTTCGCCGGCGGACGTTGCGATACGCAGAGAGGAAAAGTCCCGTTCGGCGGCATCGGGCTCGGCGATCATCTGTCCAACCATGGTTGGTACATTGACGAAAATCGTCGGCCGGAAACGCTCGACCATGTCGAAGAGAACTGCGGGCGTGCAGCGCTCGGTAAACAGCACGGCAGACCCGCCAACGGCGAAGGGGAAGAACAGGTTCGACCCCATGGCGTAGCCGAAGAAGAGCTTCGGCACCGCAATGGTGATGTCTTCCTCGGTGTAGCCGATGACGTTCGCACCGTAGCACTCGGTGGTGTTCACATAGGACCGGTGCGTCTGAACGACGGCCTTCGGCTGACCGCTGGTACCGCCCGAGAAGAGCCAGATGGCGGGATCATCGCGATGAGACGGGAAGGTCTCGAGTTCATCGGACATCCTGACGAGGTCGGCGGCGAATGCGTCCTCGCCAGTGACGATGGTTTGCTTGATGAAGCGTGCATCGCGTGACGCTGCGGCAAAGGTTTCCCGCGTCGAGACGTGCGTGATGACGATCGTGGCGCGGGTATATTCGAACATCGCGGTCAGCTGATCGGACCGCAGATGCGGGTTGACCATGACCACGACGCCGCCAATCTTGAGCGTACCGAAGAGAGCAGCGACGTACTCCGGCCCATCGGGCAACGCGATAATGACGCGCTGCTCCGGCTCGCAGCCGGCCTGTCGAATCATGTTGCCGAAACGGTTCGACAGCTGCTGCACGTCGCCGTAGGAGTAGTCACCTGCGGTGGTACGTAGCGCGGTCCGGTCGCCCTTCCCTTCGCGGATTCTCGCGTCCAGGAAATAGTCGGCGATATTGAGGTGTGTCGGCAAAGTCGTCATGAGTGGTTCCGAACCTACGAGATAAAGGCGATCTGACAATATGGCGGTGCGGGAACTCTCGGCCATGACCTGGGAAGAGGTGGGCGCACTCGATGTTTCCCGCATTGTGGCCATCCTGCCGGTTGGCGCGACAGAGGCGCACGGCCCGCACCTGCCCCTCGGCACCGACGTCGTGATTGCAGAGGCGATGGCGTTGTCGGGCGGCGGGCGGCTGTCGGATCGCGGACTGGACGCACTGATACTCCCTGCGATCGCCTACACACCTGTCCCCTTTGCTGCGGCGTTCCCCGGCACGATCGGCATCTCCGCGGCCACGCTCACGACGACGATCACAGACATCGCGGCGTCACTGGGCGCGTGTGGCATTCGCGTGCTCGTGATCGCGAACGCGCATCTCGATCCAACGCACGTGCGAGCGCTGTACAATGCGG
>JBDSPG010000152.1:0-6378 GCA_039912685.1 Longimicrobiales bacterium | reverse complement strand
ACATAGTTGTCGTCGCCGGCGTCTTCCGCTTCTTCCATGAGCATTTCGCTGTAGCCGATGACCGCATTGAGCGGTGTGCGCAGCTCATGACTCATGTTGGCGAGGAACTGGCTTTTTGCGCGGTCCGCAGTTTCCGCTTCACGGCGTGCGCGCAACAGGTCGGTGATGTCGTGATACATCGCGATGAGACCCAGCAGGGTGCCGTCCACCTCGACAGGAAGCGCGGCGACTTCTACGTCGAGGAACGTGCCATCCTTCCGTCTGCGCCGGCCCACGCCCAGCATCGCGTTGCCGGCCGCTGCATCCTCCGTATACGAGATCGCCTCTGCCATGGTCTCCGGTGTGTTCAGCAGGTCATCGATCTGCTGGCCGATGACATCAGGCGCGTATCCGAAGAGCCGCTGAAACGCTGGGTTCAGTGTTGTGATTGTGCCATCGAGCGACACACCAACAATCGCGACCGGGCTGTTTTCGACGACAGCCTCGAAGTATTTCCTGCCGCGCGCAGCCTCCGTAAAGAGTCTCGCGTTCTCGATCGCGATCGCGGCCTGCGGTGCGAACATGGCGAGCAGGCGCATATCCTCTTCGTTCACAATTCGATTACGATCACCCGTGGCGACTGCGAGCGTTCCAACTAGGCGGTCACCGATCAGCAACGGCGTCGCGAGCACGCTGCCTTCGACGTTGTACTTGAGTGAGCGGCCCTCCCAGCTCGAGTAATCGGCGATGAGGACCGGCTCTAGTGTTTCGGCAGCCTTGCCCATTGCACCTTCACCAATGTCCACGCGCAGGCCCGTCGTGTTGCTGCCCATGTTGACACTCGCCGCAACCAGCAGGAATCCCTGCTCGGCATCATACGTCGCCAGGTCGCCACCGCCCATGCCGAGCAGAGCTACCGCGCGCTCCAGCACGCGGTGCAGAACTTTTTCGAGTTCCAGCTCGCCGGAAAGATCGGCGAGTGTGTCCAGCATCGCCTGCTGTTCCTTCGACCGCTGCTGCTCCGCCGACATCTGCGTTTCGAGTGCAGACGTTCTTTCCGCGACCTTCGCCTCCAGCGAACGATTCGAGTCGGACAGCTCGAGTGACATGTTCCTGAAGCCATGCGCGGTGCGCGCAACGTTGCGGGCAAGATAGATCGATGAAGAGATGACAGTCCCGAGAATAGCGAAGGCCACGAGGTCGGGAATTGCGGGCACCACACCGGCCTGGCTCAAACCAAAGTAGATCCAGCTCGCGAACGTAATCAGGAATCCCAGGCCGATGATCCGTGCGCCATCTTTCTTCTGCCAGACAGCGTTTCCAACTACCCGGATGCCTTCGAGTGCCACGAATGCAATGATCACCATGTAGATGGCTTGTGCAACTTTAGATGGCACCGGTGACAAAGGAAGGATCGCCATGGTCACGCCGCAGGCGACTGCGACCCAGTACATGCGAGGCCGCTTCGTATAAAAAACGGAGTACAGGAACGCGAGCAGACCGTATAGTGCAGGTCCGAGGGCGACCGCTCCTATGATGCTGGCCGTATACATGACGCGAGCGTCCCGCAGGCCGAGCAGGTAATAACCAAATACCGGGTTCACACCGAACAGAAATGCGAAGATACCGAAGTGCAGATTCGACTGGGGCTGCCGCAGGAATGCGTAAAGCAGCAGGTGCACGAATGCGATCGTCAGCAGGATTCCGCCCATGGCCATACCCACGGCTGCATCGTGGCGTTGTTGATTCGCGGCGGACCTCAACGCCTCGGAGTTGGCAACGCGCAAGTCGAATGCAGATGCCAACATGCCGAGGGAGCGTACGGCATCCACATGGGAGCTGACGTTGTAACGAACTGCAAGCACGGCGCTGGTGTTGTTGAACGTCACCGGGATGGGCAGAAATTCGTAGGCAATCGGTGCCACGTTTGCGGCCGAATTCACGTTGGCGCCGCTTGCGTAAATCAGCTCGCCGTCGAGATACACTTCTGCGGCGCCATACATCGAAATGTTGAGCGAGAGCGGCCTGCGTAGCAGACGCGGGTCGACGCCGATTTGCAAGCGGAACCAGCCCATCACGGGATCGCCGCTCTTTGAGCGCGCGCGCACCATTTGCAGGATGCTGTCGGGGAATTCAACATTCGGCTGGGCTGTTGTCCAGTCCGAGTCGTACATGCTTGCCGATGTCCAGGCGAGCTCGTCGCCCAGCTTAAAGCGCCAGGGCCGGTTGTACAGACTGAACGCCTTCTTCGCGTCCGATGCGCCCCACACGGAATCCGCGGATATCTCAATCGGCGAATAGGAGGACTGCACGACAACAGCAGTGCCGCCGCTTGCTTCCTGCCCGCGGTTGAAACCGCCGATACTTTGAGCGTGCAACACGCCACCGACTGCGAACGGGGCCGTGGCCGCAACCAGCATGCAGGCCATACGTCGGATGTGCGACATCGCTTTCGTCATTCAGCTAACGTTTGATGTTGCCGTTTTCGATGATCACGCGGCCGTCTGCCTTCACGGTTGCGTTGGCAAGGAACGTCCCGATTCCAAAGGGTGCAGTGTTTGTCCCGCCCGCCCACAGATCTCCACCAAACGAAAACGAAACCATGCCTTCGGGGACCCACGTGCGCAGGTTCGATGCGGCACTCGCACGAATGCCCGGGTTGATACCGAAATCGATGACACTGAGCTCGCCCTTGCGAGGACTTACCTCGGCATCATATGCCGCCTGTGCCGGACCGAGTCCCGCGGGCGCCGTCATGGAAACCAGCTTGCCACCGGCAACCTTGAATGTGACGTTGTCGATGGTCTTGCTGCCCCACGTAAACTTCTTCTGCACGATCACACCCTCCGCCGTACCGGGATCCGTGAGCGTGTAGATCTCTCCCGCTGGCAGATACTTCGAGACGTCCTTGCGTTTGATCGATTCCTCCGTCATCACGCCGTCACTTACGAACCAATTCTTTTTTGCGATACCCACGCGGATGCTGGTGCCGTTCGGATCCGTGATCTGCAACTCCTTCGCGGACGCGATTGCATCCTGCACGTAGCGGGCATTCGCGCGGATGTCCTCGAAGTCCGCGTTGAGGGCGCCCCAGAAGAAAGCTGCGAGCTGATCGCGCGAAATGCCGAATCGGGCGGCTCGCTCATGCGTTGGATAAAGGTCATTCCCGACGAATGCGGTACGAACGCCGCGCCTGGAGTGGATCTCGGCGTTTGGAGCACCGGCGAGCGCTCGCGCTGCGATGCGGGCGGGCGGTACGTGCTCGAGTAGACCCGCCGTCTCGGTTCCATCGACATCGATGATGACATCGACATTCGACTGGATCAGCCGGCCCCACTTCTGCTCCTTGCTGTCGTACGTCTCCGGCACGTCATCAAGGGAGCGACGCGCCATGCGTTCCGTGCCCATGCTGAGCAATGCGCTGCAGCCGACCTTTTGCACCTCGATCACAATGTCTTCCAGCAGCTCGAGATCACGCGGACTTCCTGACACAAGCACGATGTCGCCTTCCTTCACCGCCGCCGTCCGTTGCACGATGCTCTTCGCGATCGCGGACAAGTCCGGTGCAACCGCCGCTGCGGGTGGCGGCGCAGTGGCGGCCTTGTCATCGGCGTTTTTACAGGCGGTTGGAACCGTGACGAAAGGGAGGAGGACCATCAGCAGTATGCGCCGGCGCATATTCAGGCCTTTCATGGGGATGTACGGTGCATGAAGGTTCGTTGGCGGCTACCTTCTGTCAACGGTATCGGATTACCGTTGGGCCACCGAGGCGGTGAAGGCAAAGGGCAGCCGATTCTTAAGGACAGAAACGCCGAGCGGCCCCATGACGCCGAGAGCCGTTGCCATCCCATCCGAGGTCGCGCCATGTGCGGCAAGGACATATGTGATGCTAAGGCTGGTAAGCCCCAGCCCCGTCCGCGGGTCCACCACATGGGAATACCGAACCCCTGCGATCTCAACCAACTGCATGGTCGGCCCGGAAGTGGACAGCGCCGCATTGGCGAGGGCCGATGCCAGCCGGGAAAGCGTGGAATCCGCACCGGGGACCTCGATGACCCACCCGTCCTGCCCTGGAGGCGGGTCCCCAACCACCAAGTCCCCGCCAGCTTCGACCATAAACGAGCCCGTTTTCACCGCGCGCATGGTTTCGGCCGCGGCCTGCAGGATATAACCTTTCGCAATGCCTCCGAGGTCGAGGCGCATGCCCGCCCGGTCCAGGCGGATCGCGCGCGCCGTGGTATCGAGATGCACGAGACGCCAGCTGACGAGCGCACGGGCTGAGTCGAGTGAGTTTGTTGGGGGCATCGTTCCGTTCCGCCGTGCCTCGCGCCAGAGTGCAACGAGCGGCGCGACCGTTGGATCGAATGCGCCTTCGGATGCGCGCGCGATCTCGAGTGCTCTTGCGAGGACATCGAAAAGCTCGGGACTGATTTTCGTCCAGGCGCCGTTGTGCGTGGCGAGCCTGCGCAACTCGCTGTCCGGCCGATAGTCACTCATCATGGCGTCGAGCTCTGCAATGCGCGCGAAGCCGGCTCGCGCAGCAGCACGGGCGGCGTCATCATCGGACGCGTGCAGTACGATGCGTACAGGCATGCCCATATGGACTTCGCTGTACTCACGCCGGACCTGCGCAGAGACATGCGAACACGGCGCTTCACACAGGAAGAGCGCGAGCACTACTCCGAGCATGGATGCATGACGCAATGGCAGATCCTTCCGTTGTACGTCGCATGATGAAACAATGCCGGGCAATGGCGCTGTGCACGCTTGCCGCCGCCTGTGCAACCGCAGCGCCACCTGACGATCGCGCAGTTGCAGCGCCCGCGCAAACATACATGGACTCCATTCCGGGGACACTCGTACGCTTCGAGATGACGCGGGTGCCGGCGGGCCGGTTGCCGGATGGTGCGCGCATGCCCGCATTCGACATCGGTCGCACGGAAGCGACATGGGACATGTACGACGTGTACGCACTGCGTCTCAATGAGCCCGCGCGTGTGGGCGGCGCGGATGCGCGAGCGAGGCCGTCCAGCCCGTACGGTGCACCGGATTATGGCTGGGGTCACGCCGGGTTTCCCGTAATGAGTGTGACGCGCGCGGCCGTCGATGAGTTCTGTCTCTGGCTTTCCGAACGCACTGGACATCGCTACCGTCTGCCGACGGAATCGGAATGGACGTATCTCGCGATGCTGGCGACACAGCACGTTACCGCTGATTCGGCATGGCGCGATGCGGTTGCGTGGCATCGCGGCAATTCCGATGATCAGACGCACGCAGTCGCGAAGAAACAACCGGATGCACTCGGCCTTTTCGATCTTTTCGGAAATGTGGCAGAGTGGGTTGTCGCAGCCGACGGCGCGCTCGTCACACGTGGCGGATCGTTCCGCGATCGTGCAGAAACGATCGGCCCCGCTTCGCGCGCCGTGCAGAACCCGACTTGGAATGAACGTGATCCCCAGCTTCCCAAGAGCCGCTGGTGGCTGTCCGATGGACCCTTCGTAGGTTTCCGCATTGTGCGGGAAACATCACCGGAAAGGTAGATCAAAATGACACCTCCGCTTCCGCCATCGTTCAGTCGCCGACTGTTCGTGCAGACGACTGCCGCGGCGTCCATGGGACTCGTCCTGCCTCGCGGTGCGTATGCAGACGGCCGCGAAGCCGCGCTTCGCGTCGGCGTCATCGGTTGCGGCGGTCGCGGCACTGGCGCCGCGACGGATTGCATGCGCGCGTCCGAGAATGTCGAGATCGTCGCACTCGGCGATGTCGCGCCGGATCGCCTCGCTGAAGCAGTCGTAAACCTGACGAAATTCGTCGCGGACAACCCGACTCTCGCACCGAAGTATCGCGTAACGCCGGATCGCACGTTTACCGGCTTCGACGTATACGAGAAAGTTCTTGCAAGCGACGTCGACCTGGTGATTCTCGCAACACCGCCCGGCTTCCGCCCGCTTCACCTTTCTGCAGCCGTCGACGCCGGGAAGCACATCTTCACCGAGAAGCCGGTGGCTACCGATGTCGCCGGTGCACTGTCTGTCATTGCGACGTACGAACGTTCGCTGGCCAAGGGTCTTCACATTGTTGCAGGCACGCAGCGTCGCCACAATCCGGGCTACGTGGAAGTGGTGCAGCGTATGCGCGACGGTGCGATCGGCGATGTACTGAACGGCCAGGTGTACTGGAACCAGGGTGGCCTCTGGAGCAAGCCACGCGAAGCGTCATGGTCTGATATGGAATGGCAGATGCGCAACTGGCTGTACTTCACGTGGCTGTCAGGAGATCACATCGTCGAGCAGCACGTGCATAACATGGATGTTGCGAACTGGGTGATGGATGGGCATCCAATCCGCGCAACCGGTCTTGGCGGAAGACAGTGGCGCACGGGTCCCGAGTTCGGAAACG
>JBDSPG010000121.1:0-17700 GCA_039912685.1 Longimicrobiales bacterium | reverse complement strand
TCACCTCGGGCACGGCGTTGGCCACAGCGACGGGCAGTGCGGCGCGGGTGAGGATCGGCAGGTCCGCCAGGTCGTCGCACACGCACGCGACACCGGTCCAGTTCACACCGTGCTCCGCATTGACGCGCTCCACCACTTCGAGCTTGCGGCCACCCGGCCCTTCGTACCATGGCACGCCGAGATCCTCGGCGCGGTGTCGGTTCGCCGGTGACGATCTGCCACTCACAAGCGCCACCTTGATCCCTGCCAGCAGCAGCAGCTTGATGCCCAGACCATCCTGAATGTCGAAGCGTTTAAGCTCGATCTTTTCGCCATGGCCCGAACCGCCGATGTAGAGACCGCCGTCCGTCTGGACGCCGTCGACATCCAGGATGACGAGGCGAATGCTCCGCGCGACGGCCGCATCGATTGCATCAAACACCCGCAGTCACGGGAGCGGGCATGCCATTTGAAAGCGCCGCGCGGACCGCGAGCACATCCTCCAGCAGGGTCCTGAGCGCGTCGAGCCTGAGCATGTTGCTTCCGTCGGACGGCGCGGTCTCCGGTCGCGGATGAACCTCGAGAAACAGTGCGTCGGCGCCCGCGGCAATGGCCGCGCGAACAAGGGTCGGAATGAAACGCGGATCGCCGCCACTTGCACCATCGGCGCGACCGGGACGCTGCACGGAGTGTGTGCCGTCGAAGATCACCGGCGCGTTGCACGCTTCGCGCATGCGCGTGAAGCTGCGCATGTCCACGATCAGGTCGCCGTAACCGAAGAACGTGCCGCGCTCCGTCACTGCAATTGCGCCGGCGCCAGCACCGCGTGCCTTCGCCACCGCATGGGATAGATCCTCCGGCGACATCCACTGCCCCTTCTTGATGTTCAACGCACTTCCCGTTGCGGCCGCGGCCTCAACGAGATCCGTCTGGCGGCTGAGGAATGCAGGGATCTGCAGCACGTCACATACACCCGCTGCAATCGCGGCGTGCTCCGGAAGATGTATGTCGGTGAGCACCGGTAGTCCGGTCTTCTGTTTCACGCGGTCGAGCAGGCGCATGCCTTCGTCGATGCCCGGCCCGCGCGCTGAACCGGCTTTGCTGCGGTTCGCCTTGTCGAATGAGGACTTGTAGATGATCGGCAACGACAGATCGTCCGCGAGGCGTGCGAGCGCATCACCCACCTGAAGATTGAGGGCGTCATCCTCCAGGAGGCATGGGCCGGCAATCAGGAAGAAGCCGCCGCCAGGTTGAAACAGCGAACCGGCCGTGATCACGCGCGCTCTTCCACACCGGCAACGCGATTGACGACGCTGGCATCGTGATGCGTGCCGTTCCTGCGCACGCGATGCTCCGCCGCCGCCTTGATGAATGCGGCGAACAGCGGATGCGCGCGCATCGGTCTTGATTTCAGCTCGGGATGAAACTGACAGCCGAGGAACCAGGGATGGTCCGGTGCCTCGATGATCTCGACCAACTGACCATCCGGTGACACGCCACTGAAGTGCAGGCCGTGCTTCGAGATCTGCTCGCGATATGTGTTATTGAACTCGTAGCGGTGGCGGTGACGCTCGCTGATCTCGAGCACGCCATACGCTTCGTGCGCTTTCGAGTCCGGTGCAAGCTTCGCCGGATATGCACCGAGACGCATGGTGCCGCCCAGTTCCGTAACCTGACGCTGCGAGTCCATTAGACAGATCACCGCTTCCGCGAGATCGCCCTTGAACTCCGCCGAGTGGGAGTCCATCATGCCGCACACATTGCGCGCATATTCGATTACTGCGATCTGCAGGCCGAGGCAGATGCCGAAAAACGGCAGATGGTTCGTTCGCGCCCAGCGTACTGCGTCGAGCATGCCTTCGACACCACGGATGCCGAATCCGCCGGGAATCAGCAGGCCGTCATACGCCGCGAGCAGCTCCGCGCCCACGGGCGGATGCTCACCGCCGTTGCCGCGCACATCCGCGCCCGGGCCAGCAGGCTCGAAAGCTTCGCTCGAAAGCCAGTCGATATCGACGCCGACATCATTTGCGATGCCGCCGTGGGTGAGTGCTTCCTGCACCGACTTGTAGGAGTCCACGAGTGACGTGTATTTACCGACGACTGCAATGCGCACGCGACCGCGGCGAGGACGATGCACGCGCTCTACCATCGCCTCCCAGCGCTTCAGGTCGGGGGCCGGTGTATCGAGGCCGAGCCGATTCACGATCAAGTCATCGAGCTTCTGCTCGCGATACGCCAGCGGTACATCGTAGATGCTGTCGACGTCCCGACCCTCGATCACCGCGTCCGAATCAACGTTCGTGAACAGCGCAGTCTTGCGCTTGAGATCAGCAGACAGCGGATGCTCCGTACGGCAGATCAGGATGTCCGGCTGAATACCGATCTCCATCAGCTCGCGCACCGAGTGCTGCGTCGGCTTCGTCTTCAGCTCGCCCGCTGCCGCGATGTACGGGATCAGCGTGAGATGCACGAACAGGCAGTGCTCGCGGCCCACATCCTGGCGGTACTGACGGATCGCTTCAAGGAACGGCAGCGATTCGATGTCGCCGACCGTACCGCCGATCTCGGTGATGACCACGTCGTGGTTGAGCGACATGCGGCGGATCGCAGACTTGATCTCATCCGTGATGTGCGGAATAACCTGCACCGTCGCGCCCAGATAATCACCACGCCGTTCCTTCGTGATCACATCCAGGTAGATGCGCCCGGTTGTGATGTTGTTCTGCTGTGACAACGACTCATCGATGAAGCGCTCGTAGTGACCCAGGTCCAGATCCGTTTCGGCGCCATCATCCGTAACAAACACCTCGCCGTGCTGGAACGGCGAGAGTGTGCCCGGATCCACGTTGATGTACGGATCGAACTTCTGAATCGTGACGCGCAGGCCACGCTCCACAAGGAGGCGGCCAATCGATGCAGCGGCAATGCCCTTCCCCAGGGATGACACCACACCGCCCGTCACGAAGATGTACTTCGTCGGATGCCGGTTCGGTTCGCTCATTCAGTCTACGTAGAGTGAGAGGTCCCGCTTCGCGGGTTCAAGGTCCCGCTTCGCGGGTTCAAGGAGGCGCAGTTGTTCTTCCGCGCGCACTGCATCCGCTGCTGTGTCCACACCATGCTCTGCATTCGCCACCACGCCCACGCCAATGCTCATGCCCGCGGCCAGCGGCCGTAGCTGTTCGAGCCGCTCGATCTGCTCCAACTCGCCAGGGGGCAGCGACACCCACTTCCGCAGCGACGCTCGCGTATACGCATAGACACCACTGTGACGAAGGTAACGTTCGCTCACCAGCGCCTCCGCGTCTATGTCACCACTGCGCTCGTGAGGGATCGGTGCACGCGAAAAATACAGAGCGGTACCGTCCTCGCGCCGCACTACTTTCACCACTGAGGGATCGTGCAACTCCTCCAGCGTGCGAACCGGCGTCGCCACCGTCCCGATATCCGAGCCGCCCCGGACACCCGACAATGCCGCCATGACCTGCTCCTCCGTCACAAACGGCTCGTCACCCTGAACGTTCACCACCAGGTCGTAGCCGTGATACGCCGACCGCTCCATGACCTCCGCAATCCGATCTGTCCCTGACGGATGTTCGGGCGACGTCAGCTCCACCCGTGCGCCAAAGGACACGCACATCCGCTCGATCTCGGGCGAATCCGTGGCAACAACGACTTCATCGAAAATCTGGAAGGTGGAGACACGCCGCCACACCCACTCGAGGAGGGGTCGGCCGGCCAGGAGGTGAAGGGGTTTGCGGGGCAGGCGTTCCGATCGCAGCCGCGCCGGGATGATGCCAATAACTCGTTCGCTATGCACCAAATCCGGGGCTCGAAGGAGGCGCGCGACGCAAATTTCACGCCGCAGGAGTGGACCCCCCAATCTATACCAGCACTCTACCTATGTCAAAGCTATCTCCCGACGCTCCCCTTCACCGTTACAATGTATCCGCAGGTGCGGTGGCCTTCCTCTGCCACGGGAACGCCTTGCGGGGCAGGTTCACGCCGACCGAGAACTTGACGTCGTCCGAAAAATGACGCGGGTTGGTCAGCGCGCGTACGTAGATCACCCGATAGGCCAGTCGCGCCCCAACGTTCTGTTCCCAGCTGCGTTCGTCGCCCTTCGTCCACGCCATGCCAATGAGATGAATGAAATCGAGCTCAGGGCGCCCCACGAGTGGCAGCGTGAGGGCGACCGGCAGCGGAATTGTGTACTTCGTCTCAACGAAGGCGACGCGGTCGCCCGTGAACGCCGCAACCGGGAACGTGTGAAGGGTGCCGGACCCACCAATGAAGGTCCAGCGCTGGTAGGGCAGCGAATCGGTGCCCGGGAGGGGCGTCTGGAAATGCCACTCCATCTGGAGGGTGTGGTGTTTGAGGGCTTCCATGGCGAAGTCACCGCCCACGGCGAGGCGTGCGAAGGCGTGGTCCCCGTTGATGACCTTGCCGGCCACCTCAACGAGCGCGTTGCCATCCATGACGTATTTCGGGCGCTCCCATTCCGAAGCGATGGAGACGATGCCGCTGGTGATCCGCCCATCGGGATTGCGTGGTACGCCGGCGTTGGTGAGGCCGTAGTAATTTGGCCGTATCGTGTCAGCCTTCGGCTTCTTGAAGCTCCACGGCCTCGCGGCGCGGAGCGGCGATGCTTGTTCGACTTGTCCCGTAAGGGTGAGTGTCGTGAGCCGGCGACTCTTCTCGAGCGTGCGATCGACGCTGATGAACGCGCGATCGGCGGCGTAGTAATTTCGGTAGTCCTTCCCCTGGAACAGCATGGACAAGGAGTTGCTGAGATCCTTGCGGACCCACCGTTCGTTTGTAAGGGTGGTGCGCTCTGCGCCGGCAGCGATTTCCGTCCATCCCCTGCGCAGCGCGACGTCGGCACCGCCGCCGAAATCACCGCGCTGTGAGTAATAGGTGCCCCATCCCCGGAGGAATGGCTCAGCCTCTCCGATGCGCGGTAGAACGAGCTCGGCGCCTGCGCGCAGCGTCACACCGCTGACGCGATCATAGGTCGGGATTTCGAATCCCATGATGCCGGGCAGGTGAAGCAGGGACGGATTGACCAGGCCGACAACCGTGATGATGCTGTCGGAGCGAACCACCTCGTACTGGGCGTTGGGGGAGTTTTCGACGTGTCCGGACAACGTGGCGAGCTGCGATGGGTAGAGGCCGCCAGCGATGTTGCGTGTGCTGCCCGCCACGGTGGCACTCGGGCGGACAAAGAGATTGCCGCCGACGCCGACGAGGTCGCCGAGGATGACGCCATCGAGACGGAGC
Organism: Longimicrobiales bacterium; assembly: GCA_039912685.1. GTDB lineage: Bacteria > Gemmatimonadota > Gemmatimonadetes > Longimicrobiales > RSA9 > DASUXU01. Next base: position 12,441 of record JBDSPG010000121.1, on the reverse strand, counting down.
GTGGCGCCGACGACGACGACGCGCGTGCGCACAGTGTCGTTCCGGGCGATGACGGTGTCCCGTGTAATCATTAGCTGGTCGGTGCTCGCGAAAACGGACTTCAGGAAGCGATCATGCTCCGCGTCGCCGCGCCCACGCAGCCGCACGGGGGGCGTGGCCTGTGCGCCGACGGTTGCCGCGGTGACGAGCAGCGCGGAAAGGACGGCCGTGACGAGTGCGATGGATCGGGAAAATGGCTTCATGAAAGCTCCAGAAAATTGCGAAGAATCTGCATGCCGCCTTCGCTGGCAATCGATTCAGGATGAAACTGTACCCCCCAGACGGGATGCGTGCGATGGCGCAGCGCCTGAATCTCGTCCTCGTATCCTGGTTCGTCGGTCCAAGCGAGCACGGCGAGCTCTTCGGGCAACGATTCCGGCTCCACAATGAGCGAGTGATACCGCGTCACGCGTAGCGTCTCCGGCAGCCCTGAGAAGAGCGGATCCTCGACGTGACGGATCTGCGAGACTTTACCGTGCATCGTCCGTCTCGCCCGTACAACCTGCGCACCAAACGCCTGGCCGATGCTCTGATGTCCCAGGCATACCCCGAGGATCGGAGTGGTCGGACCCATGCGCTGGATCAGCTCCACGCTGATCCCTGCCTCGGACGGCGTGCACGGCCCCGGCGAAACGACGATACGCTCGGGCGCCATAGTCGCAACGTCGGCAACCGTGATTTCGTCATTTCTCCGGACGACCGGCTCGGCACCCAGCTCGCCGAAATACTGAACCAGGTTCCAGGTGAACGAGTCGTAATTGTCGATGACCAGCAGCATTCCGCCTCGGCTCCGTTATGGACATAGACAAAATACATGCCGCGGGGTGATAATGCGCCAGTTTTCAGGCGCGGAATGAGGTTCTCCGGTTTCAGGCGCGGGGATGGAAGCGGCGGTGCACGTCCCGCAGGTATTCCCGCTCGACGTGTGTATAGATCTGCGTGGTCGCGATATCCGCGTGGCCGAGCATTTCCTGAACCGCGGCCAGGTCCGCGCCGCCTTCGAGCAGGTGCGTTGCGAACGAGTGACGCAACGTATGCGGCGTGACGCGACTCTTGATGCCGGCACGCGTAACATGCTTCCGCAGGATCTTCCACGCACCCATACGCGTGAGCGGTTCGCCCCGCGCGTTGAGGAAAACCACGCCTTCCGTGTCCCTGCCTCGCAACATGCCCGGCCGTATCTCGCGCAGATACACCACGAGCGCCTGGAGCGCACTGCGGCCGACGGGGACAACGCGCTCCTTGTTGCCCTTCCCTTCGACGACAGCGAGTCCTTCCGGGATATCGACATTGCGCACCTTGAGTGCGATCAGCTCGCCGACACGCACACCGGATGCGTAGATGAACTCGAGCAATGCGCGATCACGCCAGTAGAAGCGATCGCCCGGGTCGGGCGCCTCCAGCAGCTTCACGACGTCATCACGACCCAGTACGTTCGGCAGCTTGCGCCACGGGCGCGGCAGATCCACACGTTCCGTCGGATCGACCGTGACATGCCCTTCAGCAACCAGGAATGCGTAATACGTACGGATCGCACTGAGCTTGCGACGTATGGATGATGACTGCAGGCCGCGGTCTTTCAGTTGATACGCATACTCGCGCACGTCCCGCGCGCCTGCGGCTTTGATCGAACCGATGCCACGCTCGCCGAGGAACTCGACAAGGCTCGTGATGTCTCTGCGATACGCGTCGAGCGTCCGCGGCGAGAGTCCGCGCTCCACTGTGAGGTAGTCACAGAAGGACTCCACGTGGTACATGCTATTCCGCCCGCCTCGAGCGGAACCACCAGAAGAGGAATGCACCACCGAGCACAGTTGCGATGGCGAGGAGCCACCCGCTCGCTCGTTCGAACAACGCTGTAAGACGATCGAAGTTGTTGCCTGCCGTTGCACCGAGATACACGAGTGCGCCGTACCACAGGCCGGATGCAATCGCGAGTGGCGGAAGCACGCGAATGGCAGGCTTGTCGGTCACGCCGGCGAACACCGGTACCATCGCACGGAACGCCGGTAGAAACCGGCTGAAGAAGATCGCGACCACGCCGTACTTGTCGTAGAACGTGCCGATCTGTCTCATCTGGCGACGATTGATGAGAAACCTGCCGATTTTCGTTTCGAAGAACGGATCGCCGTATTTTCGAGCGAGCAGGTACACGCCAATCGCAGCGCCGACGTTGCAGCCCCACGTGACGAAGAACACGACCCAGGCGCTCGCCCTTCCCTGCGCGGCGAGGAATGCGCCGAGTAATACGAACGTGTCCGCAGGTATCGGCGGAATCACATTTTCGATCGCTGCACCGGCGCCGATAATGAAGTAGACGAGGTATGGCGGCAGGTCGGCGAGGGTGCGGAGAATATCTTCTATTTCGTCCTCCTTCTAACAACAATAACGAACGAATAACAACGGGTTCACGCTAAGCTCGCGAAGGGGAACGGAAAGATGCGCTAAGACAACGGATTTTTCTATTCAACTTTTCCGTTCTTGGCGCCTTTGCGTGAGATATTTCGTTGTTCTTTTCTCTTCTTCTATTCGGCGATTGTCGTAATGAGTGCAATGGCGATGGCGCCGATGCCTTCGTCGCGTCCGATCCAGCCCATGCCTTCGTTGGTCTTGGCTTTTACGGAGACGAGCCGTGGCGCGATGGAGAGGGCTGTGGCGAGTCTGGCCTGCATGGCGGTGATGTGCGGGCCGAGCTTCGGTTCTTCGCAGATCACAGTCACATCGACGTTGACAACCTGATAGTTCTCTTCCGCAATGAGATCGACCGCAGTGCGCAGCAGCTGAATCGAGTCGGCGTCGCGCCAACGCTCGTCGGACGGCGGGAAGTGTGTGCCGATATCACCGCGTGCAGCAGCGCCGAGGATCGCGTCTGTGATTGCATGCGCGACGCAATCGGCATCGGAGTGACCGATGAGTCCGGCATGATGTGGAATGTCGACACCGCCGAGCACGAGCCGCCGTCCTGCCTCGAAGCGGTGTGAATCGTAGCCGATGCCGATCCTCACAACAGGTACGCGTTCAGGAGTTGAGGGCCAGCATGCGGAGCGCGAGGTGCGCGGCGTTTTTGGCGTTGTCGATGCCGACGCATGCGACGGGCACACCCGGCGGCATCTGCACGACGGAGAGCAGCGCATCCAGTCCACCGAGCGCGGCCGACAGCGGCACGCCGATGACAGGCAGCTTCGTGTGTGCGGCAACGACCCCGGGCAGTGCAGCCGACAGGCCAGCGCCGCAAATGACAATGCTGAAGCCGTTGTCCTGCGCGTTGCGGGCCAGGTCAGCGGTGCGATCGGGCTCGCGATGCGCGCTGCACACTACGACTTCCGTTCCGACACCGGCGTCTTCCAGAATCGGAACGGCCTTGACCATACGATCGCGATCGGATTCCGACCCCATCATGATGAGCACGCGCTTCACGCGGTTACCTCGATTCGAGCGTTACGTTCACAGCAAGGACAGCCACGATCGCCCTCCTGCACCAGATTGTAGTCCTGATATCGACGGCGCGGAGTGAAGCCGGCGTCCTCGACAAGTCTGCGGATCTCCGATTCCGGCATGATGAAGTCGATGCCTGTCGCACTGACGACGTTCTCCTCGAGCATCAGTGATCCGAAATCGTTGGCCCCGAAGCCAAGCGCGATCTGCGCGAGCTTCGGACCCTGCGTGACATAGGACACCTGGACGTTGTCGAAGTTATCGAGCACGAGCCGTGACAGTGCCGTCATCTTCAGATAGTCCATGCCTGTGCCGAGCTCGAGATTCCAGTTCGCCATCTCCGTCTGGCTCGGCTGAAACGACCACGAGATGAACGCGGTGTAGCCGATGTCCCCACGCGCGAGACTGCGCGCCTGAGATGCACGGAGCTTGAGCAGATGTTCGAGCCTGTCTTCCCAGCTCTCGCCAACGCCATACATCATAGTGGCTGTGGTGTGCATTCCCGCCGCGTGTGCAGCCTCGTGGATCCCGATCCATTGATCACTGTCGATCTTCTTGGGCGCAATCACATCACGCACGGCATCAACGAGAATCTCGCCACCTGCGCCGGGGATGGAATCGAGACCGGCGTCGTGCAACTGACGCAGCACTTCGTCCACCGGCAGCTTCGACACCTTCGCCATGATTGCGATTTCGGATGCACTGAAGCCGTGGATATGGATCGGATGGTTCGCCTTAATGTAGCGCAGCAGTCCGAGATACCAGTCGAGCGGCAGGTACGGGTTGTGACCGCCCTGCATCAGGATCTGCACACCGCCGAGCGCCTTCGTCTCTTCGATCTTGCTGCCGATCTCCTCATAGCTCAACACGTAACCTTCATCATCCTTCGGACGACGGTAGAACGCGCAGAACTTGCAATCGGTGACGCACACATTGGTGTAATTGATGTTGCGGTCGACGATGTAGCTGACCACGTCATCCGGATGCTTCTGCTGGCGCAGCGCGTTGGCCGCGGAGCCCAGTTCGAGAAGCGATGAAGAGTTCATGCGATCGCGCCACAGCGCGATCTCGGCGCCATGCGGCCGCGCGTCGATCGGTGCGGACACGTACACCGGCTGTTCAGCGAGATGCTTCGCGCCCACCGAACCCGCTTCCGTCGGAACGCGACGGCGCGGCGCCATGGTCTGCAGGATGGGGAGTGCGCGCTGTTCCGCCGGCACCGCTTCCGGCGCTGCAGTCTCCGGACCCGCAATGATGCGAACAGCCGGGTGCGCAGGATCGATGTGCAGGCGGCCTGCGACGGGCGCACTGTCATTCGGCTTCACCACGCGCGCACCTCATCGTAGTGGATGTTCCGCTCGACCGGCCGCTTCCCCGCGTCCTTTACCAGTGCGACGATCTCGGCGAACGTCATGCCTTCAGGCGTGCTTGCACCAGCCTCGTGATAGATGCGCTCGCGCCGTACGGTGCCTTCGAGATCATCCACACCGAAGTGCAACGCGACCTGGCTCACCTTCATGCTGTTCATGATCCAGTGTGTCTTGATATGCTGGAAATTGTCGAGGAACAGGCGGCCGATCGCGAGATTCTTTAGATCATCGAAGCCCGTGGTTGCCGTTCCTTCACGACCGAGCTGCGTGCCGAGCTCGTTGTTGTCCGGATGATACGCGAGCGGGATATACGTGAGGAACCCGCCGGTCTCATCCTGCAGCCTGCGTAGCTCCGTCAAATGCTCGACGCGATCCTGCGTTGTCTCCACGTGACCATACAGCATCGTGCAGTTCGTGCGGATGCCGAGGCCGTGCGCGACGCGATGCACCTCGATCCATTCCTCTGCCTGCAGCTTGCGGACAGCGATCGTCTGACGCACCAGCTTCGAGAATACTTCTGCACCGCCACCCGGCATGGTCTCGAGACCGGCCGCCTTCAAACGCTCGAGCGTCTCCCGTACACTGATTTTCTCGATGCGCGCGAGGTGTGCGATCTCAACGGCCGTGAGCGCCTTTACTTCGACGCCGGGGTGCCGCTCCTTGAGGCCGCGAATCAGATCCTCGTAATACGACAGGCGCAGCTTCGGATGCAGGCCGCCGACGATGTGGAACTCGCGAACCGGTGTGTCACGCGCCAGCGCGGCCTCGTGATACGCCTCATCGAGTGACATCGTGTAGGCGCCATCTTCCTTGGGTGACTTCGCGAACGAGCAGAACGTGCATGTTGCACGGAGGATGCAGACGTTCGTGGGATTGAGGTGCTGGTTCGCGGTGATGAACACGCGATCGCCGTTCTTTCGGCGGTTGGACCAGTCGGCGAGCGCGCCGATGCCGATCAGATCGACCGAGTCGAAAAGCGTCGCGCAGTCCGCGCCATCGAGGCGGATCCCGGCCAGGACTTTATCTGCGATCGGAAAGAGGCTGCGGTCGGAGGGCATCACGCGCGGCCCAGCGTCCGTCGTTTCTTCCCGAAGATCCGGTGTAGCGTTCGCTATCGTTGCCATGACTCAAAAGTACCGAAAAAAGCTTGCATTGCAACCGTTGAACAACGAACGGACGCGCGTTCAGCGGTACTTCGAGAACGCCAAGCAGACATTATGTCCGCCGAAGCCGAAAGAATTGGAAATCGCGACGTCGACGTTGCGTTCGACTTTGCCGTTGTGCGCGTAGTTCAGATCGCACGCCGGGTCGGCTTCGTGGAAGTTGATCGTGGGGGGGATAATGCCTTCGTTGATGACCTTTGTGGCAATAACGGCCTCGATGGCGCCGGCGGCGCCGAGGAGGTGGCCGGTCATGGACTTGGTGGATCCCATGACAAGGTTGTACGCGTGGTCACCAAAGACGGCCTTCACCGCGAGCGTCTCATTGAGATCGTTCATCGGTGTGGAGGTTCCGTGGGCATTGATGTAATCGACATCCGTCGTCTTCAGGCCGGCATCCTTCAATGCAGCCTTCATGGCGAGCTGTGCTCCTGCGCCTTCGGGTGCAGGTGCGGTGAGGTGGTATGCATCCCCGCTCTGCCCGAAGCCGATCACTTCGGCAAGGATTTTGGCACCCCGCTTCTGGGCGTGCTCGAGCGCTTCCATGACGATGACGCCCGCACCTTCACCCAGCACGAAACCATCACGTGTGGCGTCGAACGGACGGCTCGCGGTTTCCGGAGAGTCGTTGCGCGAAGACAGTGCCTTCATGTTGGCGAAGCCGGCGATCGTCAGCGGGGTCACCGTCGCTTCCGTGCCGCCCGCAATCATGACGTCGGCATCGCCGTGCCTGATGATGCGGAATGCATCGCCGATCGCATGCGCACTGGATGCGCACGCGGAGACGGTGCAATAGTTCGGGCCACGCGCACCGAAGCGCATGGACACGTGACCTGCAGCGATGTCGGGAATGAACATGGGAACGAAGAACGGGCTGATTCGCTTCGGTCCGCGTTCGACCATGACGCGAGCCTGTTCCTCGAACGTCGCAATACCACCTATGCCGCTGCCGATGATGACGCCAACGCGGTCGAAGTCAATGCCGTCCGGCTTCCCGGAAAGTCCTGCATCATCCATCGCCTGCTGTGACGCCGCCACGGCGAACTGCGCGAAGCGGTCCATGCGACGGGCTTCCTTCCGCTCGAGAAATTTCTCGGGGTCGAAACCTTTTACCTCTGCCGCGAAGCGAACATCGTGGTCCGTGGTGTCGAACTGCGTGATGGGGCCCGCACCACTGCGGCCCGCCAGCAGTCCGGCCCACGTTTCAGCCACGTCGTTGCCGACCGGCGAGAGCATGCCGACGCCGGTGATGACAACGCGCCGGCCCCGGCTCATTCCCGATTCCATCTCGATTCCCTCGAAGAGCTCAGATTACTGCCCCGCCTTTTCATTCATGTAGCGGATCGCATCGCCAACCGTCTGTAGCTGCTCGGCATCTTCGTCCGGAATCTCGATGCCGAATTCCTCTTCGAAGGCCATGACCAGCTCGACCGTGTCCAGCGAATCGGCACCGAGATCGTCTACGAACGATGCCTCATTGGTCACCTTCTCCGGCTCGACGCCCAGTTCGTTTATGATGATTTCCTTGACCTTCGACTCAGCGTTGTCCGCCATCTTGCCCTCTTCGGTTTGAGTGTCTGACTAAAAAGTGTATGACTAAATTACCATTCCACCATCGACGACCAGGACCTGCCCCGTAATATACGAGGCGGCCGGACCGGCGAGGAAACGAACGACCCCTGCAATGTCGTCGCCAGAACCGAGGCGACCCAGAGCAATCTGGCCAATCAGGCCCTCCCGCGCACCCTCTGGGAGCGAGGCAGTCATCTCGGTCTCAATGAAGCCGGGCGCGACCGCGTTACACAGCACATTTCGTGACGCCAGTTCCTTCGCGACCGACTTCGTCAATCCGATCAGTCCTGCCTTTGAAGCGGCATAGTTGGCCTGACCCTTGTTCCCGGTCAAGCCCACAACGCTCGTAATGTTGATGATGCGACCGGAGCGCCGTCGCATCATGCCCCTGGCCGCAGTCCGAATCAACAGGAACGCGCCCTTCAGGTTCGTATCCAGCACGGTGTCCCACTGCTCCTCCGAGATGCGCACGAGCAGGTTGTCCTGCGTGATACCCGCGTTGTTGACGAGGATATCGAGCTGTCCGAAGTCCGCCTCCACCGCCTTCACGAGCGGCTCAATGGCGGCGGCATCACCGATATCGCAGCCGTAGCCGCGGTGTCCAGTACCGGAGAGCTCGTCCGCGGCGGCTTGCGCGCGGTCCTGCGCGCGGGCGACGACGGCGACGCGGGCGCCGGCGCGGGCCAGGTGTTCGGCAATACTGCGGCCAATGCCGCGGCTGCCACCGGTCACGAGCGCGACCATACCCTCGAGCTCGGTCATTCCGCCGTTCGGCTCTGCAGTCATGCCATCACGAACCCTTCAATTTCCGCAGCCGTCCCGACGCTCTGCGCCTTCACGCCGCGGTCAATGCGCTTCATAAGACCGGCGAGTACCGCGCCCGGTCCGATCTCGATCACGTGTGTGATGCCTGCCGCTGCCATGGCCTGCATCGACTGCGCCCAGCGCACGGGGGACGTGAGCTGCTCGATGAGCAGCCGCCGGGCCTCGTCAGCATCCGTTACGGGCGCCGCGGTCACGTTCGAGACCACCGGGAACGCCGGGGCCGTCATTGTGACGCCAGCGAGCTGTGCGCTCAGCCCGGCCTCGGCCACCATCATGAGCGGCGAGTGGAATGCACCGGAGACGTTCAGTTGGATGGCGCGTTTCGCACCTGCAGTCCTGGCGAGCTCGATGGCGCGGGTGACGGCTGGTACATCGCCACTGATGACGATCTGGCCGGGCGAGTTGTAGTTCGCCGGTACGCAGGACCCGCCTTCGCGCGATGCCTCTGCGCAGACGCGCTCGGTGGCCTCGTCATCGAGTCCGAGGAGTGCCGCCATGGTGCCCGGGCGTTCCTCCCCGCTTCGGAGCATCAGATCACCACGCCGGCGGACGGTACGAATGCCGTCGCCAAAAGAAAGAGCGCCTGCGGCCACGTACGCGCTGAATTCACCGAGCGAGTGGCCTGCGGCCATGGCGACGGGGCCAATGCGGTCCTGCAGCACACGGTGCACGGCGATCGAGTGCGTCATGAGCGCAGGCTGCGCATTGTTGGTCGCGATGAGCTCGCTCTCGGGACCTTCCCAGCAGATGCCGGAAAGCGACGTACCGAGCACGTCATCCGCCTCCTCGAAGACCTGCTTCGCGGCAGGATACGCGGCGGCGAGATCCCGGCCCATGCCCACGAACTGTGAGCCCTGGCCGGGGAACAGAAGACCTACCACCGGATCACCGACGAACCCCATGTGAAGCCGGCGCCGAATGCGACGAGGAGCACATGATCCCCCGCCTTCAGACGTCCCTGTTCGACCGCTTCATCGAGTGCGATGGGAATCGTGGCCGAGCTCATGTTGCCGTACTTCTCGATGTTGACGAACACCTTTTCCATGGGCAGACCGGCGTAACGCGCGGTTGCTTCGATGATGCGGATGTTGGCCTGATGCGGAATGAGCAGGTCGATGTCGTTGCTGGTGAGGCCCGCCTTGACCAGCGCCTGGTCTGCCGACTCCGCCATCATGCGCACGGCGTGCTTGAAGACTTCGCGGCCGGCCATCTTCACGAGATGTGCACTCGTCTCGAGGACGCCGACATCCATCGGGATGCGTGCACCGCCGGCGGGACGCCAGAGCAGCTCTGCAAGCGTGCCGTCGGAGCGAATGAAGCTGGAGAGAACCGCGTGTCCGCTCGCTCCGTTGGCGCCCGCTTTACGTACGACGGCGGCACCGGCGCCATCGCCGAAGATGACGCACGTGTTGCGATCGGTCCAGTCGATGATGGCGCTCATCTTCTCGGTGCAAATGACGAGCGCAATTTCGGCGCGGCCCGCGGCGATGTGACCTTCGGCGCACTGCAGGCCGTAAATGAATCCGGAGCACGCAGTCGAGATGTCATACGCCGCTGCGTTGGTGGCACCGAGTAACGCCTGGATGTCGCATGCAGTGGATGGCAGAAGACGGTCCGGTGTTGCGGTCGAGCACACAATAATATCGACTTCACCCGGCTGAATGCCGGCGCGCTTCATCGCAATGCGCGCTGCTTCCGCACCCATGTCCGCGGCACCGACATCTTTTGCGGCAATGCGGCGCTCGCGGATGCCCGTCATCTCGGAGATCCACGCATCACTCGTGTCGACGATCTTCTCGAGATCGGCGTTCGTCATGATATGATCGGGCAGGCAGCGCCCCGTTGAGACGATTTCCACAAAGGGGTTCGGCGACTTCACACGCCCTCCTGCGTTTTGCCGCGACTCCAGCCGGATACGGCCCCGACCCGGTCTCGCTCCGCATCCGTGCTCATGGCACGCTGCATGTGACCCACTAGATCGCTCTCCACGGCCTGTACCGCGACCCGGATCGCGTTCCGGATGGCCCGCGGCGGAGAGCCGCCATGACAAATGATCGATACACCATTTACGCCGAGCAGCGGCGCACCGCCATACTCGGTGTAATCGAACGAACGGAACACCTCGACAAGGTCCAAGTCGATCTGCTTCTCATCCAGGGCCTTGCGCATCAGTGAGTGTAGGAAGCCCATGATCGATTCGTAGAACTTGAGCAGCACGTTTCCGACAAAGCCATCCGCGACAAGCACGTCGCACGTGGCCTGGATGACATCACGGCCCTCGATGTTGCCGACGAAATTGAGATCGCTGTCGCGCAGCAGGACGTGCGCTTCAACGGTCAGCTCGTCCCCCTTCTCCGGTTCCTCGCCAATGTTCAGGAGGCCGATGCGCGGTGTGGGGCGCTGCCATACGTCCTCGACGTAGATTGAACCGAGGCGGGCGAACTGCATGAGGTGGTGAGGTTTACAGTCCACGTTCGCACCTGCGTCCACAAGCAGGATCGGGTAGCTCGCAGTCGGCAGAACCGTTGCGACTGCGGGGCGGTCGACACCCGGAAGCGGGCGCAATAGAAAAAGGGACGCGGCCATGACGGCGCCGGTTGAACCGGCGCTCACGAACGCGTCCACCTTTTTTTCCTTCTGGAGCCGCAGGCCTACAACGATCGATGCGTCCGGCTTGCGCCGCATCGCGGTGGCCGGGGGCTCCCCCGGTTCGATCCGGTCCGCCGCATGCACGATCTCGAGCCGGTCCCATGGTATGTACGGGAGGCTGGCGAGCTCGGCCTCGATCTGGTGGCGGTCCCCAACCAGCACAATCGAGAAATCGCCGGGTAGCTCGCGCAACGCCTCAACCGCACCCTGAACCTCTGTGGCCGGGTGACGGTCGGTGCCCATGGCATCGAGAGCGATGCGCACGGGCTACGGCCTACAGCTCTTCGACCTGGATGACCTGCTCACCGCGGTATGTACCGCACGTGGGGCAGACCTTATGCGGCTGCTTCGGGTCTCCGCACTTCCCGCAGCGGTTCACCGTCGGCGTCTCCGCCTTCATGGCGCCGCGACGCTTGCGCTTACGCTGCTTCGAAGTCCGTCTCTTGGGTACGGCCATGGTGCCTCCTGATCAATCCGGCTTTACACGCCGCAACGCCGCCCAGCGGTCGTCTACGGGCTCTGCCGTACAGTCACATGTGTCACGATTCAGGTCCGTACCGCAATGCGGACACAGACCCCGACATTTTTCATTGCACAACACGTACTCGGGCATTCCCAGAATGACATGTTCACGGATCGCGTTGCTCAGGTCGAGCTCGCGGGACCGCGGGGGCAGCGCGTATACGTGATCTTCCGCTGCTTCAGCTTCCAGCTCTGTGATTCCGGCCCGGAACAACAGGCTTACGGAATGATCCAGCTCGACAGCGACCGGATCCACGCAGCGACGGCATGGCATGTTGCCATTCCCGGACAACCGTCCGGACGCAACCACGTCCTCGCCGGATTCCTCCACCACCAGGTGAACCTGGAGCGGCGAATCGAGGGCCGATTCGATGTCTCGCCAGACGGGCGAATCCACCGGAACCAGCTCGTCGATCTCGAGGCGTTTCATACGCTTCAGGAGCCCCAGATCGACTTTCAGCATAGTCGTGAAAGATGCCCGCTTTTTGGGTTATTGTCAACGGCGGGCAGGGTTTCAGGGGTCTGGCATTATTGCGGCAAGCGGAAGTTTCACACGAAGGTCACGAAGGAAACGGCACGGTTCACGAAGCCGGTGGGGCGGACGTCTCGCGGACAGCGGTCCACCCGGGCACCGCCGGGATCTCGTTTTTGTTGTTAAAACAACAAAAAAAGTCCGTGGGTATCCGGTGCCCGGCGTTACTCGACGCCCCCTTCGTGAACGTATGCCGTTTCCTTCGTGACCTTCGTGTGAAACTACAGCTAGCCGCAACAAAAGCCGGAAACTGCCGTTACGCCGAAGCGCTCAGCACGTCAGCCATCGCAAAGAAGAACGCTGCCTCCCGCGTGGCGTTCTCGTCGGAGTCGGAGGC
>JBDSPG010000116.1:0-2971 GCA_039912685.1 Longimicrobiales bacterium | reverse complement strand
ATGGCGCACCGCATCACAGGTCGAACGATCCACGGCTTCTGGCCACTCGACCGCATGGCGTACGATGATCGCGGCGCCGGTACTCGTTGTCACGGCTGCGCTCATGGTCGCAGTTCGCGCGCCCTCTGAGATGGCGTCCGTTGGCGGAGGACCGCTCGCACTCCTTGGCGCAACCATGCCGCTGCTTTTGTTGTGGCTGTTTTCGCCCGCGATTGCGCATGCGCTCGGCGCGCCCGCGGTAGCCGGCGAGCTGCGTCTGACGCAGCGCGAGCGGGCGCACCTGCTGCGCTACGCGCAATTGCACTGGCATTACTTCGATGAGTTCGTTTCCGCGAAGACGAACTGGCTGACGCCGGACAATTTTCAGGAGGATCCGAGGCCTGTCATCGCGGCGCGCACATCGCCCACGAACATCGGCCTCCAGCTGCTGTCCACGGCGAGCGCGGCAGACCTGGGATTCATCACACGCCCCGACATGATCGAACGCATCGAGCGCGTCTTCGAAACACTCGATCGGATGCCTCGGTTTCGCGGACATTTCTACAACTGGTATGACCTCTCGGATCTGCACGTGCTCGATCCGCGCTACGTCTCGACCGTAGACAGCGGCAACCTGGCGGGTGCGCTGATCGCGCTGAAGCAGGCGTGTCTCGCCATTGCGGAGGAGCCGGCTGTGCCGGCGGACGACGTCGCACGTCTTGTGGTGATTGCGAACCGCGCAAAGGCGTTCGTGCTCGCAATGGACTTTACATTCCTGTACGACGAGAACCGCAAGCTCTTCTCGATCGGGTACCGCGAATCGGATGCGTCGCGCGACAACTCGTATTACGACCTGCTCGCCTCCGAAGCGCGCCTCGCCAGCTTCCTGGCCGTCGCGAAGAACGATGTCCCCGTAGAGCACTGGTTCCGGCTGGGGCGTACCCTGACGGGTTCGAGCGGCGATGCCACGCTCGTATCGTGGAGCGGCAGCATGTTCGAGTACCTCATGCCGCTCCTCATCATGCGCACGTTCCCGTCCACGCTGCTCGATCATACATACCACGGCGCGGTGCATCGCCAGATCCGTCACGGCCGTGATCGGGGCGTTCCGTGGGGCGTTTCGGAGTCCGCATACAACCTGCGTGATCGCAACGGTACGTATCAGTACCGCGCGTTCGGCGTGCCGGGCCTGGGCTTGAAGCGAGGACTCGGCGGTGACATGGTCGTTGCACCCTATGCGACATTGCTTGCACTGCTCGTGGAGCCGCGGGCATCGCTGCAGAACCTGCGCGCACTCGAACACGAAGGGGCACTCGGTGATTTCGGCTTTCGCGATGCGCTCGACTACACGCGGCACCCGCCGGAACAGAACGTCGCAGTCATCGGTGCCTACATGGCGCATCACATCGGCATGGGCCTCGTTGCGATTGCGAACTCGCTGCAGCGGCAGGTGTGGCAGCGGCGGTTTCACGCGGACGCGCTCGTCAAGTCGGCAGAACTGCTGTTGCACGAGCGGATCCCCAGCCGTCTGGGCGTGCAGGAGGATCACGTCGAAACCGCGGCCGAGGAGGAGACGCGGCGGATCGAGGGCGGTGAGCCGGTCGTGCGCCAGATCCTCGGGGCCGACACGCCGCAGCCGCGCGTGGCCCTGCTCGGATTCCAGCCCTACACGATGCTCGTTACGAATGCGGGCGGCGGGTTCAGCCGTTTCGACAATCTCGCGGTAACGCGCTGGCGCGCGGATGGCACGCGCGACAATTACGGGCAGTGGTGCTACGTCCGGGACCTTACGGACGGTCGCGCATGGTCTGCAACACACCAGCCGATGTGCACGCAGCCGGATTATCTGCGCACCGACTTCTCCACGGACCGGGCACGTTACATCCGGGTGGATGGGCCGATCGAAACACAGACGGAAATCGTGGTCGTGCCGGAGGACGCTGCCGAGGTGCGACGGGTGACTGTACTCAACCGATCCGACGAGGACCGGGTCATCGAACTGACCAGCTACGGTGAGATCGTGCTCGCACCGGCGGACGCGGAACGCGCGCATCCGGCGTTCGCCAACCTGTTTGTACAGACCGAATGGCTGCCGTCCCACTCAGCGATCATCGCGGCTCGACGTCCACGCGCCGCGGGCGAGCGCACGCCTTGGTTGGTCCATGTCGTTGCAACGGGTCCAGAACTCCTGGACACGGTATCCTTCGAGACGGATCGCGCCCGTTTCATTGGACGCGGCCGTTCTACGGCAGACCCTGCAGCGCTCGAACAGGATACGCTGTCGGAAAGCGTGGGTGCTGTACTGGACCCGATTTTCGCGCTGCGCGTCCGGCTCCGCGTTCCCGCGGGCGGCACCGCGACCGCTTCGTTCACGACGAGTGTCGCGCCGACGCGCGAAGCGGCCATCGAGATCGCCGACCGTTATGACGATCCGTATGCCGCGCAGCGCGCACTCGATCTCTCGTGGGCGCATGCGCAAGTCGAATTGCGCGAGTTCGGAATCACGCCGGCGAGTGCGGCATTGTATCAGAAGCTCGCCGGCCATTTGCTGTTTCCGAACGCATCAATGCGCGCCTCACGCGAGGAGCAGCAGTCAAACCGCATGGGGCAGACAGGACTGTGGTCCATGGGCATCTCGGGTGACTGGCCGATCCTCCTCGCCATCATCGAATCCGAGGACGGACTGCCGAGCGTCCGCGATCTGCTGCGCGCGCATCACTATTGGCGCATGAAGGGGATCACAACCGACCTGGTAATCCTCAACACGCACGCTGCCACGTATCTGCAGGACTTGAGCGATCGCATCCTAGCCGCAGTCGTCGCTTCGACCGAGTCGGGGCTGGTCGATGTGCCGGGCGGCGTATTCATTCGGCGGGTCGATATTCTGTCGCCGGACGAGCTGCTGCTCCTCCGCGCCACGGCGCGCGTCCACGTGGTGTGCGACGGTATCGGTTTGGGTAGGCTGCTCGACCTTCCGGATGCCGAGCCAGCC
>JBDSPG010000115.1:0-2822 GCA_039912685.1 Longimicrobiales bacterium | reverse complement strand
GGTGTGCGGTTGTTCGCCCCCGTGGGAATGGACATTGGGGGAGATGGACCAGACGCGATCGCTTTGTCAATCATTGCGGAAGTTTCTGCTGTGACCGGAGGACGGCGCGGCGGACATTTGCGGGATCATCGAGGATCTT
Source organism: Longimicrobiales bacterium (assembly GCA_039912685.1). GTDB lineage: Bacteria > Gemmatimonadota > Gemmatimonadetes > Longimicrobiales > RSA9 > DASUXU01. Next base: position 2,683 of record JBDSPG010000115.1, on the reverse strand, counting down.
TGCACGGCACTACGGAGTCAGCGAGGATCGAGGATCCCGGACCCGTGCGGATCCAGGACCAACGACAATCGACGATCGACGACTAAGTGCGGATTGCGGACTGAAGGCGCGAACGACGTTATCACGTCTGAGCTAGTGCGAGTGTTCCCACCGTGCTGATCACGGCGGTGGTGCTAGCTGCGGGTGGATCATCTCGACTCGGGTCGCCGAAGCAGCTGATTTCCTATCAGGGAGAAAAGTTGATCACGCGAGCGATCCTGAATGCGGTCGAAGCCGGAGTCGAGCAGGTTGTCGTCGTCCTCGGATCGAACGCCGAGGCCATCAAGCGCGCAGTTCCTGATGATCCAGATGTACACGTTGTCATAAACGCGGATTGGGAAAGCGGACTTGCCTCATCTCTTGCCGCTGGCCTCGGAAGGGTCGACACTCGATCCGACGGCGTGCTGGTGCTGGTCACCGATCAGCCGCTTGTAGATGCGGCGGCGCTCCAGGATCTGGTCAGCCGGTTTGACTATGGTCATCGCGTTATTGCATCTAGCTACGGGACGACCGTCGGCGTGCCGGCCGTGTTCGGGAAAGAGTTTTTTTCCGAGCTTTCTTCCATCGAGGGGGACAAGGGTGCGGGCCACTGGCTTCGGAAGAACATCGTTCGTGTCACACTGGTTGCACTCGACACAGCAGAATTGGACATCGATACTCCAGACGACGTGAAACGGCTCGAGGAGCACTGACATGGCGAACGCATACGGCGACTTCCTGCTCTACGGCGCAACCGGCTACACGGGCGAGTTGATCGCGCGCCGCATTGCGGCCGCCGGACTTCGGCCTGTGCTGAGCGGACGCAACGCGCAGTCGGTCGGAGCTCTCGCGAAAGAGCTCGACCTTCCTCACGTGATCGCCGACGTGAACAACGCTGCCTCTCTCGACAAGGCAATCGGCGCAATCCGAAGCGCGCGTAGACTCGTGTTGAACTGTGCAGGCCCCTTCAGTCGCACGGCTGACCAGGTTTCAGACGCCTGCCTCAAGAACGGAGCTCATTATCTGGACATCACTGGCGAGATCGGCGTTTTTGAGATGCTGGCGCAGAAGGACGCGCGCGCAAAGAACATGGACGTCATGCTCCTGCCTGGAGTCGGATTTGACGTTGTGCCGAGTGATTGTCTTGCTGCGCATGTTGCACGACACCTCCCGTCGGCAACGCGACTGGTAATTGCAATCCACGCGGGCAGCCGCATTTCCCGCGGGACTGCGCTCACGTCTCTCGAGAACATGGGGAAAGGCGGAGCGGTTCGCCGCAGTGGACGAATCGAACGGGTACCGGGGGCGTGGAAGGATCGCTCGGTTGATTTTGGATCCGGACCCATTCGCGTTACAACGATGCCGTGGGGTGACGTTGCGACCGCGTGGTACAGCACGCGCATTCCGAACATCGATGTCTACATGGCGATACCGGACGGCATGCGACGGTTGCTCAAACTTGGGAAATTCGCGCTCCCGATTGTTTCCTCGAGACCCGTGCGCGCGGTGATCGCTTCGCGAATCAGGAAAGGACCGCCAGGGCCAACCAAAGAGCACCGGGAAGTCGGGATGAGTCGTTTCTGGGCGCAGGTGTCAGACGACAAGGGTGCGCGGTTTGGCGCAAAACTATTTGGACCGGAAGGTTATGAGCTCACGGTCCGCACGGCTGTCGAATGCGTCAACCGCACGTTACGTGGCCTTGCGAAACCGGGATTTCAAACTCCGTCGCTGGCGTTCGGACCTGACCTCATTCTCTCGATCGATGGCGTGCGACGGCAGGATGACTGACTGGCTAGTTTTCCGTTGATGCGAAGATCAATCGCCCGGGGCTGACCGAAAGTGGAAAATTTCACGACCACCGTTGCGCTCATTGGGATCGTCATCGTTGTCGCATCGCTGTTGTCCGGCGTTCTCGAGCGAACCGGACTGCCGCTCGTCGCAAGCTTCCTCGCACTCGGAGCGATCCTCGGCCCATGGGGACTGGGACTCGTGGACATCGGGTTTCACTCGCCTGCACTGCATGCTCTCGCGATGCTCGGACTCGCGCTCGTTCTCTTCAGTGATGCGGTAACGCTGGAGGTAGGGCAGCTGCGCGCGCGAACCGCCTTGTTGTGGCGAGTTCTTGGCCCGGGAACGCTGATTCCTGCAGCGCTCATGACCGTCGCTGCTCGATACCTCCTTGGCGTCTCCTGGGCTGCTGCTGCGATTCTTGGCGCAGCGCTCGCGTCAACGGATCCAGTTCTATTGCGCAGTCTGTTGAGATCGCGAGCAATCCCGGATGTGCCACGCGCCGCGCTGCGCATCGAGACAGGCATGAACGACGTAGTGCTGTTGCCGATTGTCGTTCTCGCGATCCTCGCAGTGAAGAGCACGTCAGGCGTGCCAGTTACCGGCAGCGAAATTGGGCGCAGTGTAGTCGGCCTCTTCCTCCTTGGACAGGCGCTCGGTGCCCTTGTCGGCTGGCTCGGGATCGTGTTGCTCGGCTGGATTCGTGACCGCGTAGGCGTGCGTCGGGATTACGAATCGATGTACGCATTGGGTCTCGCGTTCACCGGATTCGCGGCGGCGGAGTCTGTTGGCGGAAGCGGATTTCTCGCTGCGTTCGCGGCGGGCATTCTCGTCAGCTCGCAGGACGTCGAGTTGTGCGACTGTTTTCTCGAGTACG
>JBDSPG010000114.1:0-7052 GCA_039912685.1 Longimicrobiales bacterium | reverse complement strand
AAGAAGGGGCGCGCGGGTGGACGTGGAGCAGGGGACGCGGACACAGGCCGCGCGGATGGCGCGGGCGCAGGTGGCGAAGGCCGCGCGGTTGCACGCGATTCGGCGGCCGCGTCGGCCGCTACCACGCGTGCGTTCCCGGCGGGCAGCTACGTCGTCCGTATGGATCAGCCGTACTCACGCGCTGCCGATGCGCTCCTCGATTATCAGTACTGGAGCCCGAACGATCCGCAGAAAAACCCGTATGACGATACGGGCTGGACGTTCCCCGAAGCATTCGGCGCACAGGCCGTCCGTGTTGTTGATCCGTCCGTGCTGAATGCGCCGATGGCCCTCGTCACCGGCGATGTGCGCGCGCCCGGCGGCGTGACCGGCAACGGCAGCGTGTTCGCCATCAATCACAATGGCGACAACGCGCTCGCCACACTGCGCTACCGTTTTCCGGCCGCGGATTTCCAGGCTGCAGAGGATGCATTCACAGCGGCGGGCCAGAAGTTCGTGCGCGGCTCGTTCATTGTGCGCGGTGTTGCGCAGGGCGACCTCGATCGTGCGGCGCAGGAGCTCGGCGTGCGTGTGTACGCGCTGGCTGCGGCGCCGTCCGTAGCCATGCATCCCGCGCGCGCCGCGCGGGTTGCGATCCTGCACACGTGGGCAGGCACCCAGACCGAGGGATGGTGGCGCCAGGCGTTCGACCAGCTCCAGATCCCGTTCACGTACATCAGCACGCAGGAAGTGTCGCGCGACGCGAACCTGAATTCTTCATACGACGTCATCCTGTTCCCGCCCGCAGGAAGCAGTGGCCAGGCCATCATTGATGGGATGTCGATGTGGCGCAATCCGATGCCATGGAAAAATTCGCCGGAGACGCCGAACATCGGAACGTGGGCGCAGACCGATGACGTCCGTCCCGGCCTCGGCTACTCCGGAGTGCAAAACCTGCAGTCGTTCGTCGCCAAGGGCGGTGTGCTCGTCGCGGTGAACAATACTGCGGACTTTGCGATCAACTTCGGCATGACGAATGGTGTGAGCATCAACCAGCCCGCGGGCGGTAAGGTGGTAGGCAGTCTGCTGCGCACGCGCATTGTCGATCACGCCAGTCCGATCGTGTACGGAGTTCCGGACAGTCTTGCGGTGTATAGCGAGGATGGTGAAAGCTTCAGCGTGAGCAACACGCGGGGCGGACGTGGTGGCGGCGGCGGTGGCGGCAGCTCGCGTGCAACGGGTCGCGGAACACCCGATGACGCAGATGTCGTGCAGGGAATGCCCGCACTCGATGCACGCTTCGCAGCGCCCGCGCGGCCGACTGCACAGCCATGGCAGGCGACGCCGCTGATGGAAGACCAGATGCGCAATCCGCTCAATATCATTCCGCCCGCGCAGCGACCCCGTGTTGCACTGCGTTTCAGCTCCACGAGCAGTCTGCTTGTTTCCGGGTTGCTGGATGGCGGTGGTGAGATTGCGCAACGCCCGGTTGTGGTTGATGTGCCCGTGCAACGCGGACACATCGTGCTGTTCGCCAATAACCCGATCTGGCGCGGCGAAACAATCGGAAGCTACTTCCTCGTGTTCAATACGATCCTGAACTTCGACAACCTTGGCGTCGGTCGGAAGCTGGATCCCCGCTAGGGCTCGAGCTCGGCGTCGCCGCGCAGGTTGAGCGGCGGCGCCTTGTTCTTCTTCTTCTTCTGCAGCTTGATGTTCAACAGCTCCACCATCACCGAGAACGCCATCGCGAAGTAGATGTACCCCTTCGAGATGTGCTGACCGAGACCTTCCGCGATCAGCGTCACACCGATCAGCAGCAGGAAGCTGAGTGCCAACATCTTGATGGTCGGATGCTTGTGCACGAACGCCGCAATGCTCTTCGAGAAGAACATCATGAAGCCTACTGCGACGATGACTGCGGCAATCATGACGCCCAGCTGATCGACCATCCCGATCGCCGTAATCACGGAGTCCAGCGAGAACACGATGTCGAGCAGCAGAATCTGGACGAGCACGCTCATGAACGACGGCGCCGTGCGCGTCGAGTGCTCGTCCAGCGCGCCCTCGAGACTTTCATGAATCTCGTGCGTGCTCTTCCCGACCAGGAAAATACCGCCGACGATAAGGATCAGGTCGCGGCCGGAGATCGGGTGGCCCACCACGTGGAACAGCGGTGCCGTCAGCTTGATGATCCACGCCAGCACCATCAGCAGCAGGATCCGCATGATCATTGCGAGCGCGAGCCCCATGACCCGCGCCTTCTCCCGCTCATCCGCCTTCAGCTTGCCCGAAAGGATCGAGATGAAGATGACATTGTCGATCCCGAGCACGATCTCGAGAGCGGTGAGGGTCGCAAAAGCGATCCAGACGGAGGGATCAGAGAGCCAATTCATGGCTTCAAGCTAAAGGGGACGCGGGATTTCGTCGACCCATCGGCACTGGGATGCTGTGTTCGGGCGCCTTTGGCCTCTAGCCAAGCGGTCCCGTTAGATTAGAAACCATGAAGCAGCTCTCTATCGAGGATGCCCTGTCGGCCGCCCGCACGGACCCCGTCCATGTGCTTCGCAACGCATTCGGCTATGCGGAGTTTCGCCCGGGCCAACGCGAAATCATTGATGCCATTCTTGACGGCCGCGATTGCATTGCACTCATGCCGACGGGCGCGGGCAAGTCGATCACATTCCAGGTCCCCGCGAAGATCCTCGACGGAACTGTACTCGTAATCTCACCGCTGATTTCGTTGATGAAGGACCAGGTGGATGCGCTCGTCGCGAACGGATTTCATGCGACGTCGATCAATTCGCAACTCGACTTCGAGGAGCGACGCAACCGGCTGGCAAAGTTGAAACGCGGCGAGTACGAGCTGGTGTATGTTGCACCGGAAGCACTGGACGGCTCACTGCGCGATCTCATGCGTGGCTGCCGGATCTCCCTGCTCGTCATCGATGAAGCGCACTGCATCAGCCAGTGGGGCCACGATTTCCGGACCTCGTACCGCCGACTGCTGGGTCTGAAGCAGGAGCTGGGCGTGCCGGTGCTCGCACTTACTGCAACAGCGACGCGCGCGGTTGCGCGCGACATCATCCGCCAACTCGGGATGGAGAAGCCCGCCGGTTACAAGGGTTCATTCTTCCGTTCCAACCTGCACATCCACACGCGCAAGAAGGGGCAGGGCGGCGACACCCGCAAAGAGATCCTCGCCCTGGTCAAGGAACGCAAGGGTCAGAGCGGCATCATCTACTGCATGTCACGCAACGCAGTCGAGCAGACAGCAACCTTCCTGAAAAGCAAGGGCGTGAACGCCCTGCCGTACCACGCCGGACTCTCCGACACCGAACGTGCCTCGAACCAGGATGCGTTCGCGCGTGATGATGCGGATGTCATTGTTGCGACGATCGCGTTCGGTATGGGCATCGACAAGTCGAATGTGCGCTATGTCATTCATCGCGACATGCCGAAAGATGTCGAGTCCTGGTACCAGGAAATCGGCCGCGCCGGCCGTGACAGTCTGCCGAGCGACTGCTTCGTGTTCTATTCGTGGGCGGACGTTAAACTGCACGAGCGTTTCCTGTTCGACATCGAAGATCACGTACTTCGCAACATCAAGCAGCGCGGAACGATTCACCTGTTCGAGATCCTCGATGCGCATGTGTGCCGACACCAGGCAATCCTGAAGCACTTCGACGAGGAGATCGCGCCGTGCGACAGTTCGTGTGACAGCTGCACGGGTGTATCCGGCGAGGAGACCGCACTGGCGGCATTGGCGAGGACGAAGTCGTCGCGCACCGGCACCGGGACGTCGCCTACAAAATCGCGCGGATCGAGCGACATGGCTGGCGACGACGCGGACCTGTTCGACCGGTTGCGCGCGCTGCGCAAGCAGTTGGCGGACCGGCAGGGTGTGCCTGCATATATCGTATTCAGTGACGGAACCCTCGCGGCCATGGCAGCGCAGCGGCCCACCAACGAGGACGAGCTTCTTGACGTCTCAGGTGTGGGTCCGGCCAAGCTAGAAAAATACGGCCGCGCATTTCTGGATCTTCTCAACGCATCGTCCTAGCCGTTCGTCCCACCCCGATTGTAGCAAAGAACCCCCTCGTATTACACTCCATGTAGAATCTGTACCAAGAGTCTGGAATGAGCAAAAACGTGCAGAACGGGCAAACCCGATGATACGTCCCGGCGTCCGCGAGTATTTCCGGCTGCGGCCGGATCTGGAACGACTGGCCGCGCAGGTGGATGAAGAGATCGCGTTCCACCTGGAGCAGCGAGCGCAGGGCCTGATGCGGTGTGGCATGGAGCCGGCGGCCGCGCGTGCGGAAGCGGAACGCCGTTTTGGTGCGATCGAGCGAGCCAACCTGATTCTGCTGCGCGGCGCGACTCGGAGGGAGACACGAATGAGTGTTCGTGAATGGATGCTGGAGTGGCGCACGGATCTGTCGTACGCGGCGCGATCGCTGATGCGAGATCCGCTGGTTGCGCTGGTGGTTGTAGTGACGCTGGCGTTGGGAATCGGTGCGAATGCGATGATGTTCGGCATTATCGACCAGCTGCTGCTGCGCGGCCCTGCGCACGTGGTCAAGCCGAATGGGATCGGACGGGTCTACATCGCGCAGAAAGCGTTTATGGGCGAGAAGCTGTCGCCGGCCACGGGCTACGTCACATACGCAATCATGCGTGACAACACGAGATCGTTCAGTGGCGTGGCCGCGTATAACGAAAACTCGGTGAAGCTGGGCAAGGGAGAGGATGCTCGTGATGTTCCGGTAGGCTACGCCACGTGGGATATGTTTCCGCTGCTTGGTGTGAGGCCGGCGCTGGGCCGGTTCTTCACGGCGGAAGAGGATCATCCGCCGGTTGGCGATCATGTGGCGGTCCTCGACTACGAGATGTGGCAGAAGGAGTACGGCGGCGAACGAAGCGTGATTGGCAGACAGCTGGATCTTGGCGAGAAGGGTTTCACAATCATCGGGGTGGCTCCGAAGGGGTTCACCGGTCCGGAGCTGCGTCCGGTGAGTGTCTGGATGCCGATGAGCGTTCCACAACGGGGCGAAGATTGGCCGACGTCGTGGTGTTGTTCGTGGCTGAGCGTGATCGCGAGGACAAAGCCGGGTGTCACACCGGAGGTCGCGTCATTCGATGCGACCCGCGCATACCGGGCCGCGGCCACGGAAGCAAAGAGCAAGCGAGGCATGAGCGGAACGATTTCGGTCCTGCCGCTTGCCTATGGATACGACGGCAAGGAAAAGGCGGAGTCTGCTGTAACACGCTGGCTCGTCGGTGTCGCATTCATTGTCCTGATGATTGCGTGCGCGAATGTGATCAACCTTCTGCTCGCGCGATCGGTTCGTCGCCGCCGCGAGGTGTCGATCCGACTGGCAATGGGGATATCCCGTGCCCGTCTTGTGCGACTACTGCTGAGTGAAAGCATTCTGCTCGCGCTGGCCGGCGGCATCGCGGCGCTGGCTGTCACATACTGGGGTGGCAAGTTCATCCAGGCGACACTGCTTCCCGACATCCAGTGGGACGCACCTGTAAATGCGCGCGTCCTGTTTTTCGCCGCTGCTGTAACGATCGGTGTCGGCATCGTTGTCGGACTTGTGCCTGCCCTGCAGGGCGCGAAGCTGGATCTGACGAGCACGTTAAAGGCGGGTACGCGACAGGGTGGCGGACAGCGCCGCAGCAGTCTGCGTGACAGCCTTACGGTCCTGCAGGCGGCGCTGTCCCTGGTACTGCTCGTCGGCGCGGGACTCTTCGTACGTAGCCTGATCCAGATCGACCGGCTCGATCTCGGCATCGATGCGAACAAGGTACTGACCATCGAAGCGTCGCTTGCGCCGGATCCCAAAGCGCCCGATGACTGGGAAGCGGCATCCAAACGTGAGGATGCCTTCAACAAGATCGCCATCGAGCGATTGAAATCACGAAGTGATGTCGCAGCGATAGCGCTGGCGATGGGCACGCCGCTCACGAACAGCTTTGGTGTGACTCTCATCATACCGGGGTACGATTCGCTGCCCGACCTCCCCGGCGGCGGTCCGTTCATTGTGCAGGCTGCACCAGAATATTTCAGCACGGTCGGTACTCAGCTGCTGCGCGGTCGACTCTTCAACAACAGAGACGGTCCGGGCGGTACGCAGGCAGTCATCGTGAACGCGGCGATGGCGAAGGCAGTCTGGGCCGGCGGGGATCCGCTCACAAAGTGTCTCATCATCGGCCAGGTCGACGCAGCGTGCACACCCGTCGTCGGTGTGGTTGAAGATGTCCATCGTTCGGGGCTGCGCGAAGAACCGTCCATGCAGTATTACGTTCCGTTCGGTCAGGTGGACGGAATCTGCTGCGGTGGTTTGCTGATCCGGCCGAAGGGAGATCAAGCAGCGTTTGCTGAAACACTACGCCACGAGCTGTTTGCAATCGCGCCTGACGCGAAGGGGTTTCGTGTCGAGCTCCTCTCGAAGCGCCTCGATCCCGAGATCCGTCCATGGAAGCTGGGTGCAACACTTTTCATCGCGTTTGGTGTGCTCGCACTCGTCATCGCCGGCATCGGACTGTTCAGCGTGATCGCGTACAGCGTAACGCAACGCAGAGCCGAGCTCGGCATCAGGCTGGCATTGGGTGCGCGCTCGAACACCATCATCGGGCTCATCCTGCGACAGGGTGTGCTTCTCGCCGGTGCTGGAATCCTCCTCGGCATTCTGCTGTCGCTGCTGGCGAGCGGTTTCATTGAGCCTCTGCTGTTTGATACCAACGCGCGCGATGTCACGACAATTCTCGCAGTCGCAGCAATCCTCATGGCAACAACCGTCGCCGCCTGCCTGCTGCCTGCGTTGCGGGCAGGGCGTGTGAATCCGTTGGAAGCGCTGAGGGCGGACTGATGACGAAACGAACGCTGCCTGTCATTAAGGGCACACTGGATGTGCTAGTGCTGAAGTCGCTCACGTATTCAGCGATGCACGGCTTCGAGATCACAGCGTGGCTCGAGGAGCAGTCAGGCGGCTCACTCGAGATCGAAGACTCCGCCCTCTATCAGGCGTTGTACCGGCTCGAAGCGCGGGACCTGGTCGAAGCGA
>JBDSPG010000103.1:0-32080 GCA_039912685.1 Longimicrobiales bacterium | reverse complement strand
TACCGTCCAAGTCACGGTACCTAATGCGACGGCATTCGTGTTTCCGGTTGCGGGAGGCTCTGCGTCAGCCATCGCAGGACGCTGGGGCGATGCTCGCGATGGTGGTTCACGCGATCACAAGGGTGTGGATATTTTTGCGCCGCGAGGTACGCCGGTTGTCGCGGTTACCGATGGATACGTGATGACTGTTGAGACGACGTCGAGCGGGGGCCGGGTGATATGGCAGCGTGACGAGGCGAACGGGTTGATGTACTTCTACGCACATCTCGACGAGCAGATGATGACCGCGGGTCAGCGGGTTGAGCGCGGCGACACGATCGGACGTGTAGGTAACAGCGGGAACGCACAGGGAAGCAGCACACATCTTCATTTCGGTATTTTCAGGCCGGGATACATCGCCGAAGATCCGACTATCTACCTGCAGCAATCGGTTGCAGATGCGCAGGTTCCTGCATCAGGCGCATGGAAATCGATCGATGTCGATCAACTCGCAATGCTGGGAAGGCGCGTGCGCCTGCCGAGCGATCGAGTGCGGCTGCGCGCATCGCCGGACGAGTCTGCGCCGATCATCCAACAGATGGGGCTGGGTACGGAGCTGGTGCTGATCGGTTACCTGAATGGCTGGAATCGCGTACTGCTGAATGATGGAACAACGGGATTCGTGGCAGCACGGCTGCTCAAGCAGGAATCGCGAGCGGGACAGCGCTAGTCGCGCGCGGAACCGCCCTGCTAACCAGCCTGCGTCATACTCGATGGAGTCCTGGCCTTTAGGCGGGCGTTATGTCGAATGATTCCCCGACCATAGCGGAGTAGTTCATACACGCCGCTCACCCATATCTCCGCGACTAGAAAAGCTCCAGGGGACTCTTCCCGGTCGTCACGCGTTTTCAGCAAGACCGCGACGCCCCTGCCGATCGACCAATCATTAGCGATCAGTTCAAGCCCGGCATATCTGTTAAGCCACCGCCGCAGGGTTCGCTGTTCGCGGATCCGGGCAGCATCGTCGAGCACGATCAATCCCCCGACCGCGAGATGCGGCAGCGCCAGGTGGAGCGCGCCATCCCGGCCGTACCGGCCCCACGGCGCATCGATCAGGACAAGATCGTACTGAACCTTCGGCGAAAGGTGCGCTGGCTCCGTATAACGAAAGTACACGCCTCTGCGATCAACGGTCAGGCCGATTTTGGCGGTGATGAGCCGTGCAGTGACGGTGCCGATCCTCTCGACCTCACGCCACGCGTCCCCACACCACGTCGGATTCTCTTCAAGCGAGTCGAGCGTACCGCCGCCGGATTCGGCTACTGCCTGCGCCAATATCTGGGAGGATACGCCTGCTCCGAATTCCAATACGTTCGATCTGCACCCCTCGACGACCATGGCCGCGAGTACACGGGCCGTCTCAGGCGACAGTGACCAGGTGTTTTCAATTGTCGACAGCAGTCGCTCAATGGATTCCGAAGCAGTCACTGAGTTCCAGCGGTCCGGCAACGGAACCTGCGGCACGCGCCGCGTTACTGGAAAATGCATCGTCAATGCGTATCGGGTAACGCGCGAATGCCTGCGCGCGTTTGATCACGAACGGCCTGCACGATCACATCAGGCCGCTCCTCCTGTATGTACTGTCCCGCACCAGGCACCCGCTCAACCTTGAGCTGCTTAATAGAGCCGGCCATGAAGTCGATGGCCGCAGCGCTGATCGCCTTGTCAGGTTTCGACGCGCCGACGAGCAGCGTGAATGGCGCAGTGATGCTGGACAAGCGCGGCATCAAGGGCGCACCCTCCCGGGCGTTCACCATCCCTCTGGATGCAACAAGCACGGCGTTGAAGTTCGAAAAGGGCGCAGTGTACGCCTTCACAACCGCATCTGTCACCCACGCCGGATCGGCAGAACTCTCCCGCAGTCCGTCCTTGACCTTACCTCGAATGATGCGCTGTGCGCCGAACACCTTGATGATCGGCGCCATTTTGAGCGATGTCCTGAGACCGGCAGTACCCGCGGCCTCATCGGGTCCACCATTGATGGACACGATGCCGCGCGTCATCGCAGGCCTCTGCAGAGACAGACGCATGCAGATCGATGCACCGACAGAATGACACACGAGCGTCGCACTGCTGATGCCGAGCGAGTCGAGCGCGCGACCGACTCTCACAGCCTGGGCCTCCAGCGAGTAGTCGCCATCCTTCGGTCGTGACGATGCGCCGAAACCGAGCGGCTCGATAATCACCACGCGATAACCCGCTTCCGACAGTCGCGGCGCAACCTCGCGGAAAGTGAATGCTGCGCCGAGCAGACCCGGCACGAGGATGACTGGCGCCTGGGTTCCCGTGCGTTGCGTATCGTATGATGTCGCAACCACCGTGTCGCCGACTGCGCTCGAGATGCGACGCACTTCAGGTGCACGCCCTGACCGCATGGCGGTGGTTACAGGATAAAGAGCGAGCAGAACGAGCAGCAGGGTCATTTACGTCGCACTTTCAATTTCAAATCCGGCTTCACGCCAGCCGCGGAAGCCGCCGTCCATCGAGATCACGTTGGTATAACCCATTCGCTGCAGATTGTCGGCAGCAAGCGCCGAACGGAAACCGCCGCCGCAGTACAGGATGATTTCCTCATCATGATCGGGCACCGCAGTTTCGATGTCGCGCTCGAGCACGCCGCGTCCGATGTGGATCGCGCCAGGGATGCGCCCGGCATCATACTCGTTGTCCTCGCGAACATCGACGAGGTTGAGCGGTTCACCCGCGTCCATACGGGCTCGCACGGCCCGTATGTCCGTTTCGATGATACGGCCACGCGCTTCATCAACCAGCGCGACGAAACCAGGATTGTGTTGTGCCACTCCGACCTCCGGGGTCCGGAAGGATTGAGGATCCATGATTCTAGCGCAGTTGCGATGCCCCCGTCAGTCCACCACATTGTCAGACCATTCAAATTCAAGCGTACACTCTCGGAGGCACCATGCCGCACGCACCTTACGCGCGCGCCCTTCGTCGCAGCGCGTCTTCGGCTCTCGCGGCCGTTGTGCTCACAACACCCCTGGGCGCACAGATCGCCTCGCAGAATCCCACACCAACGGCTGTGCACCCGGTGCTGTCCGCGGAATCGTGGCAGCGCCCGCCTCAGGCCATCGCGGAGGCGGTGGGCGCGCCCCGTGAGAAGAACGTCACCCTGACGAATGCGAGCCCGGACCGCCGCTACTTCCTGCGGCAACAGAGCGACGGCATGCCGACCATGGCACAGTTCGCACGCCCGCATGTGTACCTCGGTGGGCTGCAGGTCGACCCGAAGGCCAACCGCGCGCGCTCGCTCTCGACGCGGGGTGCCGCCGGCCTGTCCGTCATCAGTGCGGAAACCGGCCAGATCAAGAACCTCGAAGTGCCCAACGGCGCTACGGCGACAAACGCACAGTGGTCGCCGGACGGTAAGAGCGTGGCGTTCTTCGCCAACTTCGACAATGCGACGCACATCTACATCGCAGACGTCTTGAGTGGCCGTTCGCGCGCACTGACACGCACGCCGGTTCTTGCAACACTTAACACCGGCTTCGAGTGGTCGACCGATGGACAGTCGATCATGGCAGTGCTCGTGCCAGACAATCGCCCCCCGGTTCCAACGGAGCCAGCCGTGCCGACCACACCGAAGGTACGAATGACAACGCCGGAGAAAAATTCGCAGCGCACATATCCCAGTCTACTCGAGACGCCATACGACATGATACTGCTCGAGTACTACACCACGGGACAGCTCGCGCAGATCGGTGTAAGCTCGCGCAATGTGAAGAAAATCGGTAAGCCCGCAATGATTCGCAGCGTGGATGCGGGCCCGCGGGGTGAGTATCTACGCGTCACGACAATGACAAGACCGTTCAGCTACATCGTCCCGACGAGCAGCTTTGGATCGCGCGAAGAGCTGTGGGGTCCGGACGGCAAGGTGCTCATGAGGGTGAATGACCGTCCGCTCAATGACGGCACACCGCCCGACACTACGAACCGCGCGAGCCGCGACAGCGAACGCCGCAGCATCACGTGGCGCCCCGATGGTGAGGGTTTGAGCTTCCTGCAGATGGAGCCGGCACCGCCGCGCCGCAGCAACGACACGACCACTGCAGCAGCGGATTCCTCTGCGGCGACACCGGGCGGACGCAGTGGCGCACCGCGTCGCAAAGACAGGCTGATGCTGCTGCGCGCGCCGTATGACACAACGAAAGCCGAAGTCGTTTACTCGAGCGATGCGCGTCTCGCGACCGTCGAGTACTCGCCGGATGGCTCAATCATCTTCGTGACCGAGGGTGGCGCAGCAGGCGGAGCTGCAGGAGCTGCGCCCGCTGCCGGACGCGCAGGCGGCGCGGGCGCGGCAACAACGCAGAACGCGATCTACCTGTCAGAGCCCGGGAAGAAGTATCCCGTCGCACACCGTCCGAGCGGCGATGACGCATTCTTCAAGGATCCAGGTACGTTGCTGACCAAGCCCGGCCCAGTGACGGGACAGGTGGTACAGCTCTCGGCCGACGGTGCACATGTATTCCTGCGCGGAACGCAGTACTTCGAGAAGCCTGCAGAGCAGGCGCCGAGGATGTTCATCGACAAGGTGGACATCAAGACGGGCGCGAAGCAGCGCATTTACGAGGGCGAGAATGGGACCATAACCGAACGGGTCGTAGCGGTGCTCGATGATGATGCAACAAAGGTGATCGTTACGCGCGAGTCGCCGTCGCTTGTTGCTGACTCGTACCTGCGGGACAGTGCGGGGAAGATGACGAAGCTGACAAACAACAGAGATTACACACCTGCGGTCACGCAGGCGCAGCGGCGTCGCGTGGAAGTCACACGTGCGGACGGCTTCAAGTTCAAGGTGGACGTAACGCTGCCGCAGGACTGGAAGCCCGGCAACAAGCTGCCGGCGATGTTCTGGTTCTATCCGAGCGAGTTCGCCGACCAGACAGCCTATGACCGCACGTTGCGCACTTACAACCGCAACGCGTACAAAAACCTCGGCGTGCGCTCCATGGACTTCCTCGTTCTCGAGGGCTATGCAGTCGTCGAGCCTGATGCGCCGATTACCGGCGCATCAGGCCGCATGAATGACAACTATGAGAACGACCTGCGCAACAGCCTCGCCGCGACGATCGATGAGCTCGAGAAGCAGGGCATGATCGATCGCAACAGGCTTGCCGTCGGCGGACACAGCTACGGCGCCTTCAGCACCGTCAACGCGATGGTGCACACGCCGTTCTTCAAAGCCGGCATTGCCGGTGACGGTAACTACAATCGTACGCTCACACCCATGACGTTCCAGTCGGAGCGGCGCGACATATGGGAAGCACGTGAAACGTATCTGAACATGTCACCGCTGCTCTATGCGAACAACCTGACGGGCGCTCTGCTGATGTATCATGGACTGGCCGACCAGAACGTCGGTACCGACCCGATCAACTCGATCCGTCTGTTTCAAGCGCTCGAAGGTCTCGGCAAGAACGCAGCGCTCTACATGTATCCATACGAGGATCACGGCCCGGCGACACAGGAGACGATCATGGACCTGTGGGCACGCTGGGTCGGTTGGCTGGATACATACGTGAAGAATCCCAAGTCGACGAAGAAGGATCCGAAGATCGTATCGGAATAACGCCGCGGTCTACCGCGATGCCTTCCATCCGAGAATGCCATCGATGGTGTTCACCGACACCGAGTGATAGGTCGGCCGGGCACGACCATATATCGACAGCGCCATGGTGCGGCCCCAATCCGTCTTCGCGAGGTCGGTATAAAGAGGGGCGAGGAATTTCCGACGGCCCTGGGATGTGAGGAACCGCTCGAGCGCGGGCATGGCCGGCGTGTAATGTGTCCGAACCGCGATGCGGAGCCACGCGAAGAGGATCTCACTGTTTCCGCTGTCCGACAAACGGAACGTGCGATCCAGGTCCGCAAGACGCGCGGTAGAAATGGAGTCCGGAAGTGCGCGCAGGAAATGCAGCCACTCGTGTGTCGTCCATTTCCCCGTCTGCAGTGACGTTGCGGCCGCGCCCGACTTCCAGCTTTCCACTTGGTTCTCGACAGCCGTGAATGCGCCTGATGTCACGGCAGGAATGTTCGAGGGAATGCCCGGCTCGTACACCCACGCCTGCACATTCAAGCGATTCCCTTCGTCACCCTTTAACAGCTTTTCCTTCATGTATGCGACCATGATTTCGGACGTCATGGGCTGAAACGCGAAGTGATCGAAGTAGTCCTTCAGAAATGCATCGAGTCTCTCGCGTCCCACAACCGACTCGACTGCCTGCAGGAAGGCAGCGCCCTTCTCGTAAGCGATATCGGCCATGCCGGCATCAGGATCGCGGCCGGTAAGGTCCAGGTGCAGTCGTGTGTCCGCGCCCTGCACGCCGCCGGCTTCTTCGACTGCGGCCGTCATGTCCTGTCGGCCAAGCGTGCGCAGCATGTCTGCGTAGTCCTTGCCGCGCAGCTCCTCCATGATGCGACTCTCGATGTATGTGGTGAATCCTTCGTTCAGCCAGAAGTCATTCCAGTTGGCGTTCGTCACGAGATTCCCCGACCACGAATGAGCCAACTCGTGAGCCACGAGCGAGACGAGAGAGCGATCACCGGCGAGGACTGTGGGGGTGGCAAAAGTCAGTCGCGGATTCTCCATCCCGCCAAACGGAAACGATGGCGGCAGCACGAGAATGTCGAAGCGTCCCCAGCGATACGGGCCATAAAGCTTGCTTGCAGCTGCAACCATCTGGTCGACCTCACCAAACTCGTTCGCAGCGCGCTCGATAACGGAAGGCTCTGCGTACACTCCCGTGTTCGCGCCGATGCTGCGGAACTCGAGATCGCCGATCGCGAGTGCGATCAGGTATGGCGGAATCGGCTTGTCCATCCGGAAGCGATAGACAGAGCGACCCTCGGAATCCTTCTCGCCATCCGCGCCGATGTGCTCGGCGCTCATGACTGCGAGCATGTCCGCAGGAACGTGAACTGCTGCGTCATACGTCTGTCTGATGCCGGGGCTGTCCTGCGTGGGGACCCATGTGCGCGTCAGGATTGCTTCGCCCTGCGTGAACAGGAACGGCAGCTTCTTGCCCGCGGTCTGTTCGGGTGCGAGCCATTGCACTGCGGCTGCTTCCGGCATTGTCTCGTATTCGATCACGATGGTATCGCCCGTAGCGGGCAATGCAATCGCGAGCGGCTGGCCGATGAACTCCTGTGCGGGACCGACCTTGAACCCCAGTGTGTCCCCCGATGGAGTCGTGACACGCTTGATCGCGAGGTCGCGAATGTCGAGGACAATGCTGTCCGCGTTCTCACCACGGCGGAAGGCAAGCCGCGCTACACCGCGAATGCGATGTACCGTGAAATCGGGAGTGAGGTCGAGGGATACGTGGGTGACGGCAGCTTCCGACGGTCGCGCATAAGAGTGCGTATCATCGGGAATGGAAGCCGCGGCAGGTGCCTTATCCTGGTCCGGTGCGACGTCGCATGCAGACACCATGCAGAACAGAGCGGCGAGAAGCGGCGAAAGGCGTCGTGCTGGCTGCATAATCTTCCACATGGTACGGGTCAGCCAAGGAAGCCGCGGAACCGTCGTGGATCCACCGCGTACCCGGGGAACACTTTGTCGAGCTGCGTCGTTCCGAGGTGGCGCGACGTAACTTCCGCGAAAACATCCCGGAAATCGGTGGTCAATGCAAGATCGCGACCCTCGTACAGCTGTTCCCGCTCGAGTCCCGGCCAGTCCCCGAGGATTCGGCCGCCATGCACGCCGCCTCCCATTACCATCATGCAGTTCGCGTGACCGTGGTCGGTACCGCCGCTGCCATTCTCCCGAACCGTACGCCCGAATTCGCTCATGGTAATCAACACGACGTCTTCCATTCGGTCACCGAGGTCGTCATAGAGGGCGCGGACACCTCGTGCCAGGTCATCGAGCCTGCGCGCGAGCTGACCCTGTGCGCCCCCCTGTGCCTGGTGCGTATCCCAACCGCCGAGGTCCGCGAACGCGACTTCCACGCCGACGCCACTCTTTATAAGCTGCGCGATCTGACGGAGGGAACGGCCGAAATCCGATGCAGGATATGACACGCCGCTCGCTGGATTGTATTGCAGCGGGTTTGCCGCCTTCAGGATTCTGATGGCCTCGAACGCATCACCGGCCGCGCCTTCGACCGCATCATTTCCGTCCGTGTGATAGAGGCGCTGAAATGTATCCTGCAAGCCGGAGTCGCGGCCGCCGCTGATACCGAACTTCTGGAGATCGGAGATAGCGAGTGCGGGATGCTCGCCGCGGAGCGAACGCGGCAGTTCCGTGCCCATGGCGATACCGCGCAACGCAGCGACACCACCGACCGTGAGCTGGCCGACGGCATGATCGGCGGCATGCGCGTTCTTGTCGGCAAGTGTACGACCGCAGTCGCAGTCGGTGTGCGATAGCGCGCGGTTGAGCCAGCCGTCGCGCGTAGCCTTCGCGCCCGGCGTGCCGCTCTCCATGTAATCCTGCGCATCAAAATGGGAGCGCGTTGCATCGGGTGATCCGACCGCGTGAATGACGGCGAGCTCCTTGCGGCCATACAGATCACGCAGTGGCGCGAGTGATGGATGCAGACCGAAGAATCCATCGAGGTCGATCGCGCCACCGGTGCGGCCTGGCTGTGGCACCGCGATCGACCGGCGTGATCCGTAATACGCCTTTTCACCAAAGGGCACGACCATGCTGAGACCGTCAACAGCGCCGCGCTGGAAGATGCAGATCAGCGTTTTCTTGCGCGCCGTCCGGAATGTGGATTCACCCAGCAGCGGTGTTCGCAGGAATGCCGGCGGCATCCCGAGCGCGAGCAACGCGAGTGTTCCATTGCGGACAAATGCACGCCGCTTCATACCGCTCATGATATCCTCAATGACGCTGGAATTCCGGTGAACCGAGAACGAGTCCGATCAGACGCGCGTATTGCGCGCGGGGTGCCTGCTTTGCATCACCCGCAGTTGCGTTCGCATCTTCCAGGATCGCTCGCTGCAGTTGAGTCGTATTGACGCCCGGCAACAGAACAGCCGTGGCGGAGCGTATCACCTCCCCAGGTTCGCGCGCTGTGGCAGCGGTGCGCGCAATGCTGCGCAACGGCTGTCCGCCGGTGAGCGATCCCGAAGCATACTCGAGACCAAAATTCATTCGTGCGAGCATCGCGCCGCTGTTCACCCAATCATCAGACATCGCAGGATATCCCGTCGGTGCCGACGCCAGATACGGCATGTGGCCCATCGTGCGCAGCGTCTGCAGCATTCGCCGCGAGTTCGGTATCTGCGCATCCGTTGCGCGGAGCGTGCTCGCCAGCAGCTGGAACGGTGTCTTGAACTTACTGCGCTGGTTTTCATTCGCGTAGAACGAAGGATCACTGAACAGCGCGCGCGTCACTTCACGCAGGTCACCATTCGTGCGCATGAAAACAGCGGCGAGACGATCCACAAGTTCTGGTGAAGGACGGTCAGAAACGAAGTACTCCACGAGTTTCGTCGAAATGAAGCGCGCCGTTTGCGGATGCGTCGCCAGAATGTGCAGCACATCCTCACCGTCCTGGATGCCGCGACCGGCGCGTAGACGATGACCGAGCACGACCTTTTCGTTCCGGTCATGCATCTGGTCTCGGAACAGGAATGCGACTTCATCGCCATCACGTCCACGCGCCTGACCGCCTTGCTTCGCGGCGGCCTGAGTAAACGTCCAACCGGTCATCGCACGCGCGACTTCCACTACATCCTTCTGCGTGTAACCGCCGTCCACACCGAGTGTGTGAAGCTCCAGCAACTCACGCGCATAGTTCTCGTTTAATCCCCGACCGGCACGCCGCGGCGGTTGTTGCGGCTGCTGACGGCGTCGAGACGCGGCTACCGCGAGCAGGCTCGAGTCCACGTGCACGCTCTGCCAGTTGTCGAGATAAAACAGCATCGCGGGATGACGCGCCGTCGCTTTCAGAAGGTCCTCGAAGTGATTGAACACATTCGGACGGATCGCAGTGCGCTCGTAGTCCGCCACCAGGTAGCGGTCCGCGCCCTTCTGGAAAAACACATTGAAGTGATTGAACCAGAAATCCGTCATCACTTCCTCCAGCTGGCGCTCTGTACCCGCGGCACGCTCCAGCCGCGCGGAGGCCAGATCGATCAGCATGGACTGGGGGCTGGATTTAGGGTCCTTCACCCGCTTTTCCGCCGCCATCATGGCGGTGTCCCCCGCCATCTGTTTGGGACGGGGCGGTGGGAGATAGCGAACCATGGTCTCCGTCATCGACATGCCGATCAGCGGATACTTCTGCTCGAGGGACCGGCCCAAGGTGTCACGAATGCGCTCTGGATGAAGTTGTCTTTCCAGCCACGCGTCACGGCCGGCGGACAGGACAGCCGCCAGGTCACCAGGTCCAATGCCAAACGTCCCACGGTTCAGCAGATGGATGGCGCGGACACTGTCTTCAAGCGTCACGACGGCCTGTGCGGAGACCCGGGGCGCGCCAGCGCCGGCAAAGAAGACGACCGTCAATGCGGTCAGGGCCTGTCGGCAGGAACGACGATTCGAGCGGGCAGTTTTGATCGACATAACACCTTTGACGCACCGGACATCGGGAAGGAGCGATTTCCATTCAAGATGGACCGAACCGAGTTGATGTTAAAAGAGCGGGAAGGTTTGCAGACAGAGCGTGGTGACCGCATCGTACACGCATATGGGACGTTGCGTGAGCTGATTGTGTGCGGCCGCCTGTCACCGGGTTCGCGGATCATCGAGACGGAGGTGGCATCGCGGCTGGGCGTGAGCCGGACGCCGGTGCGAGCGGCGTTGCAGCGTCTGCAGCAGGAGGGGTTCGTGCTGGCGCACGGCGGAGGGGTCCAGATGCGGATGTCAGTGGCGCCGCTGACGGAGCCGGATGCGCGGGAGCTGTTTGCGATCATGGCGCAGATCGAGGCGCTGGCGAGTCGTCGCGCGGCGGAGCTGGGCGCTGATGCGCGTGCCGATCTGGTGGACCGGCTGCGATGGCTGAACGGCGATCTCGTGAGTGCCGCAGACCGTCCAGATGCAGACGCGCGCATGTTCGCGCTCGACCAGGCATTTCATCGCGCGGTGCTGGAGGCAGCTGCGGGGCCGCGTGTTGCGTTGCTGCACGACTCATTCAAGCCGCAGATCGAGCGATACGGCCGCAGCTATCCGCAGGCATATGCGCAGGATGTCGCGGACACCACAGCGGAGTACGATGTACTGATCGACGCGATCGAAGCGGGTGTGCCGGACATGGCGGACGTGGCGATGCGCCGGAACTGGCACAATGCGTCGGAACGCCTGTGCCGGCTGATACGGACAACAGGCGAGCGAGGAACATGGTAGGACGTACGCGCACTGCGCTTTTTACTCTCGTTATACTCGCTGCTGCCTGCGGCGGCGAGCTGCTTCACGCACAGCAGACGGTCTCTTCGTATGTGGACAGCGCGCATGCGCTGGTCGCGCGGTCCATAACACCCCGCACCGACAGTTCGCCGCCTGCAGAGCCGCCGCAGGCGTGGATGGAATACATCGGTGAATACGGTTCCCCGCACGACCCGGTGGTATTGCTGGAGCACGCCGGTTCGCTGCACGTGTTGTTCGGCGGTATGGCATTGCAGCCTTTGAAACAGATTGCCCGCGACACATTCCAGCTCGCATCCGATACCACGCCGCTGGTCTTCGTGCGCGACAGATCGCGTCGGGTTGCAGCCGTCAGCGTACAGTACGCCTGGCTCGAACGTCGTGCGCTCGGCCCTGAAGACGGTGCTACCTTCCGCATCAAGCCGTTGAAGCCGGCGGATGAGTTGCGACGGATCGCGCTTGCAGCATCGCCACCTGTGGAGAGCGGCGAATTCCTGACAACGGACCTCGTCGAGGTGCGCTCGCTCGACCCGACGATCCACTACGACATACGATATGCAACAGACAATAACTTCATGGGCGACGTATTCTATTCCGAACCGCATGCCTTCATGCAGCGTGCTGCCGCGGAGGCACTTGCGCGCGCGGCGAACCGCCTGAGAGCACAGGGATACGGACTCATGGTCCACGATGCGTACCGCCCGTGGTACGTGACGAAAATGTTCTTGGATGCGACGCCCGACTCGTTGCGGGAATTTGTTGCCGATCCCGCGAACGGTTCGCGCCACAACCGCGGCGCCGCAGTCGATCTGTCGATGTATGATTTGAAGACGGGAAAGACGGTCGTTGCGGTCAGTGGGTATGATGAGTTCTCGCCCCGCGCATACCCGGAGTATGCCGGCGGTACGTCACGCCAGCGCTGGTATCGGGCCGCGTTGCGTGCGGCGATGGAAGCAGAAGGGTTCGCGGTGTACCGCAACGAGTGGTGGCATTTTGATTATGGTGAATGGCGCCGATATCGCATCGGCAATCAGCGCTTCGAGGACATGCGCTGATCAGCCGGTGCTCGCATCGTTGCGGGCACCGGTAGTAGCTGCATCAATGCCCGCTGCAACCTCTGGCAGAATTCCCAACCGCCGATAGATCGGCCACACGACCAGACGCAGCGCCGGCAGGCGGACACCAAACAGAATTCCGACTGCGATTGTAATCACACCGCCGATCGCGAGCGTCCACGCAACACCGATCTTCGCCGCCGCCGCTCCCTGCAGCAGACTCCCGAGCGGTGCCATGCCGATGTATGACATCGAATACATGCTCATCACCCGGCCGCGTTTGTCGTCGTCGACCAGCGTCTGCAGAATGGTGTTGCAGGATGCCATCTGCAACATCATGCCGAACCCGGCGAGTGTGAGGCAGATGAGCGAGATCCAGAGAGTGTGTGACAGGCTCAGTGCGATCAGTGAAGCACCGAAAACAGCCGCGGCAACGGCAATGAGGCGGCCGAGTCCTACAACGGTTGTCCGTGTGGCGAGGAACAACGCACCGCTCAACGCGCCGAGACCCGTCGCGGACATGAGGAAGCCGAGCGTGCGCGCATCGCCATGCAAAACCTCACGTGCAACGATCGGCAGCAGCACCGTGAACGGCACACCCGCGAGCGCGACGACAGTGACGAGCATGAGGATCGCTCGGATGGGAATGAAATCATATGCGTAACGGAATCCAGCCTGCAGTGTACGCAGCACCTCGCCACGCGCGGATCCCTGGGGCTGTGGCGCCACACGCATGAGGAACAGACTCGCGATTACGAAGACGTAACTGATGGCGTTGCCGAGGATCACCCAGCCTTCTCCGACCGCGGCGATCGCGAAGCCCGCGATTGCAGGTCCGACCAGACGCGCACCATTGAACATCGATGAGTTCAAAGCGATCGCATTCGGAAGGTCATCGCGATCGCTGACCATCTCGATCAGGAAAGACTGGCGCGCCGGGATCTCGAATCCGCTGAGTGCGCCGAGCACAGCCATCAGGCAGATGATCCAGATGATGGTGACGTGACCGGTCAGCACGAGGACTGAAAGTATGACGGCCTGCAGCATCATGAGAGCCTGCGCGACAATGATGATGCGGCGCTTGTTCAAGCGGTCGGCGAGGACCCCGGCGAACGGCGTAATGAAGAAACCGGGCGCCTGACCCACGAAGCTGACGAGGCCTAGGAGGAACGCGGAATCCGTCATCCGATAGACGAGCCACCCGACTGCGACGCTCTGCATCCAAGTGCCAATTAGCGACAACGACTGGCCGACCGTGAACAGACGGAAGTTGTGATGACGCAGCGCTCGGAACGCCGCCCGCTGCGGGCTTTGCGGATCCGGCGCGTCCGTCGGTGCGGCCGAGCTCATCGGGAGGGTGTCAGCATCATGATTTCTCAGCTTACCGACGATTCACCACGCTCGCCACCGCGTCGCCCGATTCATACCTTATACAGTACGCACTCGGCGTAATACAGTACGCACTCGGCGTACTCACAGAACGGAGCGGGCCAATGCTGCCGGACATAGGGTTCTTCCATCCGCACGTCGTCCATTTTGCGATCAGCCTTCTGATCGTCGGCGTCGTATTCCGTGTCCTGTGGATCACCGGCAAGCTGCCCTTCATGGGGCCCGGTGCAACGACACTCCTGCTGGCCGGCACCCTCGCGGCTGTTCTGGCTGTCCAGAGCGGTACCGACGCGCACGGACCGGTCGAGCGCGTGCCCGGCGCGCGGAAGGCCGTCCAGGAACACGAAGAGTGGGGCGAACGGGCGCGCAACATCTTTCTGGGCGTCTCTGCACTTGAAATCCTGGCGATCCTGCTTGCGAGCCGGACCGCCCACACGTCGCTGGCGAAGGGTCTGCGGGTGGCGAGTGCGGTCGTGGGTCTGGCAGGCGTGGGCGCGCTCTACGAGGCGGGCGAGCACGGCGGCGAACTCGTCTATAATTACGCAGGCGGCATTGGCATCCGAAGCGGCGAGGCGGTCGATATCCAGAACACCTTGGTCGCGGGCCTCTACCATACGGCGATGGCGGCGCGGAAGGCCGGGCGCCCCGATGAAGCAGCGCGCATGATCGACGAGCTCGCACGCCAGCGGCCGCAGGACGCGGATATCAAGGTGCTTCATATCGAATCGATCCTGCGTGACCGCAGGGACGCCCCCGGGGCGCTCGCCGCATTGGCGGCCGAACCGCCTTCAGCCGACCCGCGTATGAATTCACGACTCGGCGTGCTGCGCGCCGATGCTTATGTGCTGGCGGGCCAGCGCGATTCTGCCCGCGCCGTGATCGAAGCCTTGATCCAGGCCTCGCCTGACAATCTGAGGCTTAAGGCTAAACTGGACAGCCTGAAGTAACGGCAGGGGTGGCCAGAAATCAGATAACTATGGACAACGGGAAGACTTAGAGTTATATAGCTGCCGTATCTGGAACGGTTCCCCGCCGCTCCGTAGTACCATAACGGCCCGGGCGCACGTCCGTGGTCGACCCATTGACACCCCACGTGTACGAAGGAGCCATGACGCGCGCACTCCCAGCCATCATTGGTGGATTGTTCATCATCGGCGTAACCGGTGCACATGCGCAGACACTGCGGGGATCCCAAACATCCATGCAGCGGCAGAACGCCGCTGCGCGGAATAACGAATTCTCCTTCCTGCAGAGGCCGACCCAGGTTTCGAAGTTCGCCGACCTTGGCCTGCTCGTCCGTGTGTCCGGAAACTCGAAGTATCTCCTGGCCGGCGTCTCGTATCCGTACGCCCGCCCGGTCATCAAGACCTTCGTCGAACGACTCGCCGCGCAGTACAAGGATGCGTGTGGCGAAAGACTCGTTGTGACGAGTCTGACGCGTCCGGTTTCGCGGCAGCCGCACAATGCGTCCGAGCTGTCCGTGCATCCTGCCGGTATGGCCGTCGACCTGCGGGTCAGCGACCGAAGCTCCTGCCGCCACTGGCTCGAATCCACGCTTCTCTATCTCGAGAAGGAAGGGTCGGTCGACGCAACCCGCGAATACCGGCCGTCGCACTATCACGTTGCCGTCTTCCCTGACCGCTACCTGCGTTACATCCGGAGCGTCGATATCAATGCGCCGGCGCCATCGCTGGCGAGGGGTAAAACACCGACGCAGACCGCACACGCAAAGGGCGGCGATGCGGACAACTTCGATCAGTACAAAGTTCGCCGCGGCGATACACTGTCCACTCTGGCAAAACGTTTCGGCACGAGTGTCGCCGAGCTACGGCAGATGAACAGCATTAAGGGGTCACAGATCACGGCAGGCCAGAAACTGACTGTACCCGCACCGAGCACGAAGTCGTAACGACATACATTTTTCATGCGACGTCTGATCAGCGGCCGGCTCTGCATTTTCGCGGAACCCGGCCGTTGTGACGTTAAAGGCACTTGATTTGCAATTACGGCCACCGAACACCGCGCGCCGGAACGGGCGCATGCGCATCACGTTTGAGGAGGCCCACATGTCGATCGAGACACTGCAGGATCTTTACATCGAGGAATTGAAGGATATCTACAGCGCGGAGAACCAGATCATCAAGGCGTTGCCGAAGATGGCCGCGGGTGCGAACCACGCCAACCTGAAGCGTTCGTTTGAAGAACACCTGGATGTGACGCGCGAGCAGGTCAAACGCCTGGAGACGATCTTCACAGATCTCGGTGAGAAGCCGACGGGCAAGCATTGCAAAGGCATGGAAGGCCTCATCGAGGAAGGCAAGGAGCTGCTCGAGGAGGATGCGGATCCCGATGTCCGTGATGCAGGTCTGATCGGCGCAGCCCAGCGCGTTGAACACTATGAGATCGCGGCGTACGGTACTGCGCGCAATCTCGCACTGCAGCTCGGTCTCACTGCGCATGCGGACCTGCTGCAGCAGACGCTGGACGAAGAGGGCGAAACGGACAAGAAGCTGACCATGCTCGCGGAGGGCGGCGTCAATAAGGATGCGCTCATCGGCCGCCGTCACGGCTGATCTCACAACAAAGGAAAGAAATGCAGCGGGCGGCCACCAGCCGCCCGCTGCAAACGCGTATGAATTACATCACCAAGACGGTCGGCATCGGGGTAATCGGTCTGGTCACAGCTTCGTGCAGCCCTGACAGCGGAACAAAAGCGAGCAGCGCAACAGACTCTACCATTGCAGGAAATACCGCGCAGATCGCGGCAGAATCACCCGCGGCGATTGCGGCGTCATCAGCATCGGCGTCATCAGCATCGGCGGCACCTGCTTCGGCAGAACCTGTATCGGACAGAGGGCCGAACGAGCTTGGCCGCATCCCCATCCTCGAGTACCACCTGATCGGCGATAAGCCCGGACAGTGGACACGCACACCGGCGGAGCTCGCGCAGGACCTTGCAAGGCTGTACGAGCGTGGCTATCGGCCCGTGAACATGACGGACGTCCTCGACCACAAGCTCGATCTGCCACGCGGCCTTTCGCCCGTGGTGTTCGTCTTCGATGACGCATCACCGAGCCAGTTCCGCTACATCGAAAAGAATGGCGAGATAGTGATTGATCCGACGAGTGCGGTCGGAATCTGGAACGAGTTCCAGCGCACGCATCCGGACTGGAAGAGCCGCGCAGTATTCTGCGTACTGTCAGGTGCAGCGGCCGGCCGCTCGTTCTTTGGTGACAAAGGCATCGAGGGACAGAAGTCGGAGTGGCGTTTCAAAAAGTTGCAGTATCTGAACAAACAGGGTTTCGAGATCTGCAATCACACGCTGTGGCATATGACGATGTCGAAGTACGGTGACGCACCGGTGCAGGAGCAGATTGCGCGGCTCGATCTCGCCGTTGATTCCGCACTTCCAGGATACAGGATCAGGACACTCGCGCTTCCGCTGGGCGAATGGCCGAAGAACAAGGCGCTCGCGCATCAGGGTTCATGGACGGACCCGAAGACAGGACGCGCGCGGCCGTACAAATACGATGCTGTGCTCCTCGTCGCCGGCGGTGCAGCGCGATCACCGCACGATCCGCAGTACGATCCGCTGCGCTATCCTCGCGAACAGGTCTTCGGCCACGCCCTGACGCGACTGCTCGATCATCTCGATGCGGGCCCAACGCGCTACGTATCCGACGGGAATCCAAAGGTGACGGCAAAGCCCGCTGCGAAGCTGGAGGCGAAGCCCGCGCAGGCCGCAGCGAAGGCGAAGTCTACGCAGTAGGGATGTGGCGGTAGCGCGCGCGGATGAACTCGTACATGGCGTATGCGAAGAGTCCAATGGCAACGGCGAGCAGAGCCCAGCGTCCGTACGGCTGATCGCGCAGCTCGGTGAGGCTGTCGCCGAAATCACGCGCCTGTGAAGGATCAGCATGACGCGCAGCCTGAATGAGGAAAAAGCCGATCAGCACGAACACAAAGCCTCGCGCTGCGATGCCGATGCGTGCAATGAGCAGGGCGGATCGGCGCGGTGCGTGATCCATTTTGTGCAGACGCAGCCGGGCATCCAACTTCGATACTGCACCACGATAGACCTGGCGGAAGCCGTAGCCGGCGAAGCACAGACCGGCGATTCCAATGGCAAGAATGCCCGGACGATGTCGCATGACAACGGCACTCCAGTGCACAGCCTGATCGCCGCCCGCGTCACCCTTTCCGGTTATGGCGAGAAATCCCGCCTGCCAGGCCAGTCCCGCGTTGACAGCACCGATGCAGATTGCACCCGCGCGTTTCGCCCACGTGCCGTTTTCCGGATCCGCGAACGCCACATAGAACCGCCACAACGCATAGCTGGCGAGACCCACGGCAATTGCGCCGATCATAAGGCGGCCGACGAGTGGCCCATCAAGGTAATGCATCGCGCGGCGCGTATTCGCCGCGCGACCATTGCCGAACGCCACGCGTATGGCGATAAGCGACATCAGGATGTACGTGACGCCCTTCGCGATGTAGCCAAAACGCGCGAAGTGAGGAATGAAGTCCTCTGGCTCCGTGCCGGCCGATTTGTTCGACGACATATCTTCCTGGTTACAGGTGCGGCGAGGTGCTATGCGAAAGGTGTTCCACAGTGTACTCTTGCGGTTCCGCGGCTGCCTGCAACAACATTGAGTCACGGGACGTAATGGAAGCAGCGGTCATTCGATTCACGAGCATACGCGGGGCAAGCCAATGACAGCGGTGGCAATTGCAGCCATGTTCTTCTCCCTGTTCCTCACGCCGCTTGGGGCGCCGGGCAATTGGATCATGCTCGCGATCGTTGCGCTGGGCGCGTGGCAGGGGCAGGTGTCATGGGGCGTCGTAGCCATTTGTGCAGTGGTCGCCACGGTCGCCGAGGTGCTCGAATTCCTGCTCTTGAAGAAACTGACCGGGAAGTACGGCGGGTCACGGAAGGCATTCTGGGGAGCGATCGCAGGTGGCATCATCGGCGTCGTCATAGGAACGCCAGTACCAGTGATCGGATCGATCATCGCTGGTTTTCTGGGCTCTTTCGCGGGCGCTGCGGCCGTGACCTGGCTTGAAGCGCGCGACATGGGTCAGGCCGGTCGCGTCGGTTGGGGTGTCCTGCTCGGAAGGATGTGGGCCGCCGCAGTAAAAACCGCCGCGGGTGTGTTCATCCTCGTGATGGGTGGGGCGGCGTTCCTGTTCTGAACCGAGCCGCCACCTACTTCGGAGGCACGGAACAGCCGGTCATCTGCCGCGTGTCCATGATCTGAACGATCTTCCAGCCCGCATGCGTACGCGCGAGCTGGAAAGCGTCAACGCCACAGTGACTGAATCGCTCACCAATGTGGAAATCATATTTCGCCCATGCATTGGCAACATTCCCGTCCGCCTTGACCTCGACATCCCAGATCCGCTCAACGAGATCACCCACCGGCGCACGCAGCAGACTTCTCGCGAAGTCAGCCGGTGCCAGTCCACTCACCGTCGTGGCGCCGTTGCGGTCGCGAATGTCGATGAGTCGGCCGGTCGAGACGAATGCATCGATGATCATGGTCGTGTCGCGCGCCTTCATTCCGGCGAAGAGCTGGTCGATCGGAACGCGGACTGCCGCATCGATGCTCTGCGTAGAGGCCGGTGCGCCGCCACTCTGTGCAAGCGCGGGTGAAGCGAGCGCCGCCATGCTGAATATGACTGCAGCAATGTCAGGAAGTTGAAAGGACCGCATGTTCCGTTCTCCAGAGTGAGGTTCGCCGCCGCGCCCACAGTAACGTGATGGGCGCGTCGACGGGACCCTCTTGGGACCAGCGGTCGGCATTGCGCTCGGTTCAGCGCACCTTGCGGGTCGTGACGCGAATAATCGCGTCGCCGGTGTTGATGATCAGGTCATCGCCATCACGCTGCACACTGACCGAGCCCGGACCGAGTACTTCCACGTTCGCGGTGCCGACCGAGCCGGAGTATCTCTGCTGCGACATCCTGCCGGATATACGTCCGTTCACACTGTCGACGACCATATTATAACCCGCGACGCTGAGCGGCCGGACTGCAGCACCCGACTCGATCTCCCGCTCGACAACACCCATGTGTGCAGTCTCGGCCTGCGCGAGACGAAGGATCTCACGCAGCATGCGCTTCTGCTCGCGCACGTTCGCGTCCTGCTGTGCGCTAAGCTTCAGGAGGGCGCTCCGCGCCTCCACGGAGTTCGCGCTGCCACTCACCAGCGCCTTCCTCAGGGCCTCGATGTTCGCTTCCTGAACAACACTCGAGCGTTCGGTCCGCGTAAGCAGATCCTTGACTGCGACATCATTCTGCGCGGCTCGCAACTCCTGCGTGGAGCGAAGCAGCTCACCGCTAACGCGCGCAACGACGTCACGTGTAACAACGGGATTCTCCGACACGCGCACGGTCGTCTCGGCTGTGCGGTCACCACGACGATATGTGAAGCGGAGCGACTCACCGGGCCGCGCCTGACCCAGTCGCGCACCGGCTGTCGTCGACTTCACATCCACGCCATCCACGCGTAGCAGCACATCACCGCGCCGCAGTCCCGCCTTGAACGCAGGGCTGCCATTGTCCACGTTGTAGATCGTCGGCGCCTCATCGAAGTACCACGCTCTGCCCGTCGGCGTCTGGCGCATTCCGCAGTTCGAGCAGTCGAAGCCGAGACCGAGCCAGCCGGGGTATGCGCCTGATGCGCGGGTCGCTTCCAGGAACGGGCGCCGATCCATCGTAACCGCCGTCGGTGGGTTTTGGGTCCATTTCTGCGGCGGCGAACCCACCACCGCACGTGATGGCATCGCTTCGCGACTCGACGGACAATACGTGCTCACCGGCGTTACCGTCACGGGAATCAGCTTGTCATCGCGCCGAACTGTGAGGATGATCGAATGACCGGGCTGTGCGCTGCTGAGCGCGGTCGTACCTTCCGGTGTTACGATCGACAGACCGTTCACACGGGCGATGCGGTCGCCGTTCTGAAGACGCCCAGCGGCCGGGCCCTTCGGATCGATCTGGCCGATACGTGGCTCGTCACGATAAGACACCGCGGCCCGCGAAGCGCCATACACATTGTAGCGAACCGCTCCGCCTGCATCGGCGACAGCGGCGAACGCGAAGCCAAGGTTGGCAACTGGCGCGCCATTCTCGCACGCTGCTGTAGCCGCGATTCTGCCGCGTGCCTGTGGTGCCGGTGTCTGCGCAGAAAGCAGCGACGCGGACCCGATCATACACGACGCACCGATGATTGTCAGACATATGCTTTTCATGAGACCTGTCTCCCTTTTAACCATGACTAGAACCAGATTACGCGACGGGGTTTACGACGGTCAGGCGTGCGTGGATTCGCCTGATCCAGACCCTGCAGAATGTTGACGGACACGGGATCGTTCGGTGCGAGACGCACCATTTGATTCGCGGCCTGATGCAGGATCGTCAGCGCGGTCTCCCGCGCATACATTGCGTCGGCGGATCCGCGCGACTGCGGTGACTCGGCCAGTGCAGACAACGCCTGCACATACGCGTTGCCCGCGCGTTCCACTACGGCCGCTGTCTGCTGCAGGTTGGCGTTGTGCTGCGCGACCATCGCGCTGGTGGCGTTGCTCGAACCAATCCATTGTCCGATCGCGAGGCCGCTTGCGAACAGTGCAATCGCTGCTGCGGCCGCACCTGCGAACCAGGGACGCGCAATGCGGCGGCGGCCGAGAAGACCGGCCGCGCGCAACGCCCGAACCGTGCGTTCCTCGAGCATGTCGCTCGCTTCATCTTCACGCGGCAGTGTATCGATGAGTGGTGTAAGCTCCCACGAGTCTGCGTCGTGATACATTCCTGATTCCCGGTTATCCATGATTTGCCTCCAGTGCAGTACGCATTGACGACGGCTCCAGCAGAACACGGAGCGCGCGACGGGCGTGATGCAGCTGACTCTTTGATGTGCCTTCCGAGATGCCCAGACGGCGGGCGATCTCACCATGATTGAACCCTTCGATCTCGTACAGCACGAACACGACACGGTACCCATCCGGCAGAATCGAAATCGCCCGTTCCAGGTCGACACGTTCTCCGGTGTCGTCCACTCGAGCGCTCACACGCTCCAGCCAGGCATCGCCGTCATCAACCTCGAACCCCGCCGGCCGTCGCGAACGATGCCGCAGAAAGTCGCGCGCACGGTTGAGCCCGATCCCGGTGAGCCAGGTACCAAAGCTCGAATCACCTCGGAACCGGGCCAGCGAGGTCGTCGCCCTGACCCAGGTTTCCTGGACAACGTCCTCGGCGTCCGCGGCGCCACCGGCGAGGATGCGGAGGACGAGCTGATACAGCCGGGGCGTGTGACGCCCGTAGAGCTCGCGGAACGCCCGCTCACTCCCATCCAGACGGATCGACTCGATCAGTTCCGCATCAGTCTTACCTGTCATAGCATCCCGGTTGGCACCAGCGGTATCCGCCGTGCGTAGTGACGGGCCACGTTCTCAATCTGAGTCGCCGGCAACCCTCCAATGGTTGCTCGGCCGTGGCCGAGAACCGAACTTTGCCAGAAGAAGTATTCATGGGGGCGGGAATTTGAAGCATCGGATCAAAAGTATCCTCGGTCCCGTCCTGGGTCTCGCGCTTTTTGCCGCAGCGTTGTGGGTGCTCCACAAACAGCTTGGCACCTACCGCTACCATGACATTGTCCTGGCTGTGCATCAGTTGCCCGCCGCCGCCGTCTGGGCGGCTCTCGCCCTTACGGCTTTCAACTACCTGCTGCTCACCGGTTACGACTATCTCGCCCTGCGCTTCATCGGACGCTCACTCCCTTATCCGAATGTCGCGCTCGCCTCATTCGTAAGCTACGCCTTCAGTCAGGGACTCGGGTTCCCACTCCTCACAGGTGCACCCGCCCGTCTGCGACTCTACTCACAGTGGGGTTTGTCCGCAGTCGAGATCGCCCAGGTCATCGCACTCAGCACGCTCACATTTCTGCTCGGCCTGTTCGTCACGGCCGGCGTAATGTTCACCGTTCACACCATGCCGCTCCCACCCATGCTCGGGATGCATGTAAAGTCTACTCTGCCTCTGGGTGTCGCACTTCTCGCTGGCGTCGGTGGCTATCTCGCAATGAATGCGTGGCGACAGCGTCCGTTGCGTATCGGCGGCTGGGAATTCCCTGTACCGCCGACGAAACTGACACTCATCCAGATCGCGATTTCATCGATTGAATGGGCGACCGCCGCCGCGGTCCTCGCTGTGTTGATCGCGCCGTTCTCGAATATTCCGTTCCTGACTGTACTGCAGGTTTTCCTGCTCGCGCAGCTAGCGGGCATCATCAGTCAGGTACCGGGCGGATTGGGTGTGTTCGAGGCGGTGGTGCTCGTGCTGCTGCCCGAAAAGCTGCCGCAGGATGGCGCACTTGCCGCACTGCTCGTGTATCGCGCCGTTTACTATCTGCTGCCTCTCACCATAGCACTGATCGGTTTCGGCCTGTTCGAGGTCGGTCAGCGTCGCGAAAAGATCACACGGTTCAGGCAGCTCGTTGCGCAGTGGGTCTCACCGGTTGCACCGATCGTCGTGTCAGCGGGAATCTTTATTGCCGGCGTAGTGCTGCTGATTTCGGGAGCGCTGCCGCGCATGCCGGCGCGTATCCGCACACTGAACGACTTCCTGCCGCTGTCTGTTATCGAGGCATCACACTTCCTCGCGAGCAGTATCGGCGTGGCATTGCTGGTGCTGTCTTACGGCCTCAGACGGCGACTCGACTCCGCGTATCATATCACGGTGGCGCTGCTTGTAGCCGGTATCGCGTTCTCGCTGTTGAAGGGCCTCGACTACGAGGAGGCGTCGGTGCTTGTGGGCATGCTGCTCGTGCTCGTTGCATCGCGCCGCGAGTTCTACCGCCAACCCTCGGTCTTGTCGGAACCACTCTCGCCTGCCGCGATCGCACTGGTGCTGCTGGTTGTGACCAGCTCCCTGTTCATTGGGATGTTTGCATTCAAACACGTGCCATACACCGACGCCATCTGGGGAAGGGTCCAGCTGCTTGGTGACGCGCCGCGCTTCCTGCGCGCAACCGCGGGAGCATTTGTGACATCAATTGTCGCAGTCATTGCGCTACGGTGGTTCAGAGTGGCGCCAGAGGATGTGACGGAACCGACGTTGGAATCGATGCCTCGCATTGACACTGTCATCGGCAATGCACGCGATACCCGCGCGCATCTCGCACTGCTGCGCGATAAGCACCTGCTGTTCAGCGACAGCGGCAGTTCATTCCTGATGTATGGTGTCGAAGGTCGCAGCTGGGTCACGATGGGCGATCCGATGGGCCTTGCGGAAGAACGCGATGAGCTCGCATGGAAATTCCGAGAGATGGTCGATCGCCACGATGGCTGGCCGGTGTTTTACCAGGTGAGACCTGAGAATCTCGCGCTCTATCTGGACCTCGGTCTCACCATGCTGAAGCTCGGCGAAGAGGCGCGCGTGCCGCTGAGAGAGTTCTCGCTCGAGGGCAGCAGCCGCAAGCGACTGCGTCAGACAATGAAACGCTTCGAGAAGATCGGCGCGTCCTTCGAGGTGCTTCCGCCGGATGCGGTGCCACCGCTGCTTCCCGAATTGCGCCGCATTTCCGATGATTGGCTGCAGCACAAGGCCGGAGCAGAGAAGAAATTCTCGCTCGGCTTCTTCGACGAGGAGTACCTGTTGCGCACACCGCTCGCCATCATTCGTGTGGACTGTGTGATCTGCGCGTTCGCAAATTTGTGGTGTGGTGGTGACCGTGAGGAGCTCACGGTCGACCTGATGAGGTATCCGGAAGATGCTCCGGACAATGTCATGGAGTACCTGTTCATCGAGATGATGTTGTGGGGCCGGGAGCAGGGATACGGTTGGTTCAACATGGGGATGGCGCCGCTGTCGGGCATCGAGAACCGGCGACTCGCGCCGCTGTGGAACCGCCTGGCAGGACTCGCGTACCGCTATGGCGAGAACTTCTACAGCTTCCAGGGTCTGCGAAGCTACAAGGAGAAGTTCGATCCTGTCTGGGAGCCGCGCTATCTCGCTTCCCGCGGCGGCATGGTGCTCCCGCGCATCCTGACGAACGTCGCGGCGCTCGTAAGTGGCGGTACGAAGAACGTGCTGTTCCGCTGACGCGCTCTGCGCGCTCACATCTGATGAGGGTACGCGTCAATCGGTGACACTTTCCACAGTGCAGTAACCCGCGCCACAACATCACCGCTCTCATCGCGGATTTCCGCAACCGCCTCGTGCTCGATGGGTTCCGTAACGACAGGGAACGAAGCGCGACTCTCGGCGATCAGCGTGCCGCGCGCTTTCTTGAGAAAGTCAGTGGTGAGACGGATTGGAATTCCGCGCACCGTGTCCGGAGCCGCGGTCATGAGCGCGAGTCCGCTCGCGAGCTCGCCAAGGTTCGTGAGCGCAGCGGCGTGAATGGATCCAAGGTGATTGCGCACAGCACGGCGATCACGCAGACCGACGCGCGCGTAGCCTCGCTCGAGATGGAGGACCCGTGCGCCGAGCGAACCGGTGTATGGGATCATGCGTCCGAGCATCCGGCTGAACATCCAGCGTCCGCCGGGAACTCCTTTCAACTTCGTCCATGAGCCGAGCAGCCGCCCCGCGACTGCCGCACTTCCAGTTGGCTGCGTCATTCTGCTGCACCGCCGGTTCGGGTGACGAGTGGTGTTGCATGCGCCACAGAACGTGACGGGGCGGGCGGCCGGTAGATGGCGACTCGCACACATCCGACAACGCCCGTCACGAACATCATGAGTCCAATGATACGTACGCCATTGCCGATCGCGCGATCCTGGTTGAGCAGTCCCATTTGCAGAAGCAGCCAGGTCCAGTCGTGTGATGTCGGATCGTCGGACAGGAGAGGAAGTACCCGTGCCCGGGCATCCGCGATGTAGTAGCTCAGGTTGAAGCAGCTCTGGCCGAGCCACAGCAGCAGGAATAACGCGGAGTACCACTGCTTCTGTTTCGCGAAATAGGCGACAAAGATCGCGGGCACGAGGATTTGGAACAGCGATCCGCCGAGTACCATCATGAACTCGCCGAACGGCATGAACACCATGTGCCCCGCCTCGTGAATGGCGAGATCGATGTTGTCGAGAATTGTCCACGTGTCCGCGACCGCCCACGTCGTCAGGTAGCGCGAGACAAAGAGAGCGCCGATCGCGATACCGATCAGTCGCGCATTCCTAATGAAGCGTTCGTCCGAAGGCATGCCTCAAGGTGTGTCGGCACAGCGTTCACCGCCAGTTGTCTCCGCGATGGTCAGACCGATGGGGACAACCGCACGGGCTTGCATGAGGCGGGCCGCGGAAACATAATCCGCACACCTCCAGGAGATGGGCAGAAATGACGGTACTGGGCTTGCTGTTCGGCCTGCTTGTTGGACTGACGCTTGGCTTGCTTGGTGGGGGCGGTTCGATATTGACCGTCCCCATCTTCGTCTTCATGCTCGGGATCGAGACGAAAACGGCGATGACCATGTCGCTCGCAGCAGTCGGGATCACCAGCCTGTTCGGCGCCTTCGGCCACTGGCGCCAGGGTCATATCAACACCCGACTCGCACTCCTCTTCGGCGCATTCGCGATGACCGGCAGCTTCGTCGGCGGTAAGCTGTCGCGCCTGTTCAGCGGTGATGTCCTCCTGACGGTCTTCGGCGTCGTCATGCTCATGGCGGCGACCTTCATGGCGCGGGGCCGCGGCAACTCGGATGAAGAGCGGCCGCCCCGGTCCGTCTCCGTCATGGCTCTGCCTGCGCTCGTTGTGGGTCTGCTGACCGGACTCATTGGTGTCGGCGGCGGCTTCCTGATTGTGCCCGCGCTCGTCCTGCTCGGTGGCGTCCCGATGAAGAAGGCAATCGGAACCTCGCTCCTCGTGATCGCCATGACTGCACTCTCGGGCTTCGCGGGCCACCTCACCGAAGACGCCAACATCCATTGGGGCCTGACCGCGCTCTTCACTGCCGCAGCAATCATAGGCACCCTCGCAGGCACAAGGCTTGTACCGCACATCCCGCAGCGCACGCTTCGCAAGTCCTTCGCGTTGTTCCTGATCGTCATGGCTCTGCTTATACTGTACCAGAAACGCGCCGTCTTCCTGGGCACTTGAGCTCGATGATCCTCCGTCGCTTTTACAACGACAACCTGGCACAGGCCAGCTACCTCGTCGGATGCTCCGTCACGGGTGAGGCACTGGTTGTCGATCCCAATCGGGATGCCGCCGAGTATGTCGCCGCGGCCGCACGCGAGGGACTTCGCGTCACGCATGTCACCGAAACCCACATCCATGCCGACTTCGTTTCCGGCCTGCGCGAGCTGTGCGCGCTGAGCGGTGCGACCGCATACGTGTCACGTATGGGGGGCACCGACTGGCAATACGCATTTGCCGCGTCAGACGGCGCGATGTTGCTTAGCGATCACGATGTCTTCATGGTCGGAAATATTCGTATCGAAGCGCTGCATACACCGGGACACACACCCGAGCACCTCACATTCATGGTGACCGACACCGCGGGTGCGGACCGCCCGATGGGTGCGTTTACCGGCGACTTCATTTTTGCCGGCGACGTTGGACGTCCGGATCTCCTCGAGAAGGCTGCCGGTCTGTCCGGCACGATGGAAGCCGGTGCACGCCAGCTGTTCGCATCACTGCAGCACTTCAAGGAATATCCCGATTACCTGCAGATCTGGCCCGGTCACGGCGCCGGCTCCGCGTGCGGTAAGGCGCTGGGTGCAGTGCCGCAGACGACGCTCGGCTACGAGCGGCTCTTCAACTGGGGCCTGGCCGAACAGGCCGAGTCCGCATTTGTGACGGAGATCCTCTCCGGACAGCCAACACCGCCGCCTTACTTCGCGCAGATGAAGAACGTGAATCGCGCGGGACCGGTCGTGCTCGGAGCGCCGCCGTCAGCTTCAATGAGCGATATGAAGACGCTGCTGGCCACGCTCGATCGCGGTGCACTCGCGGTGGACACGCGCACGTGGAAGGAGTTCGCCGCAGAGCATGTGCGCGGCTCGATAAACATCGCGCTGAATAAATCGTTCCCGACGTGGGCCGGCTCCTTCATCCCGTATGGTCAGCCGTTCCACCTGATCGCCGCGGATGCAGCTAGTGCCGAGCGCGCCGTGCGAGAGCTGTCGCTCATTGGACTGGACGATGTTGCCGGTGTGACGCTGTCCGAAGGCCTCGCAGCTGCTCGGGAGGCAGGCAACACGCAGGCGAGCGATGAGACCGGTGTGGCTGAGCTGCAGCAATCGCTTGGTGATGCTCGAACTACAGTGCTCGACGTCCGGAATCCCGGGGAGTGGCTTGGTGGTCATGTGCCCGCGGACGCGCCGGGCACGTCCGGCGGAGCCAAGGTACTGCACATTCCGATCGAGCAGCTCGTTGCGCGCATTGCGGAGGTTCCGCGCGATGAGCGGATCATGGTGCACTGCAAGTCGGGGGCAAGGTCCGCGATTGCAACGAGTATCCTGGAGCTTCACGGCATTCACGCGCATAATGTGAGAGGCGGTTTCGATGCCTGGCGCGCGGCCGGGTTGCCGGTCTCCGCAGCCGAATCGGGCGACAAAGCGTAATGATTCCACCCATTCACTGGAGGCCGGCATGCCGGTAGATCTGACCGCAATCATCCTCGGTTCGCTCGCAATGCTCGCCGGTCAGAAGGAGCTCGGCCGCTGATCCGGGCCAAGGGGCGGGACCCCCTGCTGGTTCCATGTCAGGCAAGCGAGCGCTGGCTGCAGCTCGCGCCGCGGTCGGAGTACGATTCGCTCGGACTCGATGACCTCATTCATCTCGATGTCATGACTCGCGACAATGAGGGCAGTCCGTACAAGCTGTGCGACCTCGTGCTGTCGCGCGCGGATATGCTTCACGCAATCGCGGCGTACGGTGATCCGCCGTTCCGCAAGCCCGCCGGCTCACCCTGAATGATCGAGCATGCCGATTTCCAGCGCGTTGAAATGCGTGTCGGACGCGTCACCCGCGCCGCGCCCTTCCCCGAGGCGCGCAGGCCTTCCATCAAGCTCTGGATCGATTTTGGTGAGCTCGGCGAACGCAAATCGAGCGCACAGCTGACGCGCCATTACACGCCCGACGCACTCACTGGCCGACTCGTCATCGCAGTCACCAACTTCCCACCCAGGCAGATCGCGACGTTCATGTCGGAAGTGCTCGTGCTCGGCGTGCCCGATGCGGATGGCGAGGTCGTGCTGCTCGAGCCCGCGCACGATGTGCCACTCGGCGGGTTGGTGTTTTGAGCGGCCACGAGTCGAAACCGGATCTGCCGCCGCTCCACTGGCGTGCAGCCCTACGCCTGATGCACCACCTTCCGCAGGGCGCGCTCAGCCGCGCATTCGGCAGCATTGCCGACACGCCGCTACCCCGATCCGCCCGGGCAGCCGTGCTCTCGTCATTCGCGAAACTCATGGGGATCAACGTGCAGGAGGCGGAGAAGCCGTTCGAGGAATATGCCTCGATCAACGAATTCTTCGTGCGACGTCTGCGTCCCGGCGCGCGTATCATCGACGCGGATCCAGCCCATGTCGTTTCACCGGTGGATGGCGTGGTCGGCCAGTTGGGCAAAATCCATGCAGGCGAGCTTCTGCAGGCGAAGGGCCGCACGTATACGGCGGCGGCCCTGCTCGGTGATCCTGCGCAGGCTGAGCGTTACATACGGGGCTCGTTCGCCACGATCTACCTCAGCCCGCGCCACTACCACCGCATCCACGCGCCCGCAGGCGGCGAGGTCAACCGGGCCGATCACCTGCCCGGCGCGCTCTTCCCGGTGAACACGGCGGGGGTCATGCACGTCGATGCACTGTTCCCACGCAACGAGCGCATGGCGTGCTACGTCGCTGCGACTGCAGGTGACGTTGTGGTGGTGGCGGTGGGCGCATATAACGTGGGGCGGATCTCGGCAGCGTTCGATCCGGCATGGCGCGATGGTGCACACGTCACGAACCGGGCGGGTGCCGTGCGCGAGATACGCAGGTATTCGCCGTCGGTGCCCGTCTCACGGGGCGAGGAGATCATGGCGTTTCACCTCGGATCGACGGTTGTCATGCTCTTCGAGAGACCGATCACGTTCGCGCCAAGCGCGGTGCCCGGTGCGGAGATCACCATGGGCAGCACACTTGGTACGGTCGGCTGATCAGCGTCGGCTGTCGTCGATCGTGTAGTGCATGAGACCGGCAGGCGTCCCGTCCGCCACGAGTTTCCCCTCGTAATCACGCCCCGCATCCACGGATGCAATGGACCACATGTCCCCGCCGGACCGGATGTGCTGCAGCGGAATTCGCCCGGGCGTAAAGGCGAGCACGTCCGCCGTCGCATACAGTCCACCGCCGACTGCCTTCACATACGCTTCGCGCTGCGCCCACGCTTCGGCGAACACACGGGGCAGTTCCGATGGGGCCGCCCGCGCGATCGTGCGCGCGTTGTCAGCGGAGAAGAAACGAGCAGTGAGCGCGTCGAAGCGGCGGTGCGTGCGGACGCGCTCGAGGTCGACGCCGACGGCGGAGGAACGGGAGAAAGCGAGCAGTGCGCGGTCACCGGCGTGCGAGATGCTGAAGTGCACACCACCCGCGTCGAAGGCGGGTTTCCCCAGCGGTCCGTAGGAGAAGCGGATGCCACCGGGTGACTCGCTGGTGTAGCGTGCGAGGAGGATGCGGAGTGTGGCTCGCGTGCCGATGAAGGCGCGGGCGCGCCCGAGAACGAGGCGTGCGGCGCGCTCCTGCTCGTCATGCGTGAGCAGGTGCTGGTGCTGTGCAGCAGCGGTGAGCGCGCCATCGAGAAGCAGCCAGAGGTGCACGTCGCCGGTGTTCAGCGTGAGTGCGGCGGGTGCCGTCTGCCACCCCGGGAGGCTCAGTTCCGACTCACTCAATCGACCTCCGGATGCGCGGAATGAACGTGCTTCGCGATGCCATTCGAGCCAATGCTAACGCGCTCGGCGTGCGCCGCAAAGATTGCGCAGAGCAAACACAATAAATATTTATGTTGCGCATGAGAGTGTGTGCACTCATTTTTGTTTGCACCGGCGAGAAGCATCGCCCAGTATGCTCGAAAATGACCCTTTGACGGAGACATTACATGGCCAAGGCAAAGAAGTCGGCAAAGAAGGCGGCTAAGAAGGCGCCCGCGAAGAAGTCGGCAAAGAAGGCCGCGAAGAAGGCACCGGCGAAGAAGTCGGCAATGAAGAAGAAGGCGCCAGCGAAGAAGGCTGCGAAGAAGGCAGCTCCGAAGAAGGCCGCCAAGAAGGTCGCCAAGAAGGCAGCGCCGAAGAAGGCCGCAAAGAAGGCCGCGAAGAAGACGGGCGCCAAGCGCGCACCGAATCCGGCATTCATGCGGCCGATGAACCCGGATGCAGCACTGGCAGCAGTCGTCGGTCCGGGCAGCATGCCGCGTACGGAAGTCACCAAGAAGATCTGGAATTACATCAAGAAGAACGGCCGCCAGGATCCCAAGGAGCGCCGCATGATCAACGCCGATGACAACCTCAGGAAGGTGTTCAACGGCAAGAACAGGGTCTCGATGTTCGAGATGACGAAGTACGTCAACATGCACCTCAAGCCGTAATCACAGCCCGGCTCGTGATTGAGGGGGCGCACCACACGGTGCGCCCCCTCTCGCTTTCATATACGCCGACGCCGGTTGCGTCGTGCTCGACCGGGGATTCAACGTCCGGCGGATGGCATACAACGTGACAACGGGAAACCACCATGAATGAACCCGTGACCGCGGCGCAGCGCAGCGCGCTCGAAGACCGACTGGGCGCTGATCGCCTGGAGTACGGCGTAACGCTCGAGCGCTATACCACGTTTCGCATTGGCGGGCCCGCCGACCTCTTTTATCGAGCCCGCTCCGGGAATGATCTCGCGGCCGCTATTCTCGCAGCGCGCGCAACCGGTGTGCCGTGGTTCCTGCTGGGAACCGGCGCCAACATCCTCGTGGGCGATCTCGGATTCCGCGGCCTAGTGATCCGCAGTGAAGCGGAGGACATCGAGTTTCTCGAGGGTAATCGCGTGCGCGCTGGTGCAGGGGTGCAGACATTCCCGGACCTCATTGTCGCAGCCGTCGCGCGCGGTCTCGGTGGCCTGCACCACTACGTCGGCATCCCCAGTACCGTCGGTGGTGCAATCTGGCAGAACCTGCATTTCCTGTCGCCGCCGCCCGAACGCGAACGCACCTGTTTCATCGAGGAAGTGCTCGAGTCCTGCGATATTCTCACGGAGGAAGGTGAGCTGAAGACAGTCGGTCACGACTACTTCCGCTTCGG
>JBDSPG010000094.1:0-10179 GCA_039912685.1 Longimicrobiales bacterium | reverse complement strand
GGGCGTATTACGCGCTGCCGATTGCGCGGCAGAGGGTGAAGGCTCAGAAGACGCTGGAGTGGGCGAAAACCCGGCCGTGGTTTTCGACATTGACCGACTGGCGCGAGCTGCGCGGTGTCGGGGATTCAGTGCCGAGTCTCGGTTACGTCATGTCGCCCGCATTCGACACCACCATGGCTTCGCTGCGCCGAGATGCGGCGTATGAGCCGATGCCATCACTGCAGCGTGTGCACGTGCCCTTGCTCGCGCTGTTCGGCGGCGCAGATCACGTCGTGCCGAATGATATGAGTATTGCGGCAATGAAGACTGCGTTCGCGGTGTCGGGCAACACGAAGCTGACAGTGCACGTGTTCCCGGATGCGAATCACGGGCTGATGGTCGCAGGTAACGCGTTCGCGCCGGGTTACCTGCGGATGCTTGCGGACTGGATCAATGCGAACTCCGTCGGGGCGAGGTAACGGTCAGCCGTCCTCGTCACCCCGGTATTTTTTCAGCTTCTCATAGAGCGTCCGCACACCGATCCCAAGGCGTTCCGCGGCCTCGCGACGATTGCCTCCAACCGCAGCGAGCGCTTCCTCGATGGCGACGCGCTCCATCTCCTCGAGCGTGCTGAGTCCTGCCGCCCCTCCAGCGCCTGGCGCAGCCCTCGGCGCGGACGCCGACCCGAGAGCGAGGTGCTCTGGCCGGATGACATCGCCATCCGCCAGGATCGCGGCGCGCTCGAGCGCGTTCGCGAGCTGACGCACATTGCCCGGCCACTGACCACCCACGATCGCGCGCTCCGCAGTCTCCGTCAGTGTCAGGCCGTGCTTCCCGATATCGCGCGCCACGCGCGCAATCAGCGTATGCGCGAGCGGCACAATGTCACGCTTGCGCTCACGCAGCGGCGGCAACGTAATCGGGAACACCGCCAGCCTATGATACAGATCTTCGCGGAAATCGCCGGACGCGAGCAGCTGCTCCAGGTCGCGGTTCGTCGCGGCAACCCAGCGCACGTTTACATCGATCGTGCGCGAGCCACCGACACGCTCGAACCTCCGCTCCTGCAATACCCGCAGCAGCTTGGTCTGCAGCTCCAGCTTCATTTCCCCGATCTCATCGAGAAAGAACGTGCCGCCATCCGCCAGTTCGATACGGCCACGCCTCGCCGAGGTCGCGCCAGTGAACGCGCCCTTCTCGTGACCGAATAGCTCGCTCTCGAGCAGGTTCTCCGAGATCGCAGCACAATTCACGGCGACGAACGGCCCGTCCGCACGATCACTCAACGCGTGCAGTGTGCGAGCGGCGAGCTCCTTGCCCGTCCCGCTCTCGCCTGCGAACAGCACCGTCGAGTTGGTGCGCGCAACACGACGCAGCGCCTCAACGACCGGCGCCATGATGGGATCGCCATAGGACAGCGGCGGCAGTGCCGGCGCCTCGCGCGCAATGCGGTCACGGGCAGTCATGAGCGAACGCCGCTCCAGCGCACGACCGACGAGCAGCCGTAGCTCCGCCGGACTCGCGATCGGCTTCTCGAGGTAATCAAATGCGCCGAGCTTCATGGCTTCGACAGCTGTATCCACGGAACCGTGCGCGGTGAGCAGAATTACTTCCATTTCAGGTTGGTCGGAACGGGCGCGACGGAGGAGGGAGAGCCCGTCGAGACGAGGCATTTTAAGGTCGGTAATCAGAAGGTCGAAGGCTTCACGTGCGAGAAAGTCCGACGCTTCACCGCCGTCTGCAGCGCGGGTCACCACGTGCCCATCATCTTCGAGTGCTTCTGCTATGAAGTCGCGAAGGCCGTCCTCATCATCTGCGACCAGTATTTTTGCCATGATCGTTCTCAGCTCGCTGGTATTTCGATGCGGAACTCGGCACCGCCATCAGGATGTGACCGTGCCGTAATCTGACCGTTGTGCATTTCTGCTACGCGCTGCGCCACGGCGAGCCCGAGACCCGTGCCGGTCGTGCGCGTTGTAAAGAACGGCGAGAAGATGCGCTTCTCATCGCCGGACGCGATGCCAGGACCGTGATCGCGCACGGTGTAGACGAGCGTTCCGTCCTGTCGCGCGACTGATACCTCGGGCCGCGAACCTTCTGGTGATGCCTGCAATGCGTTGCGCAGCACGTTCGTCAGTGCCTGCCGCATGCGCGTTTCGTCCATCTGCCATTTCGCTGGCGCGTGATCTGTCGTGAGTGCAAAGCCGTCGTGACTCACTTCTTCCGCTGACGCGCGCAGTACGGCGGCAGGATCCGCGGACTTGATGTCGA
This sequence comes from Longimicrobiales bacterium, assembly GCA_039912685.1. Classification (GTDB taxonomy): domain Bacteria; phylum Gemmatimonadota; class Gemmatimonadetes; order Longimicrobiales; family RSA9; genus DASUXU01. The sequence goes on along the minus strand of JBDSPG010000094.1, from coordinate 7,929 downwards.
TTGGACCGGACCTCGCAAAATCGAGCAGGTCGCTTGTAAGTGCCTCGAGCCGTTCGGCCTCCTGCACCACCCGGTCCGCGCGCCTGCGCTCTGCACTTTCCGCCGGCATCCTTTCCGCAATCAGCTGTGCGTTGCCCTTGAGTGATGCGAGTGGATTGCGGATCTCGTGAGCCAGGACTGCAGACATCTCGCCAAGCATACCGAGCCTGCGCTGCTGCTCGAGACGGCGCTCGTTCGCTTCCGTCTGCTTCGACAGACGCCAGAAGAAGAATGATGCGAGCAGCATGATGATGGTGACGCCGATCGACAATATGAGAGTCTGTGTCGCCTGTGCCTGCAGTTGCTGTGCGACGCGGGGCTCGAACTCGATGACCAACAGGCCGCCCCGTCGTACTCGCGCACCTGCCGAATCCGTACCGGAGAGACGGACACCGCCGAACGCGCGAATGCGTGTGCCCAGATCGACCGGATCGAGGCGTGGTGGTGGTGCGTCAGGTTTGAAGCCGAGCGGGCGCGGATCTTCGATTGGCGTGCCGGCCTCGCCCAGCGGATCGCGCAGCTCCGAGAGTGCCTTACGGCTGCCGTCGAATACACCGATGTAACGGATGCCTGAGGAATCACGCGCCTCGAGCAGTGAATCGATGCGCATCTCGGAGACCAGCGGCTCGGCATCACGGAAGTACTGACGCACTGCCTCGAGCAACACCTCGCTCTGGCCGCGGTTCAGTGTGGATGCAGCGCGCTGGACGCGGCGATGACTCGTCCACGACGTGGCCATGAGCGCGATGCCCATGGCGAACGTCGTGGCCAGCCAGCCCCACCGGACCCAACGCCCGAGCTGGGAAATGCGCACGGCTTACTCGTACCGCAACGCCTGGATCGGATCCAGAGACGCCGCCTTTCGTGCGGGATAGTAGCCGAAGAAAATGCCGACACCGGCAGAGAACCCGAGTGAAATGCCCACCATCTGCGGTGCGATCGCGGTACCCCATCCCGTCATCTTCTCGACGACCGCGGCTGAGCCGTAGCCCACTGCAATGCCAATGATACCACCGATGATGCTCATTACGATGCTCTCGACCAGGAACTGTCGCATGACATCGCGGCCGCGTGCACCGATCGCCATACGAATGCCGATCTCGCGCGTACGCTCCGTTACCGACACCAGCATGATGTTCATGATACCGATGCCGCCTACCACCAGCGAGATGCTTGCGATCGCCGCGAGCAGCATGGTCATAACCTCCGTCGTGCCCGACGCTGCAGCCGCCAGGTCCGCCTGGTTGCGGATTGTCGTGTCATCCGGATCCGACTCCAGCAGCTTGTGCGACGCACGCAGTGTCTCGCGCGCTTCACGCATCCCGGATGCGAGATCCGTCGGCGAAGCTGTGCTCGCAAGGATCTGCGGGATATAGCTGCGCTGACCGAGACGGGCCTTGAACGTTGTGTATGGCGTCAGAACGATGTCATCCTGGTCCGTTCCTGTCGCGCTCTGCCCCTTCTTCTCCAGTACGCCAACGATCTCGAACGGTACATTGCGGATGCGGACCTGCTGACCCACCGGGTCCGAACCCGCGAACAGATTGTCCACGACCGTCTGGCCGATGAGTGCGACCTTGCGCATCGTGCGCTGGTCCGTCTCGTCGAAAAGTCGACCGCTGCTGACATCCCAGTCGCGAATCGTCGCATACTCCGTCGACACACCATTCACGATGCAGCGCCAGTTGCCCGCGCCACCGATCAGCTGACCGAACGTGGTCATCATCGGAGACACTGCGGTCAGGAGGACGGCTTCACGCTTGAGTGCATCATAGTCGTCCAGTGTCAGACGGTTCGATGTACCAGCGCCCATGTTTACGCCGCCCGTCGTCGATGCGCCCGGGGTGATCACGATCATGTTGGTACCGAGGTTGTTGATCCGGTCCTGGATCTGACCCTTCGCACCCTGTCCGATCGCGACCATCACGATGACAGCGCCGACACCGATGATGATGCCGAGCATGGTCAGCAGCGTGCGCATCTTGTTCTTCAGGATGCTCTTTCCCGCGATGCTGACGAGTCTGGAAGCCTTCATGACTCTACCCCGCCATAGCGAGCGCATCGCGCTCTTCAAGATCCATCTTCGCGCTGCGCCGATCGAGTACCGGCACGTCGCGACGGATTACGCCGTCCCGCATCTCGACGATGCGCTTCATGTACTGCGCGATGTCCGGCTCGTGCGTCACCATGACAATCGTGATGCCTTGCTCGTTCAACTCCTGGAACAGCGCCATCACTTCGATCGATGTGCGTGTATCCAGATTGCCGGTCGGCTCGTCTGCGAGGATCAGCGCCGGATGCGTCACGAGCGCACGCGCGATCGCCACGCGCTGCTGCTGTCCACCGGACAGCTCGCTCGGCTCGTGATCCATACGGTTGCCCAGACCGACCTTCTCCAGTGCTGCCGCGGCCATCGCCTTCGTATCACCCTTGCGACCGCTGCGGTCGTACATCAGCGGCAGCTCCACATTCTCGAGTGCCGATGTGCGCGCCAGCAGATTGAAGCCCTGAAATACGAAACCGATCTTCGTGTTCCGGATGTCTGCAAGGTCGTCCTTGCTCAGGTTGTCCACGCGCACGCCATCAAGGAAGTATGCGCCCTTCGTCGGACGGTCGAGGCAGCCGACCACGTTCATCATGCTCGACTTGCCAGAGCCCGATGTGCCCATGATCGCTAGCATCTCGCCCTTCTCTACCGTGAGGTCTACGCCATTGATCGCCCGAACCTCTTCCGGCCTACCCTCGTGGTAGATCTTGTACAGACCCTCCACGCGGATTACGACGTCGTTCATTAGAACCCTCCCCGGCCGAAGCCAGAACCGCCGCGTCCCTGCTGCTGTTGACCCTGGAACGGGTTGGACGTTGCACCCGTCCCATCCGCACTCGTCACACCTGCAATGATTTGCATGCCTTCCTTCAGATCCGCACCCATCACTTCGGTCTCCTGACCATTCGTGATGCCGGTCTTCACGCGAAGGATCTGCAGCTTGCCTGCTGCGTCCATGTACCACAGCATGCCGCCGCTCGGCATGCCGCCTGCACGACCACCCGCGCGACCTGCACCTGCGCCAGCGCCGAAGCCGCCGCCCGGTGCTGCATTGCCGACCTGCGCACTGTTGCCACCCTGAGCTCTGGTGCCTCCCTGAGCGACGCGCGAATCACTACCTGCTGCCTTCAATGAGTCCGCGCGCTTCGCACGAGACGCTGAATCCATACCTACCGCTGCCAGCATTTCTTCCGTCGCCTTGAAGCGCAGTGCAGCCGCCGGAACCTTTAGGACACTTTGAACCTTCTGTACCTCGAAGCTGACGGTCGCCGTCATCCCCGGGAGTAGCACGCCATCCGCATTGTCCACACGAACCACAACTGTGTAGTTGACGACGTTCTCCGTCGCGGCCGACTGCAGGCGGACCTGCTGCACGGTTCCCTCGAACGTCCGTGCCGGATAGGCCTGCACGTTGAAGTGCACGTTCATGCCCTGGCGGATCGAGCCGATGTCGCTCTCATCCACGTTCACCAGGATCTGCATGTTGCGGAGGTCCTCCGCCAGCAGGAAGATCTGCGGTGTCGACATGCTCGCTGCGACCGTCTGGCCTGGCTCGACGTTACGCTCGACGACGATACCGTCGATCGGTGCGTAGATCGTCGCATAATTCAAATTTTGCTTCGCACGATCGAGTGTCGCCTGTGCCGACTTGAGGTTCGACAGCGTCACCGTGTAGTTGTACTTCAACGTGTTGTACTCCGACTCCGTGATCACCTTCTGCTGGAACAGCGGAGTATTCTGGTCGAGCTCGTACTTCTTCTGTGTGACATCAGCGCGCACGCGCTCGACCGTTACCTCGGTCTCGCGAACCTGCTGCTGCAGCACGGTCGGGTCGAGGCGAGCAATCACCTGCCCCCTCTTCACGTGGTCATTGAAGTCCACATACAGGCCGGCCACCTGGCCGGATACCTGTGTGCCGACCTGCACTGTGCGCACTGCGCTCAGCTTGCCGGTCGCATTCACCGAAGCCTCGAGGTCACCGCGCGACACCTCGACATAGCGATAGGTCACTTCCTCGCTCTTGCCACGCTTCATGAACACTACAACCGCCACCACCGCCACCAGCAGCGCCATCGCTACAATCCCGATCCGTTTCATTCCGTTTACCGTTTTATCGAAAGGTTGATTGATTTCCATGTATCAGTTCGAATCGGCCTGTACCTGCAGTGCGCCCGTGTAGTAGTCGAGCACGCGGCGCTGGTAGGCCATGTTGTAACGTGCGCTGATCACCGCGGACGCTGCACTCGCCTGTGATGCGCGGGCCTGTGTGACATCCGTCAGTGTGCCTGCGCCGACCTTGTAACGCTGCTCGGCTGCATCGAGCGCGAGTTGCGCTGCCTTCAGCTGCGCCTGTGCGGCCGCAAGCTGCTCCTGGCCGGACTGCAGGTCGAGGTACGCCTGCTTCACCTGCAGTGCAACGTTCTGACGTAGGTTGTCCAGCGTGATGCGCTGGTTGTCCAGCTGCAGCTTCGCACGCGCCGTGTTGCCGGCCGCCGTGTATCGATCGAAGATCGGGATCGAGAAGCCGAGACCAACCGAACCGCCGCGGCGCTGGTTGAACTGGTCGAAAACTCCCAAGTCTGATGCGCTTGATGCACCCGTGTTGTAGCCTGCGCTCAATGAGACGCTCGGCAGTTTTGCCGCGCTCGCAGCCTTTACGCTCTGCTCTGCCGCTTGATAACGCTTTGTGCCGGCGACGAGGTCAGCGCGGTTCGACAGCGCCTCCGTCATCAGTGCGCGGAGGTCACCGGAGAGCGCCGCAACCGTGTCCGACGCTGCCGGCGCAACGAATGTATACTCGCCGAGCGGGTCGAGACGCAGCGAACCGACGATATTGAGCTCTGCGATCGCCACCGCGCGACGGCTCTGCAGCAGCTGCACGCGCGAGGACGCGACTGATGACTGCTGTGTGTAGAGGTCCGCGATCGGGCGCTTGTTCGCCTGCACGAATGCATTGATCTGCGTCAGTAGCGCGTCCTGCGCCGTGAACGTCAGCTCCTGCACACCGAGCTGCTCCTTCGCCTGAACCAGTGCGAGATACTTTGTCAGCACGTCGAACACGACGGTTTCACGCGCACGCGACAGATCGAGGTCCGTCGCCGCACTCGTCAGCCGGGCACCGCGCAGATTCGCAACGTTCGCGAAGCCGTCGAATACCGTGACGCTCGATGACACACCCGCGTTCACCGACTGCGTCGCCTTCGTGATGAAGCCACCCTCGTCCTGACTGAACGTCCGGCCCACTGCATTCGACGTCGATGTCGATGCACTGAACGTCGGCAGGAAACGCATCTGCGCCTGCTTCTCGGCAATCTCTGCCGTCGCTGCGGCGTTCTCCGCCTGCACCAATGTCGAGTTCTGACGGAGCGCGATGTTGATCGCCTCCTCCAGCGTGATCGTGCGGCCCTGCGCATGTGCGCGGTCCGTTCCTGCAAAGAGCGCGGCTGCCGTCAGCAGCGCGAAACCTGACATTCTGAGCGACTTCATCCTCTTCATCACCGTTCTGTAGTATTCGGGTCCGCCAGCTCCCCGGCGGTCGGTCCTGAGCGCCCTGTTTGGCAACGCGCTCGCGACTCCCCTAAGGCACGGGTGGTGCCAAAGACAAACCGTTGCGCCCCAACGCTTTTTGGCATTGGCATTTCAGCAGTACTGCGGATACTGCAGTCTGCGGTGTGCGGGATCTGCACGCCATGGGTACTTTGCGACCCGAACTCCAACCTGAAACGGACCCTTGATGCAGATCGCAGTCGCAGATGTAGGCGTTGAATTCGGGGCCCGCCCGATCCTGAGCGGAGTCTCGTTCACGGTGGACCGTGGTCAACGCTGGGGTATTCTCGGCCGCAATGGCAGCGGCAAGACTACCCTTATCCGCGTGCTCACAGGGCTCCTGGAGCCAACCTGCGGGAATGTTACGAGATCGAGTGGCCTTCGTTTCACACTGTTGGATCAGAACCGCGAGTTTCCGAATGCGACGACGGTCTGGGAAGCGGCCGCCACACCATTTGCGGAGCTGATTGCTCTTGGTTCATCACTGCAGTCACAGGCTGAGGCGCTTGCGAGCCTGGGCGGCGCAGGCGATGCCTCAATGGCACGATATGACCGCGACCTCGAGCGCTTCAGTCGTGACGGCGGCTACGAGTACAGTGCCCGGGTGGATGCAGTATTGAACGGCCTCGGCTTCCATCATGACGAAGCGCGCGCGCAACCGCTGTCGCAGTTGAGCGGCGGCGAGCTTGGCCGTGTCGGTCTCGCGCAGCAGCTGGTGGCGCCTGCGGACGTTCTTCTCCTCGACGAACCTACCAATCATCTCGATCTCGACACCGCGCGCTGGCTGGAGCAGTACATCAAGGACCTCGATGCCACGGTGATGGTGATCAGTCATGATCGCGCGTTCCTCGAGGCCATTGCCGATCATATCCTCCACATCGAGCACGGCACCGCCACGCCCTATGCAATGGGCTATGACGGTTTCGTGCGCACGCACGCGGAGCGTCAGCTCGCGCAGCAGCGCGCATTCGACAACCAGCAGAAGGTGATCGCGGCGGAGGAAGACTTCATTCGCCGCAACATCGCGGGACAGAACACGAAGCAGGCGCAGGGTCGTCGCACTCGACTGGCACGCGTGCCACGCCTCAGTCCGGCGCCTGGTGCGGACGGCCGCACGATGGCGCTGCGCCTCGAACCCCGCTCGCGGGGCGGCAACCAGGTGCTGCTTGCGGACCGCGCGACGATCCGCATAGGGGACCGGACACTCATCAATGGCTTCAGTGCGCGCATCGATCGCGGTGATGTGATCGGTCTGATCGGGGCGAACGGCAGCGGCAAGTCGACATTGCTACGCGCGGTCAATGGCGAACGCGAACTGGATGGTGGCAGCGTCCGCATCGGCGAATCCATCGACTACGCCTATTATCGACAGGACCTCGCCCAGGTCCCCCTCGGCCGCACACTGTTCGACATCGTGCACGACCTGCGGCCGCTGTGGGATCGCGGACAGGTGCAGTCGCATCTCGGACGGTTTGGCTTCTCCGGCGATGCCGCTCTACGCATCGCAGATAACCTGTCCGGCGGCGAACGTGCACGCGTGGCACTCGCGATCCTGATGCTGACGCACGCGAGCTTCCTGATGTTCGATGAGCCGACGAACCATCTCGATGTCGAGTCCATCGAAGCGCTCGAAGACGCGATCGAGACGTTTGACGGTACTGTCCTCCTCGTCAGCCACGACCGCGCGCTCCTCAACGCACTCACAACCCGCATCTGGCATCTCGAGAACGGCCGCATCGAAGACTTCAACGGCACATTCGATGAGTGGCAGCGCGCTCGGGATGGGCGACTCGACGATGCGGCACGCATGGCCGACGCCGACGCACAAGCGCGCAAGCAGAAAGAACGGCAGGCCGCGAGAGTGCGGGAGCAGCAGAACCGCGCGGGCACCGCGACGTTGCGTCAGCTGCGCGATGACGTCCGGACTGCGGAAGCTGCAGTCGAGTCCTGTGAGGCCCGTGCTGCCGCGCTGCGTGCACAGCTAGAGGACAGCAGCCTGTATATGACGGGGGATGGTGCGAGAATCGCCGCTCAGCTCAAGTCTGATCTTGCTGCGGCGACGCGCGAGACGGATAATGCGCTGGACCGATGGACGATAGCCACCGAACTGCTCGAGAATGCGCTGAGGCGTGAATGAAGAATATCATGCGACGTACTACGCCCTTCATCTTTGGACTGCTGCTGCCTCTCGCCGTTTCCGCGCAATCCGGGCGGCCACGCCTGGTTGTGCTGATCACAGTCGATCAGGTGCAGCAGCCGTATCTCGAGACATACGGCAAGGAGTTCACGGCCGGACT
>JBDSPG010000071.1:0-3043 GCA_039912685.1 Longimicrobiales bacterium | reverse complement strand
TACCCGGAGGGCTCCAGTCTGCCCGAGCCCGCTGCCGCTCCGGCGCCAGGTAGACGTCCGCGCGTTGCGCTACTGCGCGGCTGCGTACAGGACGCGCTCTTCGCGCACGTCAACCGCGCGACGCGCGAAGTGCTCGAGGCCGCGGGCTGTGATGTGATCGATGTGCCGGGCAAGCAGTGCTGCGGCGCGCTGCACGCGCACTCGGGCGAACTCGATCACGCGCTGCACCTCGCGCGCGCAAACACCGACGCATTCCTCGCCGCGGAGCCGGACATCATTGTCGTGAACGCCGCAGGCTGCGGCGCCATGATGAAGGAGTACGGCGAACAGCTGGCCAGAGACCCGTCGCATTCAACGAAGGCGCACGACCTGGCCGCGAAGGTACGTGACATCAGTGAATACCTGATGGAGATCGACTTCCGCCCAACCGGCACCGTGAATATGCGCGTCACATACGACGCACCCTGTCACCTGCAGCACGCGCAGCGGGTCACGGTCGCGCCGATCGCATTACTGGAACGCGTTCCCGGCCTCGAGCTGATCGCGCTCGAGCGCGCGGACGAATGCTGCGGCGGCGCGGGCATCTACGGCATCACACACCCCGACATTGGAGGCCGCATTCTCAACGACAAGCTGGATGCGATCGCAACGACCGGCGCGGACGTTGTGCTGACGCCGAACCCGGGCTGCATGATGCAGATCGGTGGCGGCCTCGCACTGCGCGGCGCAACCGCACGCGTGATGCATCCGATCGAGATCCTGGCGAGGAGTGTGCGGAAGTGAGTGCTCAGCAGAAGATTGAAGAGTATCTCGGCGCGAAATCCAGCGACATCACAAAGCGAGTCCTCGACCGCATCAAGCGTTACGTCGAAATTGAAACGCCGAGCTTTCACGCGCGCGAGATCATCGCACTCTCCGAGTTGATCGAGCAGGAGTTGCTGCAGATCGGCGCAAGCGTCGAACGCATCGATGCTCCAGGCAGAGGCCGCAATATCATCGCACGGTTCGCACGCACGAAGGAAGACGCAAGAAATTCAGCACCCATTCTGATGCTCGCGCACATGGACACAGTGCACGACATCGGCACACTCGCGGCCCGTCCGTTCATGGTGGTCGATGATCGCGCGATCGGCCCCGGTGTCTATGACATGAAGGCTGGTCTCGCTCTGCTCGTTGAAGCAATGACGTGGCACGTCGCAAATGAAACTGAACGGCGTCCGGTCACGATGCTGATCACGTGCGACGAGGAGGTCGGATCACACTCGGTCCGCGCGCTGATCGATGAGATGGCGCGCACTGCCGCCGTCGTGCTCGTACCCGAGCCGTGCCTGCAGCATGGTGAGGTAAAGACAGCCCGGAAGGGCGTCGCAACATATACAGTCAAAACAGAAGGCCGCGCGGCACACGCCGGCGGTGAACCGGGCGCAGCAGTCAGTGCGATCACCGAGCTTGTCCATCAATGCTCGCGCGTCCTTGCGCTTGCCGATCACAGCAAAGGCACCACGATAAATGTCGGCGTCATTGGGGGCGGCACTGCTACGAACGTAATCGCGGCAAACGCTGAAGCCGGCATCGATGTGCGCCTCGCGGTGGAAGGCGAGTTCGAGCGCGTCGATCACGCCATGCGCAGCCTGGCGAATGTGCATCCCGAAGCAAAGGTCACACTCGCACTCGCGGAATCACGGCCGCCACTCGTGCGCAATGCCGCCGTGCTCGCTGCCTACGCACAGGCTCGCGAGTGCGCGGCGTTCCTGGGTGTGGATCTCGGTGAGGGCATGAGCGGGGGTGGGAGCGATGGCAGTCTCGCGGCAGCAACCGGTGCCGCAGTGCTCGATGGTCTCGGCCCGAACGGCGGTGGTGCGCACGCTGTTGATGAGCACATCCTCACCGAGGATCTGCCCTTCCGGCTCGCGCTACTCTGCCGGCTCGTCGAACGGCTGTGAAAGGGAGATCGTCAGCGTACGCTGACGCTTCTGCAGATACAGCTCGCGATCCGCGGCTTCGACGAGCTCTTCTGCGGTTTTCATCGACGAAGTGTATTCCGCGATGCCTGCCGACACGCTCAGGTCGCAATCGGTTTCCGGCGCCTCCGGACCCGGGAACAGGTCGCGCACACGTTCTATGAACACTCGCGCGCCCGCGCGGTTTGCGTCCGTCAGCAACGCAATGAACTCATCGCCGCCGTAACGCGCCGCGGTATTCTGTGTGCGCGTTGAAATCGTGAGCGCCTGCGCGAAACGACGCAACGCGCTGTCGCCAGCGAGATGGCCGCACTTGTCATTGTATTCCTTGAATCCGTCCAGATCGAACATGATCGCGACCAGGAGGCGGCCGCGTTTCGCGGCACCGAATTCACGGCTGAGATCCTTGTCGAACTGACGACGGTTGGCGAGGCCCGTAAGTGGGTCGGTGAGCGACAGCAGCCGCACCTGCTCGAACAGTCGCGCATTCTGAATGGCAACTGCGGCCTGATCCGCGAGCGCACCAAGCAGCTCGAGGTCGCGCTCGTCGAACGCATAATTGCCAACACATGCCAGCACGCCCAGCACGTCATCATGAAAGCGCAGCGGCGCTGCCGCCATCGGTGAATCACCGAGGTGCACAAGACTCGTCTCGCCGATGTCCGGCTCGTTGCGCGGATTGTTCGTTGCACGCGCGAGGCCCTCGCGAACCACACTGCCGCTGAAGCTCGTTGCAACAGGGAAGCGCAGCGATCGAGCATCTGGCGAGAAGCCTTGTATCGCGCGAAGCTCCAGCATCTCACCGCTCTCGTCCAGTAGTTCGATCGATGCAGCGCGCGCGTTCAACAGACGGCATGCCCACTTCGTTACGACTGCGAGTGTTTCATCGAGGTCCTTGGCACCCGCAAGCGCCTGACTGACCTCGATGAGCATGCGACTCTGTGACAGCTCGATCTGCTGCGCTACATGCGAGTGCGTCGCAAACAGCAGCAGGCTCACGCGCAGAGCGAAGAGCATGCCAAGCATCCCCAACGCGAGCGCAGTAGCATCACGCATCGGGTCATGCCACGCTGTATCGATGA
>JBDSPG010000061.1:0-3486 GCA_039912685.1 Longimicrobiales bacterium | reverse complement strand
AACGGGCCAGGTTCAAGGCCCTCTGGATAACCCGGAATGAGCGTGCCAACTACGATCCGGGTTTCGTACGCTTGTTCGAGCATCGGTTCCAACTGGAGAGCGGCGTAACGCAGGACAAGCGTCCATGAGTGACGTCGCCTTGCGGCTGTCAGACGCGCTGGCCGATCGTTACCGCATCGAGCGTGAGTTAGGCCAGGGTGGTATGGCCACCGTTTATCTCGCCCACGACATCAGGCACGACAGGCAGGTCGCGCTGAAGGTGTTGAAGCCGGAACTCGCCGCAGTGCTCGGCGCTGATCGCTTCGTTCAGGAAATCAAGACGACAGCGGCTTTGCAACACCCGCACATTCTCCCGCTCTTCGATTCCGGCACCGCAGACAGTTTTCTGTTTTACGTCATGCCGTTCATCGACGGCGAGACGCTGCGCAGCAAGCTCGACCGCGAGACGCAGCTCGGCATCGACGAATCGGTAAAGATCACTGTCGCAATTGCGGACGCGCTCGATTACGCACATCGACGTGGCGTGATCCATCGCGACATCAAGCCCGAGAACATCCTGCTGCACGAAGGTCGTCCGATGGTTGCGGACTTCGGTATTGCGCTCGCTGTCTCGGCAGCGGCGGGTGGCAGGATGACGGAGACCGGTTTGAGTCTCGGTACTCCGCACTACATGTCGCCGGAACAGGCGACGGCGGAAAAGGAGATCAGCGCGCGCTCCGATATCTATTCGCTGGGGTCCGTCCTGTACGAGATGCTCGCAGGCCAGCCGCCACATCTGGGGGGCTCCGCGCAGCAGATCATCATGAAGATCGTGACAGAGGAAGCGGCACCGGTTTCGAAGCTGCGCAAGTCGGTACCGCCGAACGTCGCGGCTGCAGTGAGCAAGGCGCTGGAGAAACTGCCGGCGGATCGGTTCACGAGTGCGAAAGAATTTTCGGAAGCGTTGCTGAATCCTGCTTTCGCGGCCGGGACGTCAGCCGTGGGCAACGTTCCCGCGATGTCGTCAGGGCGTCGTGTGCGCGTTACGGCGACGATGGTCGCATCCGCGGCAATCTTGATGCTGGTGGGCGCGGGTGCCGCTCGCGTCTTCAGCGCGGAAGAACCGCCCGTATCCGTCAGCTATCGCATTGCGCTGGCTCAGAACGATGCTCAGGCCTGGGCGCACATGGCGATTTCGCCGCATGGAGACCTGATCGCATTTCGCTATCGGGCAGTGCAACCGAATCAGCTCTGGCTCAAAGTGCCGGGACGTGCGGATGCTACGCGGATCGAGGGAGCCGATCGAGCCAAAGCTCCAGCGTTTTCCAATGACGCAAGGTTCATCGCATTCATAGCGAATGGACGTTTGCGAAAGGCGCCGGTCGGGGGTGGGGACGCGTATCCGATCGCGGATTCGGTTACAGAAGAAAGTGGGGCGGTGGCGTGGCGGGACGACAGGACAATTCTTTTCACAGGCGCGAAGGGGGAACTCAGGCAGGTGGGTGAGGACGGCGGCAATCCGCGCGTCGTCGTGCCGCGTGATTCACTTCCCGACCATCTCGTCTCCATCGCCAGTGTCGCAGGGAGCCGAATAGCACTGATCATTACGTGTTCCTCGAATTGTGCGCGGAGCCACGTGTTTGCTGTTGACGTGAAGACCGGGTCCAGGACGGACCTGCATGTGAGAGGGACCCGCGTGTGGTCACTCGACAACGGATTGGTTGCGTTCATCGATGCCGGAAAGATCTTCGTTGCGCCGTTCAATCCTCGAACGCGCTCCTTCACGCGCCCGCCTGCCGTCATGATGGAAAACATCGAAACGTCGGGACCGCAGACATGGGCCGCGCTTTCCACCGGCGGACTCGTCGTGTTCAAGCCGGCGACCGGCATACCGCTGTTTGAACCCGTCTGGGTCACGCGCGATGGCAACGTGACACAGGCGGAGCCCGGACGGACTGTGGAAGGCGGCGGTGGTTTTGTGCTTTCTGCGGACGGCGACCGTCTACTTACGTCGGTGGGCGATGGAGGGTCACGTGACGTCTGGATGAGCAACTTCGCCACTCATTCCTACACCCGCGTGACCTTCGAGGGCAACGCTTCGCCAGTGGGTTGGGCGAATGACGGCTCGGTGCTTTACTACAAAGCGGAAGTTGATCCTCGTGAGCTCAAGCAGGTGAGCGCGAAGGACGCGTCGGTAGCTACTCTCGCAACAGCGCCGCGTGATCTTCACTCGGTCCAGGAACTGAAGGATGGCACAGGTTGGCTGATGCGGTTGGGTCCGCCGCCAACGCGCGGTGTCTATCTCGCCCGGCGAACGGCACCGGATCACGACCCTGAACCTCTGCTTGCCAACGATCGCTATGAAGTGGTCATGCCGGCTCTCTCGCCCGATCAGCAGTGGATTGCGTCTGCAACGAACGAGTCGGGACGTTACGAAGTGGTCGTCAATCCATTTCCGAACGTCAAAGCCAACCGCACGCACATATCCGAGGGAGGTGGCGCTTCTCCGGCTTGGGCCCACAGTGGTAAAGAAATGTTCTACATCACGTCAGGTCGCGATTTCATGTCGGTCGCCCTGGATGTGGGCACGTCCGTAGTGCCGCGCACGCGTCGAAAATTGTTTACGGTGCCTGCTGGTTTCTATACGAATCCGGTCGAATTCCAATTCGCCGTAGCACCCGATGATTCACGTTTTCTGTTTCTGCGGCGCGTCAACAAGCCGGACGAACTTCTCGACAATACGGCTGTTGTTATTCCCGACTGGGCGGGCCAGGTCGCGGCAAAAATGAAGGACAGAAAATGACGGCGTATGCATCAGTTCGGCACTGCTTACGTCAGCGAGGTAGCGCTTGCCCGACGATGATCGTGATATTATCCGTGCCGCCACCGTCCAGCGCGTCCTGAAGCAGCGTCTCACACACCTGGCGCGCCGATGTCATCGTCGCCAGCCGCTCGCGGATCTGATCGTCCGACACGTGCTTCGTCAGCCCATCACTGCACAGCAAATGCACCAGTGACCAGTCATTCTCCAGTCGCGTGATGTGTGGTGTGCTCGTGGATCCGCCCAGCGCGCTCGACAGCACATTGCTCCAGCGCGTCCGCTTCGCTTTCTCCGGCGTGAGCACGCCCTGGTCGATCAGTTCCTGCGCGACCGTCTGATCGCGCGAGATCTGCGTGAGCTCACCGTCGCGATACTGGTAGTATCGACTGTCACCGATTTGCAGCAGGTATACGCGCGGCCACACGCCCAGGAATAGCGTGAGGGTCGTCGCCATGCCGCGCGCATCACTGTCTTCGACGCCGCGGTTCACGATCTCAGCGTGTGTCTGCTGCGCAGCTTGTTCCAGAGCGAGGAGGAGGCCGGCATCGTCGCTCTGCGGCGTCGTGTAGTACGCGTGCATGCTACGCGCGACATACAGACTGACTGCTTCCACGGCGAAACGGCTCGCCTCTGCGCCCTGCGCGCCGCCACCCACGCCATCGGCGACCATCGCCAGGAAGCCGGCC
>JBDSPG010000394.1:0-2823 GCA_039912685.1 Longimicrobiales bacterium | reverse complement strand
TTTGCTGCCGGACGGGCGATGGTAATAGCGACAGGAGCGAACGGCTCGCCATCATCGACGGGCGTGCCAGGTGAGATCGTGATTACTGTCGATGGCGGATATGCGCCATCCATTATCCGCGTCCCGGCGGGGTCACCGACGCGTCTCGTCTTCGACCGCAAGGACAATTCGAGCTGCTCCGAGGAAGTGGTGTTTCCGGACTTCTCGATCCGCAAATACCTGCCGACGGGCAAACGGACAACAATCGAAGTGACACCGCCGACAGCGGGCCGATACGAATTCATGTGCGGAATGAGTATGCTGCGCGGCACGTTGATCGCCGAAGACGGGAAGGTGGCGTGATGCCGGGACTGACAACGCGGGATGCCGAAACGGTCCGCATCCCGATCACGGGCATGACATGCGCGTCGTGTCAATCGCGGGTTCAGAAAACGTTGCAGACCCACCCAGGCGTTCAGGATGCAACGGTGAACCTGATGATGCACAATGCGACGGTGACGTTCGACGCATCCGCAACGAACCCCGCGCAGCTGGTGGATGCAATCCGGCAGACGGGATATGGCGCGGAGCTGGCGCCGGAGGAACAGAGCGCGTTCGCTGAACAGGCCGCTCGCGATACTGCGGCCGATGAGGAGTTCGTCGACCTGCGCCGCAAAGCGATCGTCAGCGGGATCGCCGGTGTCGGTTCAATGATCCTCGCGATGCCGCTCATGGACGCCTCAGGCATGGCGCTCCACAATAGTGGTCAGATTGCGGACCCATTGATGCGCTGGCAGACCGGGACACTGAGTCCTGCGTTGCGTACCGCGATGCCCTGGCTCTATGCGCTGCCCATTTCACTCCTGTCTTACGGCCTCATGGTGTTGACAATTGCAATCATGCTGTGGGCCGGTCGTCACTTCTACACGCGAGCCTGGGCATCCTTCACGCATCACGCGGCCGACATGAACACGCTGATCGCGGTCGGCACGGGCGCGGCGTTCATATACAGCCTGATCGCGACGGTTGCTCCGCAATTTTTTATGAGCAGGGGCGTGCCGGCGGATGTCTATTATGAAGCAGTGATCATCATCATTGCGCTGATCCTGACGGGCAACGCGTTTGAATCGCGTGCGAAGCGTCAGACATCGACCGCACTGCGCGCACTCGTAGACCTTCAACCCGCAACAGCCCGCGTGCTGCGCGGTGATGCCGAAGTGGACGTACCGGTCGCGAGTGTAATCGAAGGCGATACAATTCTCGTGCGTCCCGGAGAACGCATTCCGGTCGATGGCGAGGTCGTTTCGGGCGAGAGCGCGGTGGATGAAAGCATGCTCACGGGGGAATCCATGCCCGTCGCCAAGCACACGGGGGATCGTGTGATTGGTGCGACAATGAATGGCACCGGCGCATTCCGCTACCGCGCCACTACACTCGGCGCGGACAGTATGCTGGCTCAGATTGTCCGCCTGATGCGTGATGCGCAGGGTTCGCGCGCTCCCATTCAGCGGCTTGCCGATCGCGTCAGCGGCATCTTTGTACCGATCGTGATCTCGATTGCAATTGCGACATTCGTCATATGGTTCATAGCGGCGGATGCGGCACCGGCTGTGCGCGGCTTTGCAGCGGCCGTCGCCGTACTGATCATTGCATGTCCGTGCGCCATGGGACTCGCGGTGCCGACCGCCGTAATGGTTGCAACGGGGAAGGGCGCACAACTCGGCGTGCTCATCAAGGGTGGCGTTGCACTCCAGCGCACAGGTGACGTGACGACAGTAGTGCTGGACAAGACAGGGACGGTAACGGAAGGCAAACCCACGGTTACCAGCGTCAGTGTTGTTTCCGCCGATGCAGCCGGCGCGATCAGTTCAGATCGTCTACTGTCCCTAGTCGCATCCATCGAAACGATGAGCGAGCACCCGCTCGCCGATGCGATTGTGCGATATGCAAGGGAACGCAACATCACTGTCATGCCGACAACGAAGTTCGAGTCGATCACCGGCGGAGGTGCAACTGCGGACGTTGATGGCGTGAGTGTGCTTATCGGCAATCAGCGCCTGCTGACGGAACGCGGCATCGACACGAGCGCCATGACGGCGGAGGCCGGGCAGCGTGCGGCCGAGGGCAAGACTCCAATTTATGTAGCCATCGGCGGCAACGCGGCAGGATTGATCTCGGTTGCCGATCCGATAAAGCCGACATCACGCGCAGCGATCGCGCGCCTGCGCAGCATGGGGCTCGATGTCGTGATGCTCACGGGAGACAATGTGCGAACGGCGAATGCGATCGCGGGCGAAGCCGGCGTCGATCGCGTTGTGGCGGATGTTCTGCCTGACGGGAAGGTCGCAGAAATCAAACGTCTGCAGGCCGCAGGGAGCGTCGTGGCAATGGTAGGCGACGGTATCAATGACACACCCGCGCTCGCACAGGCCGACATCGGCATTGCGATTGGAAGCGGTAGTGACATCGCTGTAGACGCAGCGGACATCGTTTTGATGCGCGGCGACCTCCATGGTGCCGCGCAGGCGATCGAGCTATCGCGCAGAACCATGCGTACCATGAAGCAGAATCTGTTCTGGGCATTCGTGTATAACGTGGTCGGCATCCCGATCGCGGCAGGATTGCTGTATCCGAGCACAGGAATTCTGCTGAGTCCCATCCTGGCAAGCGGCGCCATGGCTTTCAGCTCCGTAAGCGTGGTTACCAACAGCCTGCGCTTGAGAGGCGCGAGGATCGAATGAAAGAGGTGGCAGCTACCTGTGCGTGTGGCGTGAACCAGAACGGGCCGGACGCGCGCAAGGCCGTGGCAGTAGACCCTCAGATCAAGGTGGGCAACCTGAAGCG
>JBDSPG010000369.1:0-4635 GCA_039912685.1 Longimicrobiales bacterium | reverse complement strand
GCTTCCACGACCTTGCGCGCCTTCAAGTCGGTGACCGTATGGAACGCGAGCGCGCCGGCGACGCGGGTCACGGGATCGAAGTCCACCGATTTGATATGGCCGTTGCGCCGTAACAGATCCGTGATCTGCTCATGGGACAGCTGTTTCGGTACGTTCGCTGGTGCGGTCGTGGTGGCATATGGATCTGCAATGCCTTCGCGCAGGAACGCACGGCCGGCCGCATCGAACTCGACGGGTAGATTCTTGAAGCACATGGAGCGTGTCCTTAACCGAGACGGAACACGCCGGCAGCGCGTCCCAGGTGATTGTCGGCAACGTGCAATCCGTCCAGCAGCTGGACCAGCGCACCATTGATTGTGGTGAGTTTTTCAGTCAACGGCTGCGTGTGGCCGGCCACCGCTTCGAGGCCATCTGCAATCGCAATCACACTCCTGCGCGCGGCCACGAGCGCAATGGCAATGGCGATGAGATAACCGGCCAGCGCCAGGACCACGAGCGCGACTGCCAGAAGCGTCAGATTCAGTAACATGGTTTATCCCCCCGCCCGGTCGGCCATCACATCGGCAATTGTACCCAACTTGCCTGCAACGCCGCCGGCTGTTGTGAGAATATCGCTTGCCACGGTAATCGTTGTGTCGAGTGCCGCGATATGCACCGTGTTGCCGGCAATCCCCGCCGCTGCCGCCAGCGCTTCAGCGGCGTAGTACTGGATGGACCGCGCTGCGCGCCAGGTCCGGTGCAGCAACGCAACGGAAAGTGGAACGAAAACAAGCAGGGTAAGCAGCAACCCGACCCACCAGATGGTGTAGACCGCCTGCGGCATCATTGATTGGCTCATTTTTCACCTTGCCTGACTACGGCCGCGATTACCCCGTCGAGATTGGCATCAATTGCACGCATTCCATCGCGCACGCCCGACAAACCGGCGTTCAGCGTAGTCACCTGCGGCGCCAGCGCGCCGGTTTGCACTTCAATCGCGCGCACGCCGAGCCGTATCTTCGAAAGAAAGCTTGCCTGCTCCCCATAGATTCGGGTTTTACCACCCACCCATTCGAGCACGTTGGAGATCTTCACCAGAAACACGGCAAGCGCGATGAATAGAGCGGACGCGGCGATCACCGAGAGCAGCATGAGCAAGGTAAATGTGTTCATCGTGACCACTCCTGGCCGATGACGCACGACGGACAACCGCTGCATTGCTCGGCGTGCACCTGCACGGCTGCAGTGGCTGCAGCAATGCCCCCCGCAGACGCCAGGATCTTCCCTGCGACATGATTCGTCTGCACGAGCAACGGAATGTGGATGGTGTTGTTCGCGATCTTCTGCCCAGTTACCCATATGGCCTTTACGCCGCCCAGGACCCGGCGCGCTTCATACAGGATCAGCGTGAGCAATAGTGCAACGACGACCAGGACGACCGCGAAGATAATCAGCGAGACCGTCCAGACCCGGGCAATCGTTTCCGCATCCATCGTCTCTTCCTACCTCCCCGTTGTGCTGGCGTGACCGTCGAGTGCTGCTGCGAGCAGCCCGCCCTTCGCTTCAATGGCGCGAACCGTATCCAGCATCTCGCTGGCGACCTCGTTGGTGGTTTGAAGTTCCCATATGGACAACGTGTTCTCTCGAATGGACTCGGCTGCGGCCAGTGCGCGCAATGCGTGCGTTACGATACTGCGCGCCGTCAACCAGATCGTGATCAGCAACGATGCAGCAACCAGGATGATGGCGACCGCGACGGCGAGCCACAGCCGCCATGAGGCCCAGAGATCCGCGTTAGTCATGGCGGTCTCCCGCAGCGATGCTGCGGTCGTTGTAATCGTCCCGCGTGCCGGGTCGGTCCGCACCCCATAGCCACGCCTCGCTGCCTCGCTGCCTTCCGGGCGACTTCACGCCCCAGTGCTGCCATTTCACATAGAAGAATTTCATGGCGCGCAACAATGGCGTCTGGGCGTCCAGTTGGCCCCAGCCGGACGGCACCTCACCGTTCCTGATCCAGCGGGCCTCCCGATTCGCGTGCGCGTTGGACAACCGCCTCAGTCGGCGCATCACCGTGCCTACGCCGCGCGAGGCAGTCGTCGACATGATGGAGCCCGGCGGCGTCTTGTAAAACGGAGAGAACGTGTCCGGGAATCCCGGCATGGTGCACGCGATGCAGATACCGCCCGCTTCCATGCAACCGCCCATGTGATTGATCGCGCCGCGCTTGACGATGTTGCAGTTCACAACAGGACCCCAGCAGCCGATTTCGACAAGACACTCGTGACCGCCGTATTCCTCCGCGAACCGACCTTCTTCGTAGTAGCCGGCGCGCGAACAGCCGCGGTGAACGGTTTCGCCAAACAACCATGCGGGACGACCCAACTCGTCGAACGCGGGCAATGGGCCGAGACCCTGAAGGTACAGGAGCACGGCAAATACGGTTTCCGTGAAGTTGTCCCCCTGCGGTGCACAACCCGGGATGTTGATAACGGGAAGACCCAGCGCGCTGCGGTAATCTTTCCCGAGGAAATCCATGACACTCATTGCTCCGGTCGGATTGCCCTCGGCGGCGGGAATTCCTCCCCACGTGGCGCACGTCCCGATCGCAATCATGGCGGCCGCGCCTTTAGCCATGCGTTCACACCATTCCGCAGTCGACGATGGCTGCCCGTATTCCTGTCCTTCCTCGATTGCCCGCACACCCATGGCCGACCAATATCCGCCGGTGCGGGCAGCAATGCGTTCGTCCGCGATCGAACCCTCGAACACCACGACGTACGGGACATCCAGTTCGCCGTTCGCAGCCTGCTCGAACTGGCGGACGAACTCCTCGCCCGATTCCACCGCCAACACAGGGTGGTGCAGAATCACCTGCGGCATCGCCGGCACCGTTCCAGCCAGCAGACCCTCGATACCGGGGTTCGTAGCACCCGTAACTGAAATGGAGCAACCGTCGCAACTCATTCCTGCAAGCCAGAACACATGCACGGTCTTGAGCGGACCGAGTGGCAGGCGTTTCGGTTGCGAATGCGCGGCCGGCGTTGGAACTACTGCTTCGACCGATTCCGGTCGTGTGGTCGTTTCGAGCGTTGCCATATTCGCTCCTGAGGTGAGTTCAGCAAATCCTCGGTAACGGATCACCAACCAGCATATCGAGCACGCGCGAGCCACCGATCCCGGTGCGTGCCACCACCAGCGATTCGGGTTCGGCGCATACCTCCGCGATGATCGCTGCATCGCGGCCCAGCGGGTGCGATCGCAATGCAGCCAGTGCGCGCTGCGCTTCGGACGCCGGTACAACCGCAAGCAGTTTTCCCTCGTTCGCGATGTGCAGCGGGTCGATCCCCAGAATCTCGCACGCCGCCCGCACCTCGGGGCGCACCGGCACGGCTTCTTCCTCGACGAAAATGGCGACTCGCGCGTGCGCGGCAATCTCATTCAGACTCGTCGCGACACCGCCCCGCGTGGGGTCTTTCAGTGTGCGCGTTCCCGGCGCCGCCACAAGGAGCGCCTCCACGAGCTCGTGTAAGGGCGCCGAATCACTGGTGATGTCTGCATCGATTTCCAGCGCTTCGCGCGCGAGCATCACGGCCATGCCGTGATCCGCCACGAACCCGTTGATAAGGACAACGTCACCGGCACGCACCTGGTCAGACTGCAGGCGCCGACCGGGCGGCACGATGCCGATCCCCGCGGTGTTCACAAACAGCTGGTCAGCCTTGCCACGGTTGACCACCTTGGTGTCACCCGTAACAATACGGACCCCTGCTTCGCGCGCCGCCGCGCCGATGCTCTCCGCTACGCGGCGGAGCACCTCCATATCGAGCCCTTCTTCGATGATCAAGCTGAGTGACAGGCACAGCGGGCGCGCCCCCGACATGGCGAGATCGTTGATCGTGCCATGCACGGCCAGCCTGCCGATGTCACCACCGGGAAAAAACAGCGGGCTCACCACATACGAGTCGGTCGTAAACGCGACTCGCGAGTCCGCGCCGCCATTGATCCCGAACACCGCCGCATCAGTGCTGCCATCGTGCATGTCGTTGCCGAGCGCCGGCAGAATGAGTGCTTCGAGCAGCTTGCGACTGGCCTTGCCGCCGCTGCCGTGACTCAGCGTGATGTGCGCATCACGCAGTGTGGGGCGCTGCAGGCGTGCGTCTCGCGCGCGCTCCATGCGTTCAACTTGCGCACTCAGCGAGGACTCGATGCGGCTGCTCACGATGACCCCGACAGTGCAACGGGTGACTTCGCGCCGATCTTCATCAGGGAGAACCGGCCGTAACTATAGTACGCCGCACACGCCCCCTCGGGTGATACCATGCACGAACCGATCGGTGTCTCCGGCGTGCACGCCGCACCGAACACTTTGCACTGCCATGGCTTGATGACGCCCTTCAACACTTCACCACACTGGCACGACTTCGGATCCGTGACACGCAGGCCCGGTACCTTGTACAGAACTTCGGCATCCATGTCGGCGAACTCGGGACGCAACCGCAACGCGCTGTGATTGATGAACCCCAGTCCGCGCCATTCAAAGAACGGCCGAAGTTCCATCGTGCGGAGGAGCACATCCATCGCCGCAGGATTCCCCTGCGGCCGCACCACTCTCTTGTACTGGTTCTCGATGGACGCCTCGCCACGCTCGATCTGGTG
>JBDSPG010000364.1:0-4131 GCA_039912685.1 Longimicrobiales bacterium | reverse complement strand
CATGCGCCGCGACTGGGCGATCCGGATGCCAACATTGCGAGCATTGCCGTCGCCGCCAGAACGGCCAATGCCGACATCCTGCTCACACCCGAGCTTTCCGTTACCGGATACGACGTCCGCGACGCGGCCGCCGCACTCGCACTCCCGCTCGACAGTTGGCCGCCAGCGTTCGAGCCCCTGACCGACGCACCCGGAATGGTGGTCACGGGCGTCATCGAATCGGACGGAAACGGCCTGGTTTACAACGCCGCCATTGCGCTCCAGCAGGGCCGGGTCAAACACGTGCACCGCAAGATCTACCTGCCGACATACGGCATGTTCGATGAGATGCGCTATTTCGCCCGCGGCCGAACCGTCGAGCCCATGGCGTACCATGGATGGCGGGTCGGCATCCTCGTGTGCGAGGACTTCTGGCACCCGGGCCTGATTTACACACTCGCCTCTGCCGGCATCGACCTCCTGCTCGTCATGGCGGCGGGCGCGGGCCGGGGCGTCTGGGAGGGCGGGTCTCACGGCGATTTTGCCTCGACGGAGGCCTGGACCCGGATCGCCGAGACCACTGCGCAGCAGTACGGCATGTACGTGGCGCTTGCCAACCGGGTCGGGGTGGAGGGCGCCGTCACATTTGCCGGCGGCTCGCTGATTGTTGGTCCCACGGGCGAGGTCCTGGCTCGGGGACCGTCCCACGAGGAAGCAATTCTTCATGCGACGCTGTCGCGTGCATCCCTCCTGCGTGCTCGCAGGCCCTACTTCCACGGCCGTGACGACGAGCCATCCATTGTCATTCGCGAGCTGACCCGGCTGACCCAGCATGGCTGAGAGGGCATTCGCCGACCGGGATGCCAGCTACGGCCGGGTCTCGCGCGTGGTCGGGGGCGTGCTCCGGGAAGCACTGCGCACCACCGGCGCCACCGCCATCGTCCTTCTCGATCAGGACTCGCCGGAGGGAGTATTGGTCGCGCGGATCGCCGGGGACGCCGGCATCCCACTTACCGATTTCTCGGACCCGAAGACCACGTTGACCGCTCACCCGGCGAACAAGACCGCGCTGCTCACGGGCGATTTCTTCCCGCGGGCGGACCTGCTCCCGCTCGGCGACCTGTATGCAACGCAGGTCGGGCAGCTCTCGGACGAGGGGTGGAGCGGTGACCCTTCGGTCCATGCGCTGGCGGACACAGTTGGCGGGATCGAGCAGCTCGATGGGCTGCTGCAGCGTCTTCTCGAGGGGCGGGAGCATCTGGATTCTTCGGACCCCACGTTCGACGCGCAGTCAGCCCGCATCGTCCAGACTGCCGTGGCAGGCTCCCGTTTCCGGCGGGCGCGCGCGGGTCTGGTTCCCAAGCTCGGGGGCCGCTCCATTGGCGTGGACCTGCTCGACTGACGCGGGCGCCGACTCTATGGAGCCGATGACCCGCTCGACTGCGGCGCGGGTTGCGGTCTGCATATTGCCACCTCGAACGCGGGCCGCCGAGATGATTGCGGCCAATCCATTGAAAACGCACGCGTGCGGCACCAGGTCGCTGCACACTTACAGGAGGATGCCATGAGTGAAGAGAATCCCCGCGACGACCACGATTTCCTGACGGCACTGGCCATCGGCGCAGTCGTCGGCATCGGCGCGGCGCTGCTGTTCCGCGCAAGCGACGACTTCGATCGCGAGAAGATCATCAAGCGGATGAAGCCTATGCAGAAGAAGGCAGGCCGGGCGCTGAACAACGCGGGACGGCATGCACGCCACACACTGCGTGAGAAGCTCGATGATGCATCGGCGGCGGGTCGCATCGTGCGACGCAGCGGCGGACGCATTGCCAGCAACCTGGGCGATGATGCGGCGAAGATCGTGCGCGAAGCGAGGCGCGAGATAGAAGAATCGGCGCGTGACAGTGTGAAGCAGGCGCAGCGCGCAATGCGCCGCGCGGCAAAGCGGCTGGTCTGACCGCGTTGCGGCGTCCGTTGCTGCGGGTCGGGCTGCTGCTGCTGGGGGTGGTGGCGCTCACTGCGCTCCATCCCACCAACCTCTACGCGTTTGGTCCGGCCACGCACGTCTTCATCGGCCAGCAGCTGCTCGGCATGACCGATCTGCTGCCGCCGTCCATCGCGGCGCTGCTCCACGCGCATCCTCGCAGTTTCCTGTACGGCTCCATCGCGGCCGACATCTCTTTTGCAAAGAAGTACGTGCCTGCCGGCAGGCATTGTCATTTCTGGCACGTCGGTGAAGAGATCCTCGCTGCTGCAAAAAACGACAAGATGAAAGCGGTCGGCTACGGCTACCTCAGTCATCTCGCGGCGGACACGATCGCGCACAACTTTTTTGTGCCGCGCCAGCTCCTGCTGACGCCCACTACACAGGGTCTTGGTCACGGATATTGGGAACACCGGATGGACATGCAGCTCGGCGAGCCGTTCGGATCGATTGCACGTGAGACAGTCATCGACTACGACCACTCCGAGGCAGATCAGCTGTTCGACAGCGTACTCAGCGGAACCATTTTCTCGTTCGAGACGAATCGCCGCATCTTCCGCGGAATGATCCGCGCACAGGACAACGACCGGTGGAAGACCATCTTCGATCGGATGATGCAGAAGTCACGATTCGAGCTTACGTCCGAGACGATCGAGTCCTACACGTCGCGCGCATTCGACTACGTCGTTGATTACCTGCTGCGCGGGCGTGATTCACTTCCCGCAGTGCTCGACCCAGTCGGTGACTTCAACCTCCAGCTTGCCAAGAAGGTGCGGAAGATTGCAGTGAAGGACGGCGGGATGGACCGGAGTAAGAGGCTCGACGACCTTGCGGACGATTTCTTTCCGCTACCGAACACGGACCTGGGGTACTGGGCGCAACGCACTGCCGTTCGTACGCCCGCCTGAAGGCAATGGGCGACCAAGAGACTGACGGTCGCACTCAATGCACCAGTACCGCTGGATTCTCATGAACCGCAACATGCGTCCGACCAGCCGCGGTGATTCGAGTGGCAGTATTTCCGCATCACAGACGGCACACTGACGGTCGTGTGGCAGCAGCATGTAGATGACAACGATGCCAAGCACGAGCTTGGAGCCGAGCAGCACGAACCAGAACAGCACGAACCCGAAATCCATCAGTAACCTCCGTCGAGGCGTGCACGCAGCTGCTCCGATGCCGACCGTGGGTCGGTTCCCGCCCCGGCCGCGCTCATCAGCCTGCCCATCAGGAAGCCGAACACATTGTGCGCGCCCGCGCGATACTGTGCGACCAGTACAGCTTCCTCCGATATGACTGCGTCGATCCATTTGGCCATTGCAGCTCCATCGATATTTCGTTCGAGTCCAAGCCGTTCCACGACCTCATCCAGATCACCCGCCATTCCGCCCTCGAGCGCCGCCACAAGCTGCCGCGCGCCGTCACGCGTAAGCCGCCCTGCATCCAGACGCTCGAGAACAGCCGCGAGCTGCGACGGCGGCACCGGATAACTGCGGATTGTACTGCCTTGCACGTTGCACCACGCAAGCACATGCGTCAACACCCAGGCAGACGTGGTTCTGGCGGAAGCCCCCGCACTGACCACACTCTCGAAATAATCCGCGAGCTCGCGTGACGCGCACAGCGCGTGCGCGCTCCCTTCGGGCAGCTCCAACGCATGCCAGAATCGCGCCTCCCGCGCAGCAGGCTGCTCTGGCAGATCGTGCAGTGCGCGATTGATCAGCGCGTCATCCAGAACGAGTACGGGAAGATCCGGCTCGTCCATGTAGCGATACTCATCGCGCTCTTCCTTGCGACGGAGCACGCGAAGCTCTGAATGATCGGCATCCCATAGCAGCGTCTCGTTCGCAAGGACAACACCTCCCGCCGCCATCTCAAGCTGGCGCGCAACCTCGAGATCGATCGCGCGCTCTAGCTGCGAAAACGAGTTCAGGTTCTTGATCTCGGATCGGCCTCCGACGCCCGGCAGCGATGCATGCGCCTTGAGATCGACATCGCGGACGGACACATTCGCGTCAATGCGCAGGCTTCCCAGCTCCATGTCGCATTCGCTCACGCCCGCGTATTGCAGGATCGCCTTGAGCTGCCGAGCGAGAGCGGCCGCATCCGCACCGGAGTGCAGATCCGGTTCTGTTACGATCTCGAGCAGCGGGATGCCGCAGCGGTTG
>JBDSPG010000341.1:0-4676 GCA_039912685.1 Longimicrobiales bacterium | reverse complement strand
TGGGCCGTATCCCGTCGGCCGTGGGCTATCAGCCGACGCTGGCCACCGACATGGGTGCGCTGCAGGATGCGCTGCACTTCGGTTGCGACCTGGTAGTGCTTCTCACCGATAAACTGCGGATCCATGATGCGCGACGTCGAGTCGAGCGGATCCACGGCCGGATAGATGCCGATTTCCGTGAGTGCGCGGTTCAGATTGGTCGTTGCATCGAGATGCGCGAACGCCGTTGCCGGTGCGGGATCGGTAAGATCGTCCGCGGGCACGTAGATGGCCTGCACCGAAGTGATCGAGCCATCGCGCGTCGATGTAATGCGCTCCTGCAGACCACCCATCTCGGTGCCGAGTGTTGGCTGGTATCCCACGGCCGACGGCATACGTCCGAGCAGTGCGGACACTTCCGAACCCGCCTGTGTGAAACGGAAGATATTGTCGATGAACAGAAGCACGTCCTGCTTTTCGACGTCGCGGAAATACTCGGCGATCGTGAGACCCGAGAGACCGACGCGCTGACGTGCGCCCGGCGGCTCGTTCATCTGACCGAACACGAGTGCGGTCGACTTGATAACGCCCGATTCCGTCATTTCGAGGAACAGGTCGTTGCCTTCACGTGTGCGCTCGCCTACGCCGCAGAATACGGAACGGCCGCCGTGCTCCATCGCGATGTTGTTGATGAGCTCGAGAATGACCACGGTCTTGCCGACGCCGGCGCCGCCGAAGAGGCCTGTCTTGCCGCCCTTCACGTACGGTGCGATCAGGTCGATGACCTTGATGCCGGTCTCGAAGATTTCGGTCTTCGGCTCGAGCTGCGTGAACTTCGGCGCCTCGCGATGGATCGGCCAACGCTCGACGCTGTCCGGAATCGCCTCGCCGCCATCAACGGGCTCGCCGAGCACGTTCAGGATGCGACCGAGTGCCGCTTCGCCGACGGGCACCGAAATCGATGCGCCCGTGTTGACGACTTCCATGCCGCGCATGACGCCGTCCGTGGTGGACATCGCGACCGCGCGAACCTGGTTGCGGCCGATGTGCTGCTGCACTTCGGCGACCAGGTTCACGTCCGGTGCGCCTTCCACACCCTTCTTCTCGATGCGAAGAGCATTGTAGATCTCGGGCAGCTGGCCCGACTCGAACTCTACGTCGAGAACCGGTCCGATGACCTGCACGACGCGGCCCGTCGTTCCCTTTGTCGCAGTGGCATTCGCCATTGTTTCCGTATCCGTCTGCTGGAGTTAGGTCCGTTTATCTATTCGAGCGCCGCGGCGCCGCCGACGATTTCCGCGATTTCCTGCGTGATCGCCGCCTGACGTGCGCGGTTGTAAGTACGATTCAACAGATCGAGAATGTCGCCGGCATTGTCCGTTGCACTCTTCATTGCCGTGCGGCGTGCACCGTGCTCGGCCGCGGCGGTCTCGACGAGCGCACGATAGACGCTGTTGCGCACGTAGAGCGGAAGGATCTTGTTGAGAATCTCGTCGGCGGAGGGCGACAGAATGTAGTTCGCCACACGTCCTTCGTTCTTCTTCGACTCTTCTTCCTTCTTCTCGGAGTCGACGGGCAGGACCTTCATGGTCGCGGGCGGCGTCGACAACGCGGAACGGAACTGTGCGTAGACGACGTATACCTCATCGAGCTCACCCGTCTCGAAGCGTTCGCGCAGCGGATCGATGACGCTGGCTGCATCATCGAGTGACGGACGGTCCGTAATATCGACGCGCGCAACCGCGAGCGGCTCCTTCTTGAACTTGAGGAACGAGATCCCCTTACGCCCGATGCCGTGAACTTCCACCTCGACGCCTGCACCGCGCAGGCGTTCAATGAGGGCACGCGCTTCGCGGATCAGGTTCGCATTGAAACCACCCGCCAGGCCGCGATTCGATGTGATCAGTACGACGGCCGCCTTCTTCACGATCACCGGCTTGCGCAGCAGCGGATACCGCTCGCGCAGCTCGGGATCGGCCAGACGGCTGATCACCTGCGCCAGCTTCTCCGCGAATGGACGCGCTGCATGGACCCGGTCGGACGCACGCTTCAGCTTCGACGTGGAAACCATCTCCATCGTCTTGGTGATCTGGCGTGTCTTCTTCGTCGACCGGATGCGACGCTTGAGCTCCTGGGTCTGCGCCATGTTTCCTTATTTCGCCGGCGTCGCGTCGGACGCAGCAGAATCTGCGGCCGGTGCGGCTGCGGCCGGTGCGGCTGCGGCCGGTACTGCTGCGGCCGGTGCTGCTGGTGCTGCCGCGGCCGATGCGGCAGAAGCTGCGGCCGATGCGGCTGCGGCCTTGTCGGCCTCTGCCGTTGCTGCAAACGTGCTCTTGTACGCCTCGACTGCATCAACCAGCGACTTCACGACGTCATCGCCGAGCTGACCCGTCTCGCGGATCGCTTGACCGACGTCCGGACGCTGCGTGCGCATGAACTCATGGAACCCATGCTCGAACGCCTTCAGTTGGTTGACCGCGATGTCGTCGAGATACCCATTCGTTGCCGCATAGATGATCATGACCTGATGCTCGACCGGCATCGGATCGTATTGCGGCTGCTTCAGCATCTCGACCAGGCGCGCACCGCGTGCGAGCTGCTTCTGCGTTGCCGCATCGAGATCGGAACCGAACTGCGCGAATGCTTCGAGCTCGCGGTACTGCGCGAGATCGAGGCGCAAACGGCCTGCGACCTGACGCATCGCCTTGATCTGTGCAGAGCCACCCACGCGCGACACCGAGATACCGACGTTCACGGCCGGACGCACACCCGAGTAGAACAGGTCGGCCTCGAGGAAGATCTGGCCATCCGTGATCGAGATCACGTTCGTCGGAATGTATGCTGAAACGTCACCAGCCTGCGTCTCGATGATCGGGAGCGCAGTCAGTGAACCACCGCCCTGCTCTTTCGAGAGCTTGGCAGCACGCTCGAGCAGACGCGAGTGCAGATAGAATACGTCGCCGGGGTATGCTTCGCGGCCCGGCGGGCGGCGCAACACCAGCGAGATCTGGCGATAGGATTGGGCCTGCTTCGAGAGATCATCATAAACGACGAGCGTGTGCTTGCCCTGCCACATGAAGTGCTCGGCGAGCGCGGTTGCCGAATACGGCGCGATGTACTGCATCGGTGCAGGATCGGATGCGTTCGCTGCGACCACGATCGTATACTCGAGCGCTCCAGCTTCACGCAGTGTCTCGACGATCGATGCCACCTTGCCGGCGCGCTGACCGATCGCGCAATACACGCAGATGACGTCGCCACCCTTCTGGTTGATGATCGCGTCGATCGCAACGGCCGACTTACCCGTGCTTCGGTCACCGATGATCAGCTCGCGCTGACCGCGGCCGATCGGGATCATCGAGTCGATGGCCTTGATGCCCGTTTGCATCGGCTGCTTGACCGGCTCGCGCAGGATGATGCCTGGTGCAACGATGTCGATGAAGCGCTTGCCTTCGCTGACAATGTCGCCCTTGCCGTCAATCGGCTCACCGAGCGCGTTGACGACGCGACCCAGGAATCCCTCGCCCACCGGAATGTCGAGAACGCGGCTCGTACGGCGGACTGCATCACCTTCCTGGAGGTGGGTCCAGTCACCCATGATGACGGCGCCGATGTTGTCCTCTTCGAGGTTCAACGCCAGCGCGGTGATCACATCCCCCGTCTCCGTCGATGTGATCTCGAGCATCTCGCTCGCCATTGCATTCGTGAGGCCGTAGATACGTGCGACTCCGTCCTTCACCTCCAGGACCGCACCGACTTCTTCGACCTTCAGCTCGTCCGTGTACCCTTCGATTTCGCGAAGCAGGACACCCTTGATTTCACCCGCGCGCAACTGCGCTTCTGTCGCCATTTTCGGTCTCTTTTCGAGAGCGTGTTAAACTGTCGCTTCGTACAGACGGTTCCGCAGACCGGCAAGACGCCGGCGAACGGAGCCATCAAGAATGCTATCGCCATACCGTACGACGATGCCGCCAACAATTTTGGGATCCACAGTAATGTGCGGAATCGCCGTGCGACCGAGGATCCGGCTGAGTTCCTTCGTGATCGACTGCTCGGTCGCCGCGTCGGCCGCGTGTGCAAGCGTTACCTGCACGTGGACTCTACCCATTTTTTCATCCAGCAGCTTGCTGAACTCACGCGCGATCTCGCCGATCAGCCGCTGACGCCGCTTCTCGAGAACCACGAGCAGGAAATTCAGCACGAGCGGATCGACGCGGTCGGTGAAGGCGCTGCGAAGCACCTTCTTCTTGGCCGCGAGATCCACCTTCGGCGTCTGCAGGAATACGCCGATCGAAGGATTCGCATCCATCATCTCGCCCACTTCGGACAGAGACGCTGCAAATGCATCCTGGGTACCGTTTTTCTCGGCGATCATGAAGAGCGCCTCGGCATAGTTACGCGCGACCGTCGTGTCCCTCACGTCAGGCGGCTCCCGTACCAGTGTTGGTGCCGACGGTTGCCAGGAAATCTTCGACGAGCTTGCGGTCCGCTGCGCCATCGAGGCGCTGCGACACCAGTCGCGAGGCTGCTGCAATCGCGAGCTCGACCGCTTCGCGGCGCAGCGAATCAATCGCTTCGTTGCGCTCGCGCTCGATCTCCTGCTTCGCGCGCTCGATCAGTGCATCGCCCTCGCCTTTCGCGCGCTCGATCAGCTCTGCGCGCACCTTGTCTGCCGCCACCTTTGCGTCAGCGATCAC
>JBDSPG010000298.1:0-4010 GCA_039912685.1 Longimicrobiales bacterium | reverse complement strand
ACTCCTTCAGCGGCTTCACCAATGCGTCGATTTCGCGAGCCTTCGCATCAACTTCCGATTTCGCCACCTCCTGCTGCTGCCCGAGTGTTGCACGCGCGACCTGCAGGAATGATTCGGTGCTCGTTTTCAACGCAGCCGCCGACAACGCCTTGAACGTGTCCGCGAGCTTGTGCTCTGCAGTGTCGAGCAGCGCAAGCTTCTCCGCGGCGCTTTCGCGCTCACGATCGAGCCGTTCGCGGAGTGCGGCACCTGCGATGCGTTCGTTCGAAAGCTCCAGTGCCATAGCCGTCATACGAATGTCACGCTCCGTAGTGAGCGCATCGACCCGCGCGTCGCGGTCACGCACCAGGCGCTCGAGCTCTGTGACACGATCCGCGCGTGCACGCACTGCCGCGACTTGCGAGCGCCACCACGCAGCAGCGACCGCGCCACCAAGCACAACACCGATCAGGAGCCACACGAGATTCTGTGCAATCGACATGTCGGCAATATAACCGAATTCCAGCCGAAGAGGTGAGTATTCTCGGTGTGCAGACAACGCGGTGCGCGGAGCCGCCAGTGCGCGTATCATCAGGCATGGAGAACATGCATCCGGAGGACGGGCGCGGGGTGGGGCGCTATCGAGCGATGGTTCTGTTGCTGGCGCTGTATACCGCTGTGTTCGCCGCGTTGTCGTTCGATCTCATGACGCGGATCTGGGAGTGGCGGGAGCGGCTGGCGCCGCGGGATCTGGCGGCGCTTTCGTTCTTTGAGATCAGCCGGAGCGTAGTGACGCTCGGCGCGATAGCACTGCTGGTCGCAATGGCGGCGTGGCGTACGGATCGGAGGTGGCGGCCACTGGCGATCGGGATCGGGTTCGCAGCAGTATGGCATGCGAAGGCGTTCGGATTCGCGGCATTCCCAGGACCCCGTCAGGAAGCCGTCGCGCTATGGCTGCGCGGGCACCACGTGCCGCATCAGTTGCTCACGTTTGTATTCGCGGCGCCGGCGTGGACGCTCGCGTGTGCTGCAGCGGCGGCGCTGCGTTTCGCCGTTGGATTTCCAGTGCCGTTGCGACCGGATGCGGTCGACCTGCCGGCGACGGCGGATCGTGCCGGCCTGATGCGGTCGGCGGGAGTTGCGGGCGCCGACATTGGCGCATACTTCCGCGAGTCCACGCGAAATCTGCTGCTGCGCGGATGGCTGCGTACAACGCCGATTGTGGTGCAGACGCTGCTGTGGATCGTGCTTTACGAGCTGACGGGAGGAAGCATATTCTTGCTCGTACCGGGCGTGTTCCTGCTGGCGGGTGCTGCGGGGATTGTTGTCACGGCGTTGCGCGCAACAACGATTGCCGCCGATAACGCAGCGGCGCGTCACAGCATCCGCTGGCTCGCCCGTTCTCTGTACAGCGGTGCCGCGCTGTTCGCCGCGTCCGCGGCGGCGAGTGCACTCTTCACCGGAGCTGCATCATTCGTGGGTGTCTCACTTCTCGGCATTGCACCCGCTGCAACCCTGGTATGCTGCTGGATTGCTATCATGTCGCCGCGAGCACGCGCTCCGCTACCAGTGTCGCAATTGCCATGATGGTGGCCTGAGGGTTCACGCCCGGTGCTGTCGGGAAGACTGAACCGTCCGCCACGTAAATTCCGCGCTCGCCAAATACATCACCATCCGGTGTGCACGCGCTCGTCGCAGGATCGACGCCCATCCGGCACGTGCCATTGACGTGTGCCGAGAACAGCGAGACGCGGTTCGGCGCGAGCGATGCGGATGCAAGTGCGGCAAGCTCGCGCTCCGATTCCGCGATGATGGCGGGCGCGTGCAACGTCGCGATCGAGTGCGCGCCTGCCGCGAAATGGAGACGTGCAGCGGCTTCGATCCCCTTCGCGATGTTTGCACGATCCTCGCGCGCCACGCGGTAGCGGATACGAACGCAGCCACGAGCGTCAACGCGGACATCGCCGCTCGAAAGATCGCGGTTCACGCCATCGCGCGTAAGCACAATGAGCGCGGCCTGATGCGGGAAGCCGAGCATGGCAGCGCGGTGCTCGACACCGAAGCCTGCAACTGCGACGGATGCGAGCGAGGGCAGCATCGGCGGACATTCGACCCAGAAGCCATAGCCATCGTCGCCCTGCATGAATTCCGTGAGCAGTGCTGACTGCGGCACGCCCGCCGCGCCGTACATCACTCGCTCGTACGAGCCACGTACAGCAGTCGTTGGGTGCAGACGGAGGAACCTGCCGACGGCACGGCTGCCCATGCCGGACCGGAGCAGCAGTGCAGGCGTGCCGATTGCGCCCGCAGCGCACACAACAACAACTGCATCGATGGTCAACGCAGCGCGCGGGGCGCCCGACACACGTTCCAGAACACTGCACTGTACGCGCCTGCGGTCACCCGCACGCTCGATCCGGTCCGCGCGAACGTCACTGATGATCTGCGCTCCGGCCGCTGTCGCGCGCGGCAGATAGACAACGCCGGCACTGCGCTTCGCGCCATGACTGCAACCGAGTCCGCACGTGCCCGCGCGCACACAGCCCCGCGCATTGATCATTGCCGTGGTAGCGCTCCAGCCTAGCGCGGCTGCGCCATCGAGAATGATCCGGTTGCTCGCGGAATGCGCACTGTGCGGCAGGTATCCTGCTCCGACCTCTGCTTCGACCCGCTCGAGCGCGGGCGTGAGCGTGTGCTCGCTAAGCATTTCCGCACCATGGGCGGAGGACCACTCCTCCATCACCCACGGCCTGGGTCGGAGCATCAACATCCAGTTCACGGTGCTGCCGCCGCCGATGCAACGACCCTGCAGCAGTGAGATCGATGCATCATCCGTAGCTCGCGCGCCCGCATCAGCATACAAGGCCGGAATCATATCCATTTCACGATCGGTAAATTCCGCGGTCGTGTAGTGACCGCCTTCCTCGATCACAATGACGGACTTGCCTGCTTCGGCGAGACGCGCTGCTATGACGGCACCGCCGGCACCGGACCCGACTACGCAGACATCGCAATGCAGTATCGAACCAGCCGCGAGGGAAGCACCGGGAGTGACGCCGGCGGTATCGCTCGAGCGGTCACTACGCGGTCCGGCCTGGTGCGGGACGTGATCGTGCGCCCCGTTACCATGCACGCCGTTACTGTGCGCCGCGTTACTTCGCGCGATGACTCCGTCATCACCGGTTGCATCGGCTTCGACAAGCGGTCCCTCCCACGGCACTACGGGAAGGCGGTCCCGCAGAGGTCCGGCGTAACCGATGGGCGCCAACACTTCCGGAATCGCGTAATACGTCGAGAGAACGATGCGACGCACGGCCTGGTAGACAGTCCGGCGGAGCGGAATGCGGCTGGTCTCCCACGCGCGCAGGCGCGCTGCACGATGGTCGGGGGAAAGCTCGGGAAAGCGGCGAGTGCTGAAATCGAAGATGGCGGCTGTGACCGGGTGGTCGAACAACCGCAACGCTGCTGCGACATCGCGCTGCAGCGACTGTGGCAGCGTCGCAAGTCGATGCGTTACCGCCGTCGCAAGATCGACTTTCGGTTCTGTGTCATACGCGACGGGAACGATGCAGCGGCACAATGCATCGAGCGTGTCATGCGCGCGATCGGCATCAGTCATGGGTCACGATCAGTCATGGATCACGGGTTTTAAATCAGATCTCGGTGCGAGGCACTCGCGCCGTCCGTGTCCGTGGCTGTGCTGCCTTAGGCAGCGTCGGCGCTGCCCTGCGCTGTCGCGATTTCTCCAGCCACATTGGGACGCGCAGAGCGAACAGGCTTGCGAGGATCGCAGCGAATACGAGCGGATCGAACAGATTGTGCTTCGCGGATCGCTTCCAGTAGAAATGCAGCACGCCGAGTGCACCCGCGACATACACCAGCCGATGCAGTGTCACCCAACGTTTACCGAGACGTCGGATCGATCCTTTTGTCGATGTCAGCGCAAGCAGCAGCAGGCAGATGAATGCAGTGAAGCCCACAGTGATATACGGACGTTTTACGATATCTTCGATAATGGCACCAGAATCGAA
>JBDSPG010000089.1:0-7826 GCA_039912685.1 Longimicrobiales bacterium | reverse complement strand
TACACCGGTCGGCCCTAAGCAGGCAAGCGGATTTCATCACTATATACCAGCTATGCGTCCCAGTCGGGTGGCAGAGGGTCCGCCAGACGCCTATTGTTTCTGACCAATTCCAGAACCTCCAGAGTCGGAGATCCATTCTATGGTTAAGCGCACAAATCAGGGCGTCGCGAGGACCATCGCGGCGCTTGCGATGCTGGTGATTCCGGTCGTGGGTCACGCGCAGGATCGTTTGAAGACATACCCGGGCTATGACCAATACCAGAAGATGCTGCCTCAGCGTGCGGGTCTGGTCACAGGCACAGTGGCAAACGTTCGCTGGACGCCGGACAACACGTCATTCACGTACTCCATGGCCGGCAAGAACTACCGGTACGACGTCGCAAAGAAGATGTCGGACACAACGGGCGTTCCGGTTCCGGTGGCGGGCGGCCTGGGCCGGCAGGGCGGCGGAGTCCAGAGCGCGGTTGGCGGCCAGGGCCGTCCGGACCGCGGCCGTCAGTACGAGATCGTGGTCTCACCCGACACGCAGCTCACGGCGATCTATAAGAATCGCAATGTCTACGTGAAGACGAAGGACGGCGGGGAGCGCCAGATCACGACAGAGGGCAACGAGAAGGGCCGCCTGAAGTTCGGCAGCGCTAGCTGGGTGTACGGTGAAGAGCTCGATGTCACGAATGCAATGTGGTGGTCACCGGACAGCAAGCGGCTGGCGTACTATGGCATGGATGACACACCAGTGCCGGACTATTTCCTGCAGCTCGACCAGACGCAGCTGTACAGCAAGATCGACGTCGAAGCGTATCCGAAGGTGGGCGAGAACAATCCGATCGTGAACCTGTACGTGCACGACATGACGACAGGCAAGCAGACGAAGATCGACGTTCGCAGCGGCCAGCCGTTCGAGAACAACGCACTCGGGTACTATGTGTATGATGTGCGCTGGTCTCAGGACGGTAAGGAGATCACATTCAACCGCACGAATCGTCGTCAGAACACGCTGGAGTATGTAGCGTGTGATCCGACGTCGGGCGGCTGCCGCGTTGTCGTGCATGACGAGTGGCTGCCGAGCTGGATCGAGAATCATCCCACGATCCGCTATCTCGCGGACAACAATCGGTTCATATGGGAGTCACCGCGTGGCGAAGGCTTCTCAAACTATTATCTATACGACTTCAAGACGGGCAAGCTGATCAACGCCATCACGAAGATGAACGCGGATGTAGTCGGTATCACGCTGATCGATGAAAAAGCCAACACGATGTACTACACAGCACGTGATGGCGACAACTACATGAAGATTCAGCTGCACCGCGTGAGCTTGAATGGCAAGGGTGATGTGCGTTTGACAGACCCGACGCTCAACCATTCGATCATGCTGTCACCGACAGGCTCGCACTTCCTGGACATCGCGCAGACACATGACACGCCGCCCGTCGTTCGTCTGTTCGATCGCAACGGCAAGATTGTGTCCGAAATCTCGAAAGCCGATGCATCGAAGATGAAGGCGGCAGGGTTCTCGCCGCCGGAGCTCTTCACGTACACGTCAGCGGATGGCAAGACGGTTCTGCACGGCATGCTGAGCAAGCCGACGAACTTCGATCCGAGCCGGAAGTACCCGGTTTTGTTCAGCGTCTATGGCGGGCCGGATACGAACGGTGCGAGCGAATCATTCGCCCCGCCGTCAGCGCTGGCAGAGTACGGCTTCCTGGTTGTAACGCTGGATACGCGCAGTGCGGCAGGGCGCGGCAAGAAGCTGACTGACGCCATTTATCTGAACCTCGGCGTTCCGGAAATCGATGACTTCGCGGCAGCATCACTCGAGCTCGCGAAGCGTCCGTACGTTGACGGCAAGCGCGTCGGCATCTTCGGCACGTCATACGGCGGGTATTCTTCGGCGCTGGCGCTGCTGCGTCATCCGGAAGCGTTTGCTGCCGCGTCCGCATCATCGCCCGTGACGTCGTGGTACCACTACGACACAATCTACACCGAACGTTACATGTGGCTGCCGCAGGAGAACAAGAAGGGTTATGACGCCGGTTCCGCGATGACGTACGCGCCGAACCTGAAGGGTGACCTGATGTTGTACTACGGCACCGCGGACAACAATGTGCACCCGAACAACATGATGCAGCTGATCGCAGCACTGCAGAAGGCGGGGAAGCATTTCGAGGTGCAGGTGGGACCGGACGCCGGCCATTCTGGCCTGAACGGTAACCGCATGATGGAGTTCTTCATTGAGAACCTCGTGCTCCGTCCGATGACGGCAACGACGTTCTAGCTCGAGGTCGGCCGTCCCACGAGTCCGTCGGCGAGGTAGCAGGTGCGGTCAGCTACCATGCGGGCGAACTCGCCATCGTGCGTGGCGATAAGGATTCCACGACCCTGGCGTGCGAGCGAACGAAGGGTTTCTGCGAGCGACGTCCGGCGTGCGGGGTCGAGCGCGGCCGTAGGTTCATCCATGAGAAGGTACTGCGGGTCAAGAACCAGCGCCCGGGCAATCGCAGCGCGTTGTGCCTCGCCGCCGGAGATCCTGCGGGGCAGCGCATCGGCGCGATCTGCGATGCCGAGGTCGTCCAGCAAACGCAGCGCTAGTGCGTCCGCAGCTTCGCGGCTGGAGCCGTGAACATACATCGGTGCCAGTGTGAGATTCTCGAGTACAGTGAGATGCTCGAACAGCGCATGCGCCTGAAACACCATGCCGACGCGGCCGCGCAGTGCACGCAAGGCTGACTGCGGCGGGATTGGGCCAGGGGAAAGCACGAAGTCGCCAACGGAAATGGAGCCGGCTTCAAACGGCTCGAGCGCCGCGATCGCGCGAAGGATCGTGGATTTTCCCGCGCCGGACGCACCCATCAGCACGCAGACCTCGCCGGTATCCACCTGCAGATCGATGCCCCGCAAAATCTCGCGACCGCCACGACGAACGTGCAGCGCCTGCACCCGGAGTTGCTCGGTCATGCGAGCGTCCAGCGGCGTTCGAGCACGCGCGCGTAGCGCGACAATGGCAGTGAGAAGACGAGATAGATGAGCGCGCACAGGGCACCGGGCACGAGCCAGCTGCCCACATTTGTGGCATAGATGGCCGTCTGCTTCGTCAGCTCAACAACGGTGATCACGGAAACGAGCGAAGTGTCTTTCAGCAGCGCAACAAAATCGTTGGTCATGGGGGCGAGCGCGAAGCGCAACGCCTGCGGACCGCGGATCAGCTTCAGGATCTGGTACTCCGAGAACCCAAGTGTGCGGGCAGCTTCGAGCTGCGTGCTCGGAACGGATTCAAGGGCGGAGCGATAGATCTCCGATTCGTATGCGGCGTAGTTGAGGCCGAGGCCAATGACAGCGGCGACGAATGCAGGAAAGCGCACAACGCCGGCGAGGCCGTAATACAGGACAAAGAGCTGAAGGAGCAACGGCGTGCCGCGAACGACCTCAACGTAAAGCGCTAGAGCGAGCCGCACAGGTTTCGCGCCGTAGATGCGGCCTGCGGCGATGACGATTCCAGCTGAAACGGCGAGCATCATGGACAGGATCGAGAGGACAACGGTAATCGAGGCGGCACGCAGAAGTGCCGGCAGGTACGAGCTAACGCGCGGGTGCGGTGCGGCGGCGGCCGGCTGCGTGTTCGCGGCAGCCGATGCGTTCGACGGCACCGCAGCGTCCGCCTGCGCGAGCACGCTCGCGCGAGAGCTGGCCTGCGTGCTGTCCCACACATTCCACGTCCGGAACGTCCGCTCGAGCGATCCATCGCGCATGCGCTCGCGCAGAATCGCGTTAACGGAATCGCGCAATGATGTGTTCGCGAGTGCGAGAACTCCGACGTAGTAGCCGGTGGCAACTGGCGTGGTCTGATTGACGAATCTACCACCCATGCGGCGGAGCGAGCGGTCGGCGATGATGTTATCGAGCAACACCGCATCGAGGCGGCCGACTACGAGATCGGCATACGGGTGGACGTCATCATCGTAGGAGACGGGAATCAAACCGCTGCGCCGACTCTCAGTGACCAACATATCATACGCCATCGTCGAGCCGAGCGTCCCGACGCGCCGGCCGGCCAGGTCGGAGAGGCTTCGGTAGCGCGCCGAATCTGCGGGCCTCACAGAGAGGACCTCACGGAACTGAAAGTATGGCATTGTGACGGCGTGACGCGCGCGCAGGGCCGGTCGATCCTCGAGACCGGAAAGACCGATGTCGAAATCGCCCCGCTCGACGGATTGCAGAATTGAAGACCAGCCGACCTGTATGAAGCGCGGCTCGCGGTTGAGACCGCGCGCGATCATCTGCGCGATTTCGACATCGAACCCGCGAACGATCGACGGGTTGGACGGATCGGCCTCGACAAACGGAGCGCCGCCCTCGGCGTCGCCACCCCAGCGGAGATGGAGACGCGATGCCTGGGCGGCGCAGGGAGCGGCAGACGCGAGTGCAGCGAGAAGAACGAACAGTCGCGCCGGTGGCACCATCTACTTGACGACTTGAACGCCGGCGAGACGTGCAACGCCAGCGAGCGTCGTCTGCGCAGCGTTGAATCCGAGACGAAAATCGGCGTCCGAAAAGGTCGCGAAGTTATCGGACTTCTCATGCCACGTGGGATTGGCGCCGCGTCCGGTCTCGTAGAGCCGGCGATTCTCACGCAGGCTGATGGCGGCTGTAAGATCCTGGAACGGTGCAGAATCGGTATTGCTCATCGCGTTACTCATCGCGGCCGGATAATCGGTCGCGAACATGCGATTTGCGTTGAGCAGTGCGAGTGCGAGCGCGGCAGACGCATCGGCCATCTTCGAGCTGAGCTGAAACTCGATGTCGACATCTGCGTCCATTGTCTGCTGCCATTGCACGGGGTTGCCGTGATCCCACATCATCATGTCGTGCTGGATCACGCCGAGCCACTTCGGCTCCGGATACTTCCCGGAACGCGCCGGACTCTCCACACCCTGCAGCGCGGAACGCTGTGCGATATACGCGCGTGCACCGTCGAGACCGGTTTCCTCGTTATTCCAGAGCGCAAAGCGAATGGTGCGCCCGGTCTTCACATCCGCTGATGCAAGCACACGCGCGATTTCCATGACGAGGGCCGTGCCTGACGCATCATCGTTCACGGCTTCGCCACCGCCACGGCCGTCCATGTGTCCGCTGATGATGTACATCTCCTGCGGTGCTGTCGACCCGACTTTCGTTGCAAAAACTTCCTCGCGAGACGATGCAGTGCCGTTGCGCGGGGTGTAGTCATACTTCACACGTTCTGTGGTGTAACCCCAGCCGCGCAGCTGCTGTTCGATCCAGTCTACCGCTTTGGCGTTGCGTTCCGTGCCCTGCTCGCGATCGCCGAACGCCGCGAGCCCCTTGATGATCGACTTGTAGCTCTCGAAGTCGAGGCGATCGACGACCATCTTCAGCGCACTGTCCGCCGCAGTCATCGGCACGCCGCCGAGTACGCCGCGCGGAATTGGAAACTGCTGCGCGGGGCGCGAAGCGGCGCCGGCGCCCGATCCAGGGGCGCCCTGGGCAAATGCCGGCGCAATCAGCGCGAGCGTTAGACCCGACGCGATCAACGTCGCATGAAATCCATTCTTCATTGCTGCCGACCTCCCGGTCCGCCAACGCGCCCGCCCGCTGGGTTAACGAATTGGTATTCCTTCGGCGGCTCAGCATCCTGGAGCCAGCGGACGAAGTAATCCCAGCGACGACGCTGCATGTAGTTCGACGCAGCGCCATAACCGTGCGCGGCATTCGGGATCATCAGCAAATCGAAGTCCTTGTTCGCTTTAATGAGGGCGTCCACCACGAGCCATGTATTGTTCGGCGGCACATTGTTGTCCATCGTGCCGTGCGCGAGCAGCAGATGTCCCTTCAGGTTCTTGGCGAACATCTGGTTCGCCTCGATGTCGTAGTTGTCCTTGCCATCCTCCGACTGCGTGGTGAGCAGTCCCTGGTAGCGCTCGCCCCAGTCATCTTCGTACATGCGCTGATCGTGATTGCCAGACTCTGCAATGCCGACGTCGAAGAAGTCGGGAAATCGGAACATCGCGGTCGACGTTGCGAAGCCACCGCCCGAGTGTCCCCAGATGCCGACACGCTCGATGTCGATGTATGGATACCGCTGCGCGAGCTCACGCATCCCCGCGATCTGATCGGGAATCGTGTTGTCGCGACCCATTGCGCCGTAATACGCATCATGGAATGACTTCGAGCGACCCGGCGTGCCGCGGCCGTCGATCGTGACCACGACGAATCCCAGCTCTGCCAGAGCCTGACGGTCGCCGCGTGCAACGCTGAAGCTGCGGCCGCCAACACTGCCCGACTGCGGGCCGGGATACGGATTGTTGATGATCGGATACTTCCTGGACGGGTCGAGGTTCGTCGGCACGAACATCTGACCATAGATATCCGTCTTGCCATCGGCCGCCTTCACATTGAAGGGGATTGGTGGCTTCCAGCCTGTAGCGACCAGCTTCGAGATGTCGGCCTTCTCGAGCGGCATGATGAGCCTGCCATTCGTCGCATCGCGCAGCACAACCACTGGCGCTACATCGGCCTTCGAGTACGCGTCGATGATGTAGTTCTCGGAAGGCGACAAATCCATGTTGTGATCGCCGTCATCCGGTGTCAGCGAGACATAGTTCTTTCCGTCGAGACCGATCCTGTAGTAATGGCGCAGGTACGGATCCTGTCCGGGCTCGCGGCCGTTGGCAGTGAACCAGAGTGTGCGGTTCTTTTCGTCGATCTTCGTGATGGCCGTGACGGGCCCGGGTGCGGAGGTGATGCGATTCTTCAGCCTGCCTGTGGTCGCGTCATAGAGGTAGAGGTGGCCCCAGTCATCGCGTTGCGAGTACCAGATGATCTCGTTGGTCGGCCACAGCATGCGCCAGCCCGTGCGCGACTCGAAGTGTGTCGGTGAAGACTCGTCGAAGACAGTGCGGACGGCCCCGGTATTCGCATCAGCAATGCGGAACGTAGCCTTCTTGTGGTCACGCGCTGTCGACACGAGTGCGAGCCGCGTTGCATCGGGGCTCCAGTTGTAGTCTGCCATCGTGATGTTGTCCCCAATCGTGCCGCGATGGTAGTCGAGCTCCATCTGAAGGGGAATAACACGGCCCCCGTGGACATCGATGATCACGCGGCGCAGCATTGCAACAACGCTGTCACCGGGCAGAGGATACTTCCATGCGCGCAGCGTCGGGTGCCCGACCACGGTGCTCACGAGGTACATGTCGCCTACGTTGCGCTCGTCCTGCTGCTGTGTCGCGATCTTCCGCGAGTCCGGCGACCACAAGAGCACGGGCCGATTGCTGTTCGCCCAGCCTGCATTGTCCGTTGCATAGCCGTTGTCCTTCGTGCCATCTGTTGTGACCTGGGTTTCCTTGCGGGTTGCAACATCGCGCACCCAGAGATTCCAGTTGCGAATGAACGCGGCACGTTTTCCGTCGGGAGATGTGATGGCCGGCTCGGCGCCGGTTTGCGTTGCACCGGTGGTTCCGGGCGGCGGCGGCGCACCCGCGCGACCCCCTGCACCGCGACCGCCGTTCGGATTTGCAAGGGGCGGCGCACTGCATTCTGGCAGGTCACACTTCACGCGCGTCCTGCGCGCGGGATCAATGAGTACGGTCTCGACGCCAGCCGCGGTCGTGCTGCGATACCAGAATCGACCGTCGGGCAGCCAGCTCGCGAGGGGCATCGAGCCGCCGACAACGAGGCCGTCCAGGCTCAGCGCGAGAAACTTCGACGCACGGTCATAGTCCGCTGTGGTGACGCGCTTCTCTTGTGCCGCGGCGGGTAGTACGCCAGAGAGTGAGGCCAGCAGTACGGCGCAATGAAGCGATCGCTTCGAT
>JBDSPG010000168.1:0-2777 GCA_039912685.1 Longimicrobiales bacterium | reverse complement strand
GAACCCTCATCCCGCCCCCCATGCTCTCCTCACGCGCAGTAATCACGGCCACGATCATCGGTACGGTGCTTCAGCTCGCGATGGTGATCAGCGGGCATTCCATGCCGGCGGTAGCGGAGCAGTTCGCGGTCGGTGGAATGTCGATCTCGGCAATCGCGGGGCTCATTTATGCGAAGCTCGCCGCCCCGCAGACGACGGGTGGCGCTGCGGTGGGCGGCCTCGTCGCGGGCGGTGTGAGTGCCCTTATTGGCATCGCGCTCTCGTGCTATCTGGGCGACGTGGAGCCGATGATCCTCGCGATGGGAACGGGCAGCTCCGCGGTGGCGGGCCTGATTGGCGGAGTGCTGGGGCGGT
The DNA here is from genome assembly GCA_039912685.1 of Longimicrobiales bacterium. Lineage (GTDB taxonomy): Bacteria > Gemmatimonadota > Gemmatimonadetes > Longimicrobiales > RSA9 > DASUXU01. The sequence continues at coordinate 2,423 of JBDSPG010000168.1, read as the reverse complement.
TCATCTTCGGCGCTTCGCCGGCGGCGGCGTAACGACAGGAGGTCAGGAGGTCAGGAAGTCAGGGTCAGGGAAGGGCGTCGTGGACTGACTCCAGGGCGCCATTTGTCTCCTGAGCACTTTCCCCATGTCATCCTGAGCGAAGCGGAGGATCTGTTTTTCCACTTCAGATCTCAGACGTCGGCCTCAGAACAGAGTGCCAGGCACGGCGCAGAACTGTCCAGCTGTCGCCGCCGCCGTTGCGCCGCAGGTCGCGCAGGAATCTCTCGGCGCCTGCGGAGTACGCCGTCGCAAGCACGGCGCCAGAAAGCGTCAGTGTGATAAGCACCCTGCTTGGACAGCAGTGTGCGCGGAAGGTAAAAGCCTGGTTCAGCCGGGAGAGGAGGGCGCAACGCGGAGATGCCCTGAGCCCAATACGACCCCCGTACATCGTCCGACCGAATACGGATCGCGCGTTGAACTCAGGACAATCTTCCCTTGTTGCGTCTAGGGTTTCGCGGTGCGGACGTGAATCACTCCTGCTTCACACTGGCAGCTGTTGCCGAAACGGATCTTCGCTGCGGTGGGCTCAAGGCGACGAATCTCCACTACGGCCCCAATGGGAATTCCAGAGAGCTGAGCGACGGTGCCGATGTAATTCTCGTTCTCGAACACCGCAGGCTCGCGCACTGACGAGACCACAGTCCGTGTTGAAAGGAGAAGAAACTCCGGGCGAAGCTGGCGGAGCGCATCGAGGAGATTCGTCGCCGACGTCCGGGCGAGATCTGTTGGCGATACAGCATTCCTGACTGTTCTTGCCTGGACGACGTTAGCGTCGCCTGCCGCGCCGAGTGTCGGCCGAGGCGCCTGCCCGCCGCTCACGCATGCCTGCGCCAGAGCCAGCAGCAAGCCAGCGGTAGCCCAGCGCCTGTTCCTAAACAACTCGAGCGCGAAACGTAAACGCATGCCGTGCGATGACATCACTGGATCCTTGGCGGACTGTGAAACCATTGCCTTGCCTACTGCCGTCCGATAGAGTAGACCGCCGCGGTGAATCGCCGCTCATTTCCCGCTCATTCGGCCATGGAGCCGTAAAATGAGCAGTCCTTTCTTCACGTTGCGGACGTTGGGAGCCCTATCGTTGCGCCGGATCGACACCGGTGCCGACGAATTGTTGAACCAGCGCATGCGACTGGCGCTCCTGGCGTTCGTGGCCGCGGCACCGGATGGTGCGGTTCCGCGCGAACGTGTGACATCGCTGTTCTGGCCCGAGGCGGATCAGCTGCATGCGCGCAATTCCCTCAATCAGCTTCTCTACGGCATCCGGCGAAGCCTTGCCGATGATTCCGTCATCGATGTCTCCGGGGCGCTCCATGTGAACTCCGCTGTCATAGTCTCGGACGTTCAGCAGTTCCGGGCAGCGCTGGCGGCAAGCGATCTCGCCGTCGCCGTCGGCTGTTATCGGGGCCCGTTCCTCGATGGCGTCTATCTTCGCGACGCGCCCGACTTCGAGCAGTGGAGCGAGAACACGCGGCGCGCCCTGAGCGCCGACTACAGCTCAGCGCTCGAACGCCTCATCACCAGCGCGCTCGATCGCAGAGACTCGATCGCAGCAGTCCAGCACGCCCGGTCACTCGAGGCGGCAGATCGCCTTGGCACACGGGGCGCTATCCTCATGATCCGCGCACTCGCGAGCAGTGGTGACGTCGCAGGCGCGATACGCCACGGTCACCTCTATGCCACGCTGCTGCGCGCAGAGCTCGACGTCGGGTTGCCACGCGAGGTGGATGACGAGCTGCAGACGCTCCGTCAGCAGTCATCAAAGCCACGTCCTGCGAGCCCCACGCACGACGTGGCAGAGCGCGCGAGCGCGAAGCCAGGAGACCCGATCATCGAGACAGCTACGCCGCAACTTGCCTCGTCAACTACCCCACCGGCTTTCTCACGGCGCACTCTCTCACTCCAGCGCCTCCTGCTGACGATTGCCGGCGTAGCCGTCCCACTGCTGTCGCTTGGCACGCTCATTCGTCGCGGCCAACCGCGCGCATCGCAGCCAGCCGGCAGGCTCATCCAGCTCACGATCGGCCGAACGGCCGAGACGGATCCCGTTATTTCTCCGGATGGCAAATGGATCGCGTACGCCGCAAGCCGTTTCGGAGACGCACGAGTCGGAACCAATGCGCTCCGGATTTTCGTCCGTCAGGTTAGCGGCGGACGCGCAGTGCCCATCACGACCGATAGCACGACCGACCAGCGTATGCCAGCCTGGTCACCGGATGGCTCGCGCCTCGCATTCCGATCACCAGCAGGAATCTTCGTGGTAGGCGCGCTGGGTGGCACGCCGGAGCTTCTCGTCGCGGAGTCAGGGCGTCGTATTCAGCTTGGAAGCTGGTCCCACGATGGCAAACGGATCGCGTTCGCGGACACCCTTGGCGTCTGGATCCGCG
>JBDSPG010000008.1:0-11732 GCA_039912685.1 Longimicrobiales bacterium | reverse complement strand
AACACCTGCACAACGCCGACACGCAATCAGCTCGACCTGCGCATGACCAAGAACTTCGCGACCGTTCGCTCGCAACGTGCCGAGCTCCAGGTCGACGTGTTCAATGTGCTCAACGGTGTGGGCAGACTGTTCTGCGATAAGGCAGAGTACAATGCTGCCATAGCCAAGGGTCGCGCGCTGCCGGGATCATGCGGACTCGGTCGCTACACAACGATCAGCGGTGGAAACCGCAACCTCTACAGCACGAACGGGTTCGTAGGTGACCAGGTCAAGTACGTGCCGCAGACGACCTTCGGCAACGAGACCGTAATCGGATCGAATCTGCAGTTGCAGTTCCAGGCACAGATTGCACTGCGCTACTTCTTCTAAGCTGTCGTAAGATACGAAGGCGCCACCCTCCTTTGCGGGGGTGGCGCCTTTTCTTGGGTGTGCCCAGCCTTTCTCTTGCCTGCGCGTCGTTCGGGGCGCAGATTTCTGACTTACTGACGCTAGCGTTTTGCTGTGCCGCCCGTCCGCGCGGCACCCTTGGCAGCCCACTTAAAAAACTGGAGACGCCCATGCACCTTCGTCCTGCGATGATTACGGTCGGTATGCGACTGTTCGCATCCATTTTCGTCCTGGCAGCGGGGGCCTCACAGCTCTCCGCCCAGGGTGTCACCACGTCCGCGGTCGGCGGCACAGTGACGAGTTCGGATGCACAGGGCCTGGTCAGTGCGAGGGTGGTGGTCACGCACGTCGGCACCGGTCGTACGGCGGAAGCGCTGACGCGCACGGACGGCCGCTATTTGATCCAGGGCCTGCAGCCTGGTGGCCCCTACACCATCGCGGTGTCGGGGATCGGCTACGCCTCGGAGGAACGCAGTGGGATCAACCTCGTCCTCAGCCAGACGCTGCGCCTCGATTTCCAGTTGACACCCCAAGCCGTGGAATTGGGTACACTCACCGGCAACGCCGAGCGCGGTGCCGTCATCTCCAAGGGGCGGACGGGAACGGCGACCACGGTGAGCGATTCGCTGATCAGCCGACTGCCGACGATTACCCGTGATTTCACGGACTTTACCCGCCTGACTCCGCAGATCTCGACAGCGGGCAGCGGTACGAGCGCCGGCGGCCGCAACAACCGGTTCAACAATGTGCAGATCGATGGCGCAGTGAACAACGACCTGTTCGGTATCCCGGCGAGTGGTACACCGGGCGGCCAGGCCGGCACGAAGCCGATCACGCTCGAGGCGATCCAGGAGTTCCAGGTCGTGCTGGCGCCGTTCGACGTGCGGCAGGGCGGCTTCACAGGCGCGGGCATCAATGCGATCACGCGCTCCGGCACCAACCAGTTCCGCGGCACATTGGCATACTTCCTCCGCAATGAAGGCCTCGTCGGCAAGTACATCGACTATGCCGACGTGACGTCGCCGAAGTTCGGCGACTTCAAGGAGAGCGCGGGCGCGTTCTCGATCGGCGGCCCGATCATGAAGGATCGCCTCCATTTCTTTGTCGCAGGCGAGTTGTCCAGCCGCAAGGCGCCCAACGCCGGCCCCGCCATCGGTCGCGACGCGCTCTACACCGAAGGTGAGGTTCAGCCTATCGTCGATTACGTGCGCACTACGTACGGCTATGACGTCGGCGAGATCGGCGAGTTGCAGCTCGAGCGCAACAGCGACAACCTCTTCGGCCGCGTCGACTTCACGATCAATCCGAACCACCGCCTGACGCTGCGCCATAACTTTATCGACGCGGGCGATGACAACTTCACGCGCGCTAACAATAGTTACTTCCTGGGCTCGGCCATCTATACGTTCGCGAGCAAGACGAACTCCTCTGTGGCACAGCTCAACAGCACGTTCAACAACAGATTCTTCAATGAGTTCCGCGTCGGCTACAGCACAGTCCGCGACCAGCGCAAAGTGCCGGACCCTTTCCCCTTCGTCCAGATCGATCTGCCGTCCGGACCGGCCGGCGCGCGCCAGGTTTCGTTCGGTGCGGAGAACTTCTCCGTAGCGAATGCACTCGACCAGAACGTCCTCGAGATCACGAACGACCTCTCCTGGTCCGTCGGTCGACACAGCCTGACCGTCGGCACGCACAACGAGCTGGCTGACTTCAGCAACCTGTTTGCACGCAACATCTACGGTCTTTACCAGTTCGCGAGCTTTGCCGCGTTCCAGGCAGGCACGCCCCGCCGCTACGAGTACAGCTATCTGAACGCGGGCGGAAAGGTACGGCCCCTCTTCAATACGAGGCAGCTGAGTCTGTACGGGCAGGACCAGTTCGACTTCTCTGATCGCATCACGCTCACGGCAGGCGTCCGCGTCGACGTGAACCAGTTGCCGGACAGTCCGACCGACAACCCGATTGTCACGCAGTCGCTGACGGCACAGGGTGCGCCGCCGCGCAGCACTTCGGACGTTCCAACCGGTGACGTGCTCATCAACCCGCGTATTGGTTTCAACTGGGATGTCCAAGGAGACCGCTCCCTGCAGGTTCGCGGCGGGCTCGGCCTGTTCAGCGGACGCACACCCTATGTGTGGATTTCGAACGGGTACGGCAATACCGGCCTCGATTACACGCGCTTCACATGTTCGTCGGCGGCAACCGCGCCGCGCTTCACGCCGAACCTGGACGCTCAGCCACGCAACTGCACAGGCACAACATCCCCTGCGCCGAACGAGATCAACCTGATCGATCCGGACCTCCGATTTCCGCAGGTGTTCCGCACATCACTGGCAGTGGACCGTAAGCTGCCGTTCGGTTTTGTCGGGACACTGGAAGGTCTCTACACGAAGGCGTTGAATGACGTGCTGTTTCGAGAACTGACGATCAAGGGCCCCTCCGCCACGGTCGTCGAGGGACGCACGCGCCAAGATCGCCTTGCTGTGCCGTTCTCGAACATCACGGACGTGACCAACACGAATGAGAACTACAGCTACAACCTGACGGGCCAGCTGCAGCGCAGCTTCCTCAATGCATGGTCGGGCTCGGTTGCCTATACGTTCTCGAGGTCGAAGGACGTCACGAGCACGGCATCGAGCCAGGCGTTCTCGAACTGGCGCTTCAACCCGATCCGCAACGACCCGAATGACCCTGAGCTGACGCGTTCGAATTTCGACGTACCCCATCGCATTGTCGCGAGTGGCAGCTACCGCCTCGAGCTGTTCCGTAACTTCGCAACCGACCTGTCCATGATCTATGTCGGGGAAAGCGGGCAGCCCTACTCGTTCACGTACTTCCAAAGCGACGTGAACAACGACGGCTCGAACGGCAACGACCTCATCTATGTGCCGCGCGACGCATCGGAAATCCTGTTCCAGAACCAGACAGGCACTACACCGATCACGCCGGCCCAGTCGTTCACCAATTTCGATGCGTTCATCGACAGTGTGGACTGCCTGAAGGATGCGCGGGGCAGTGTCATCGAGCGCAATGCGTGCCGTACGCCATGGGCGAACCGGTTCGACTTCCGCCTCGCGCAGACGGTGCCGACACTGGGCACGCAGAACCTCGAGATCACGCTCGACGTGATCAACTTCGGTAACCTGCTCAACAAGAAATGGGGACTGTCACAGTTTGTCACGAACCAGAACGACACACCACTACAGGCGGCGAGCACGACGCCGGGCGCGAACGGCCGCATCCTGATGCGTGCATTCGCACCGCGTACAACGCTGTACCAGATCAGCAACGAGAGCTCGCGCTATCGCCTGCAGCTGGGCGCACGCTACTCGTTCTAAGCGGGCTGTCACACAATGCAGAGAGGCGGATCCCTTGCAGGGGGTCCGCCTCTTTCGGTATACCCGGTGTGCCGTCGTCTAATCCTCAGGCGGCATTTGTCCCGAGTTCCAGAATCTCCGCCGCGATTGCCTCCATCAGTGCAGACTTCTCGGGGTAGGGAAGGAATGCAGCCTCAAAGCCCATGAGCGCGACGTCGCAAAGGGCATCCCAGTCGAAGGCGAGCTCCGTATGGGCCTGCCAGTACTCCTCCGTAACCGACGTACGGCTCATCAGACGGTTGTCGGTGTTGAGCGTCACTACGAGGCCGTGATCGTAATAGAGCCGGGCGGGATGCCCGGCCATCGAAGACGTCACGCGCGTCTGCACATTGGATGTGAGACACACCTCGAGCGGGATTCGGAAGTCGTTGACGAACCGAAGCAGGTCCGGGTCCTCATGCAGCCGCGTGCCGTGGCCGATCCGTCGCGCATGACAGGCATGAACGGCCTGGTGGATCGAGGTGGCACCGAATGCTTCGCCAGCGTGGATCGTCACGGGCAGGTTGGCACGCGTTGCCACGTCGAACGCGGCCTGATGGTCGGTGGGCGGATGTCCATTCTCCGCGCCCGCGAGGTCGAACGCCACCACACCGCCACCGATGAAATCCACCGCGACCTCCGCCAGTTCGAGCGATGTCGAGGGATCCAGATTGCGGAGACCGCAGACGATCACGCCCGCACGAATGCCGTAATCGAGTTCCGCGCGGCGCAACCCCTGCAGCGATGCCTGCACGGCCTCGTGGTGTCCCAGGCCCTGCCGAGTATTCAACACCGGACAGAAGCGAACTTCCATATACCGGACGTTCTCTGCCGCGGCGTCCTCAGCGAGCTCATATGCGATCCGCTCGATTGCGGCAGCCGTCTGCATGACGGAGAGCGTGATATCGAAACGCTGGAGGTAGTCGACGAGATTGCGCGCGTCTTTGACGAACATGTAGTCCGCGAGCGCGGCCTCATCGGCGGCGGGCATGGCCACACCATACTCGCGCGCGAGGTCGAGCATAGTGCCTGGGCGCAGGCTGCCGTCCAGGTGAACGTGGAGGTCGGTCTTCGGCAGTTCATGCAGCAACGCGCGCGTGACCGCGGGTGCGCTACCGCCCATGCGTTGGCTACTGTCCATCCACCGACCGCAGACGCCGCTCCGTACTCGGTGTCACCGTTCCGAGATACTTGACGTACTCGAGCAGTGCATCGAGGTCGAGGATGCCGGTGCTGTTGCTCGACACCGCCTCGCCCAGGCTCGTGAAGCCGTCGCCGATGCCATTGGCGATGAAGTCGTTCGCCACCACATCATACACGACGTCATCGCGGACGGACGTGCCATCGAGCAGTGCGATGCTCGTGACGCGCGACCCGGACGGGCGCGACCGGTCGAAGACCGCGGTGATGCCACTCACCTGCAGCATGACGGAGTTATCGGAGTCGCCGGAGACCGCGTGCTCGAGCGCCGCGCGCAGACTCGATCCCTTCAGTTTCATGACGACCAGCCGGTTGCCGAACGGGTGCACCTGGTACGCTTCACTCCATGTGATCGGGCCGGCGTCGATCCCCGAACGGATGCCACCGCTGTTCATGAGCGCGATCTGTGCGCCCGTTCGCCAGCGCTGTCCATCCGCGACCAGGTTTCCCATGGCAGTCTCGCCCACACCCCTCGCCAAAGCGGCCGTCGCCATGCCGATGACACGCTCGACTTCCGGGCCGATCTCAACACGATGGCGCTCGACGACGGCCGCGACAGCGGACACCGCCGTCACGGAATCACCAAGGATCGGGAACACACCGCGGATACGCGCCTCTACACTGTCGGCGGTGATCCGCCTGAGGTCGACAACGCCATAGCGGCTCCCGTACGACCCGGTTTCGATGATCGGGATGCGATTTACCACCGTCTGCACGATGGCGTGCGTGTGCCCGGCGACAATCAGGTCAGGGCGTGCAGTCGTGCGCGTCGCCCAGTCCACGATCTCGCCGCGGCAGCTCGTGAAACTGGTGTCACACGACGCACCGCTGTGCGCGACTGCAATGACAAAGTCGACACCGGCATTGCGCAGCATTGGCACCCATCGATCGAGGGCTGCGGCACCGTCGCTGAATGTGAGGCCCTCGACATTCGCCGCGTGCGTGGTCTGCGGCGTGAACTCCGTGCTCAGACCGATAATGCCAATGCGAATACCATCGACCTGGATCACGGCGGATTCCTGGACCCACGACGGCGCAGTGTCACTGCCTGCCACGTGCATGTTCGCCGACAACATCGGGAACTTCGCCTGCTTGATCCGGTCGCGCAGCACGGCCGTTCCCCAGTCGAACTCATGGTTGCCGATGGCAGCGGCGGTGTAGCCGATCGCATTGAATGCATCGATCGTACTGCGCCCCTTCGTCAGGTTCGAGATGGGCGTGCCTTGCATGATGTCGCCGCCATCGAGCAGGATGGTGGGACCGGGAAACGACGCGCGCTCGCGTGCGACATACGCTGCGAATGCAGCACTCCCGCCCGCGGGTTGGCCGCCCGCCCAGCTGGCAGGCTCAGCGACGAGATGGCCATGGACGTCGTTCGTCGCAAGCACGCGCACCTGTTTGACGGCGGCGAGCGGCTCCGGTGCCATAGGCGGCATGGGGCGGGCACATGCGCCAAGCAGCAGGGAAGCAACGACCGCGATGGTTGCAACAATGCCCGCCGTACCCGGCCGATGAATCGTGGCTTCCGCAGTACGCGACTCAGCCTTGCGTGAGCGTGCATCAGCCTCGAGTCGCACCGAACCCTGCGTGTGCAATGCGGCATGCGCAGCGGCTAAACGCGCGACCGGGACCCGGAACGGCGAACACGAAACGTAATCGAGACCGGTCTCATGAAAGAACTGGATCGAACGCGGATCTCCGCCATGCTCACCGCAGATGCCGACTTTCAGGCCGTGACGGCGCTTGCGGCCCTCCCATGTCGCCATCTGCACAAGCTGGCCGACGCCCTCGATATCCAGAACCTGGAACGGATCATCCTCGAAGATCCCCGCTTCGACATACGCGGGCAGGAAGCTTCCCGCATCATCGCGCGAAATACCGAGCGCGGTCTGCGTTAGATCGTTCGTGCCGAACGAGAAGAAGTCAGCGTAGGACGCAATCTCGCCCGCGAGCAGCGCAGCACGCGGCAACTCGATCATGGTGCCGACCTGATACGCGAGTTGCACGTCTGCGGCCGCGAGCACTTCATCCGCGATGCGCTCGATCACTTCACGCTGCAGTTTGAGCTCGCGCTCTGTTGCAACCAGCGGCACCATCACTTCCGGCAGCACCTGGACGCCTTCCTTCAGCGCGGCAACTGCGGCCTCGAAGATCGCGCGTGTCTGCATTTCCGTGATCTCCGGATGACTCAATCCCAGACGCACGCCGCGATGACCGAGCATTGGGTTTGCTTCACGATGACGCTCCACCATGTGCGTGACGCGCGACTCCTCGACGCCAGCGTTACGCGCGAACAGCATGAGCTCTTCCTGTGTGCGCGGAAGGAACTCATGCAACGGTGGATCGAGCAGGCGAATCGTCACCGGCAGACCATTCATAGCGCGGAAGATGCCCAGAAAATCGTCCCGCTGCATCGGCAGCAGCCGCGCAAGCGCACGCTCGCGGTCTGCTGCATTCTCTGCGAGGATCATCTCGCGCACGGCCTGGATGCGATCGGTCTCGAAGAACATGTGCTCGGTGCGGCACAGACCAATGCCCTCTGCGCCGAATTCGCGCGCATTCTTGGCGTCCGCTGGCGTGTCCGCATTCGCGCGTACCTTAAGACGCCGCGCGCTGTCGGCCCACGCCATCAGCGTGTAAAACTCGGGCGTCATCTCCGGCTCGACGGTCGCGACATGACCAATGAGCACACGGCCGGTCGTGCCATCCACGGTCACCCAGTCGTCTTCGCGGACAGTGAGCTTGCCCGCGTGACACGCGCATTCGTCATCATCGATCTGCAGTGCAGACGCGCCGACAACACAGCACTTGCCCATGCCTCTCGCAACTACGGCCGCATGGGACGTCATGCCGCCACGCGATGTCACAACGGCCTGCGCGGCGACCATGCCGTGGAAGTCATCCGGCGATGTTTCCTCGCGCAACAGGATCACCGGCTCACCACGGCCACCGCGTTCCGCTGCAACAGCCGGGTCGAACACCGCATGACCGCTCGCTGCGCCCGGTGATGCAGGCAGCCCCGTTACGAACAGCGTCACCTTGGCCTTCGGATCAAGACGCGGATGCAGGAGCTGATCGAGCTGCTGCGGGTCGACGCGCAGCACGGCTTCCCGGGCGTCGATCAATCCCTCCGACACCATGTCCACCGCGACTTTGATCGCCGCACGCGCGGTGCGCTTGCCGGTTCGCGTCTGCAGCAGGTACAGATGACCACGCTCCACCGTGAACTCGAGATCCTGCATCTCGCGGAAATGCTGTTCCAGCGTGTGCTGCACCCTCATGAGCTGCTCGAACGCGCCGGGAAGCAGGTCTGCCATGCCCGCGATTTCGAGCGGTGTCCGGATGCCTGCAACGACATCCTCGCCTTGCGCGTTCACAAGGAACTCGCCGAAGAACATTTTCTCGCCGGTCGACGGATCACGCGTGAAGGCCACGCCGGTTCCGGAGTCATCGCCCATGTTGCCGTATACCATGGCGACAATGTTGACGGCAGTGCCGAGATAGTCCGGGATCCCGTTGAGGCGGCGGTAGGCGATCGCGCGGTCGACGTTCCACGATCGGAACACGGCCTCGATCGCGCCCCACAGCTGTTCTTCGGGATCCTCCGGGAACGGCTCGCCAGCGTGCTGGCGTACGAGCGTCTTGAACTCCTCGACGAGCGCTTTCCAGTCTTCAGCTGAGAGGTCCGTGTCCAGCGTGACGCCGCGTTCGGTCTTACGCGCGTGGATCGCCTGCTCGAACACCTTGGACGGGACGTTCAGCACAACATCACTATACATCTGCACAAAACGCCGATACGAATCGTAGGCGAACCGCTGATCGTTGGATGCGGTAGCCAGTGCTGCGACGGTGCGGTCGTTCAGGCCGAGGTTCAGGATGGTTTCCATCATGCCCGGCATGGATACTGACGCTCCGCTGCGAACCGAGACGAGCAGCGGGTTCGTGGTGCCGCCGAACGTCTTGCCCGTCTCGTTCTCCAGCCGCTTCACGGCGTCTGTGACTTCGGCTGTGAGACCGTCGGGGTATCGATTGTCACGCAGGTAGGAGCGGCACACTTCGGTGGTGAGCGTGAAGCCCGGCGGGACCGGGATCCCGATGCGCGTCATCTCGGCCAGGTTCGCACCCTTGCCGCCAAGCAGCGCTTTATCCTCGCGGCCGCCCTCGGCGGCGCCATTCCCGAAGTAGTAAACCAACCGGTTCGGCATGGATGCTCCCGTCGCAGTTATCGAACGCTGACATCGCGTGGAATGAGGACAAGAATCGCGCCAGCCGCGGGGCGCGTGCTGGCAGCCCGCGATGCGCCTGTTGCCCGCCCTAGCAGTGTGACGTAATCGTCCGGCCCATCTCGATGTCGACCAGCGGTGCGGTGTAGTCGCCGGAGAAGCAGGCGTCGCAGAATGGCCCGTAGTTCTCGACGGCGGCGTGCATCCCCTCGAGCGAGAGGTATCCCAGTGTATCGACGTTCAGGTGCTGCCTGATCTGCTCAACGGACATGTTCGCGCCGATCAGCTCCTCTCGCGTCGGAAGATCGATCCCGTAATAGCACGGGTGCTGGACGGGCGGCGACGCAACACGGAAATGCACTTCGCGCGCGCCGGCCTCGCGAATCAGCGCTATCAGGCCGCGGCTCGTCGTACCACGCACAAGCGAGTCATCGACGACGATGACGCTTTTGCCCTCGATGACTTCGCGCACCGCGTTGTACTTGATGCGGACCTTGAAGTTGCGGCCTTCCTGCGTCGGATGGATGAACGTGCGGCCGACGTAGTGGTTCCGGATGAGTCCGAGCTCGAACGGGACGTTGCTTTCCTCGGAATATCCGAGTGCCGCTGAATTCGAGGAGTCGGGGACGCTGAATACGCAGTCTGCATCCACGGGATGCTCGAGAGCGAGCTGGCGTCCGAATGCGCGACGGGCGCGATCCACGCTCACACCCCAGAGCTTGGTGTCCGGCCGAGCGAAGTAGACGAGCTCGAAGATGCATGGCGCGTGTCGCGCCGCGCCCGTGAGGCAGGGAAGTGACGTGATCTCACCGTTCTGCACGCGCAGGATCTCGCCTGGCTCGAGGTCGCGATGGTCCGTCGCACCGATGAGGTCGAGTGCACAGGTCTCGCTCGCGAACATGTAGCCGCCGCCATGGCGCCCCATGATCAGCGGACGGTAGCCCCACGGATCGCGCGCGGCGAAGAGGACGTCATTCACCGTGATCAGTACGGAGAACGCACCGGTCAGCTGGGCGAGCGCTTCGCGGATCTGTTCGTCCACGCCTGTCGCACGGGAGCGCGCAATAAGGTGCACGATGACCTCGGAGTCCACTGTCGTCTGGAACAGTGCACCCGCCTTCACCAGCTCGTCGCGCAGCTTCTGCGCGTTCGTGATGTTGCCGTTGTGCACGAGTGCGAGGTCGCCCTCGTGGTAGCGTACCAGGATCGGCTGTGCATTGTGGAGGCCCGGCCCGCCCGCCGTCGAATATCGCGTATGACCCATCGCGACTTTGCCGGGTAACGCCTTCATCGACTGATCATCGAAGCCGTCGACGATCAGGCCGTGCGCACGGTGAAGCTGCGTGCGGCCGTCAGGACCGACTGCACTGATGCCCGCCGCCTCCTGGCCGCGATGCTGCAATGCGTACAAGCCGAGGAACGCGATTTCCGCGGCGAGGTCCATTCCTGAAACTGCTACAATGCCGCACATGCCGGCGTTTACCCTTCGATTGGTGTCGTGTCCATCAGGCGTGGTATCGCCGTGTTATACGTCTCTGCGAGCTCTGCTGCCCGCGCGTTGATGGTGGCGCCGTGCGTTGTGATCCGAAAAGCGCCACCCTGTGCGCCGACCTTGCCGATTACCGTTGCCGGTACGCCGTTCTTCTCCGCGATCGAGAGTACCGCCTCCTCGTCCGCTGTCCCGCAGGACACCACAATTCGGCCCTGCGCCTCGCCGAACAGAAGTGGTGCAGCCGCGATGTTGTCCGCGAGCGCTACATCGACGCCGAACGGACCCTGGTCGCCAAAGGCGCTCTCCGCGATTGTAACGCCAAGGCCGCCTTCCGCGCAGTCGTGCGCGCTGCGGATCAGCCGCGCGTCCGCCATTGCGATCACAGCCTCCTGCAACGCGCGTTCGCCATTCAGATCGACCGCCGGAGCGTCGCCCGCTACGAGCTCGTGCAAAAGTTTGAGATATTCCGAGCCGCCGAGTTCGTCGGTGTTCCGGCCGAGAAGAATGATGCTGTCGCCCGTGGCGCAGAACGCGGACGGCACATACTTCTCGACATCCGTGAGCACGCCAACCATGCCAATCACAGGCGTCGGGTAGATGGCGCCGAGCGGGTTCTCGTTGTACAGCGAGACATTGCCGCCGGTAACCGGCGTCTCGAACGCAGTGCATGCCTCACCGATACCTGCAACCGCTTCGCGCAGCTGGAAGTATACTTCAGGCTTGAGCGGATTCCCGAAATTGAGGTTGTTCGTGATCGCCCGCGGCCTGGCTCCCACACACACGATATTGCGTGCTGCCTCCGCAACGGCGATCTGTGCGCCGCGGCGGGGATTCAGGTAGACGTAGCGCCCATTGCAGTCCACAGTCGCAGCAACACCCATACGTGTGCCGCGGATGCGCAGCACACCGGCATCACCACCCGGCCCGACTACGGTATTCGTGCGAACTGTCGTATCGTACTGGTTGTACACCCAGCGCTTGGATGCGATGGTCGGTGTCGCGAGCAGCCGCCGCAGTACGTCGGTCGCATCATGCTCGACGGCGGAGTGATCGAGACCAGAGAGGTCCTTCGAC
>JBDSPG010000401.1:0-16196 GCA_039912685.1 Longimicrobiales bacterium | reverse complement strand
GTTTCCGCCGCTTGGTGGATCAGCCGGTCCGCGCACTTCCGATTCGCAGGATGGATCGCTGAGTCTCACAGGGGGTGCCGTGTCGCTGTTCCGCATGGCCGGCCCTGCGAGTCTGAAGGTCAGTGCGGCCAGCTACGAAGCCGAAAACACGGCTGGACGAGGGACCTATGCCGGCGTCGATGCCGTAGTAGGCCTGTCACTCGGCGCAGCCGACCTTTCTCTCGGTATGCGACGCTGGAACACGCCCGTAGAGCATGGAGAGATTGGCGCGTACGCAGCAGTTGGCGTTGCTGTTGGAAAGAGCGCGTACATCCAGGGATCGGCGAGTCGCAGTGTCACCGACCCCGAATCGGGCGCGCCGGGATCCAACGCGTTCAGCGTCGGTATGTCGCTGCGCGTTGGCGGCCGTTCGCTCGGTGCCGCGCCGGCCGCGGCTGCGGGCGCAGTGACGGGAGCAGGTCGCGCTGTAACATTCACGATTCGCGACGAGCAGGCGCGCAGCGTCGCCGTTGCCGGCGACTTCAGCGGCTGGGAGCCCCGCGCACTGTAGCGCAGCGGCCACAACTGGACACTCAGCACGGTGCTGCCTCCAGGCGTATATCACTACTCGTTCGTGATCGACGGCAATACGTGGAAACTGCCGGAGAACGCCACAGGAATTGTGGATGACGGATTCGGACGCAAGAATGCGACACTCGTGGTAACTGAAAAGGGTGCACAGGACCGATGATAAAAATCAAAAACAGGCATGTGATCATCGCGGGTGTGGCGGCGGTACTCGCTGCAACGTCGAACAACGTGCACGGCCAGGACGCGGCCCAGGACGCGAAGCTGCACGCTGCAATGTCGGCATCCGCATATGCATCATTTTCAGCAGCAATAAAGGATGCGAAAGCGCGAGGCCTGCCCGCGGAGCCGCTGGTTGCGAAGGGCATTGAAGGCGCGGCGAAGAACGTACCCGGCGACAGGATCGTCATCGCTGTGCGCGCAACAGCTGACCGCATGGGACGCGCGCAACTGCTGCTGCGCTCCAGCAGGCCGACGACTTCTGCTGAAATCGTAGCCGTCGCCGACGCGCTGCAGCGCAACGTGCCGGAGGACGCGCTCCGTAAGCTCAGCGCCGATGCCGCCGGGCGCGCGACCATCGCAGTTACGTCGTATGCTCTCGCGGATCTCATGGCGAGCGGTGTTCCGCTCGCCGTCGGTGTCGAAGTCATCGGCGCGTGGCGCGCGGGCGGCGGAGATGCAGCCATGCTCAAGGAAGTACCCGCAACGATCGAACGCCTCATGCGTCAGGGCGTCGCACCCGCACGCGCCGGCGCCGGAGTTGCCGCAGGTCTCAAGCTCGGGACCCCGTTGTCACGGCTTACACCGGTCAATCTCCCGAGATAGTTGGTACGTAACTATACGCGGCACGGGAAGGTCGGGCGGTTGGACCCTTCCGCTAACCCCGCTGTGACGTTTCCCCGTTCTGATCGTCTGTACTGTAGCGGCAGACACGGAGTCACCGCAGACGACAACGGAGAGAATCAACAATGCGTAAACTCATTTGCTCGATCATCACTGCAGCTGCCTTCGCACCGGCGCTGCTGTCCGCGCAAACAACCGGCCAGGCGAGCGGCCATGCAACCACAAAGGCAACCACGAGGACGACCACACAGGCAACCTCGCAGACGTCTACGGATGCTGCGGCAGAGGCACGCATTCGCGCTTCCATCGAAAACGCGCAGAGCCGTGGCGTGCCCAGCTCCGTGCTCGAGGACAAGGTCGCGGAAGGCCGCGCAAAGGGTGTCGCGTCCGCACGCATCGCCGCCGCAGTCGAGCACCGTGCTGAAGTGCTCGCACGTGTAAGCGCTGCGCTCAGCAGCCGCCGCGAGGAAACAGCGAAGCCAGCACCGGCACCCGCCGACAAGCCGGCACGCGATGACAAACCTGCGAAGGCAGTGACCACCGCGGAGCTCGTCGCAGCTGCAGACGCATACGAGAACGGTGTGAGCCTGCAGAGCATCGCAAACCTGTCGGCACACGCGGGCAACAATCGCGCGCTGGCGCTCACCGTCCTCGCCGACCTCGTAGCGGGCGGTAATGCCGCACCATCGAACGCCCTGGTGCGTGTCGAAGCAGCCCTAAACGGCGGCGCGGATGTGCTCGCACGTCTGGGCAACGAGGCAAAGGCCGGTGCAGCCGCATCGAGGCCCGCGGTAACCGCAACAGGCTCGGGCGCAGCTGCCGTCACAAAGCCCGGTGTGAGTGGCGCCGTCACCAGCACGACAGGCGTGAAAATCGGCCATTAGATGCGCGAGATGCGCGCTGAAATTGCGCACTGATCAAGAGACGGGGGCTCGCACCAGTGCGCGGCCCCCGTTTCTGCAATGCCGGCTGTTCTCATTCGCAGCTACGGCTTCCTGTACCACGGCTCCTTCAGGAAGCGGGCATGGAGCATGTGGCTGATCTTGTCCTGCCCTGAAGTCGATGGATGCACACCATCGCTTACGTAATCGACGCGATCGTAGCACACCCCCGATTTGTTCGTTATGCCCGTGTCGCATGACGGTGCCCACAGGTATGCCGCCCACCCGTACCAGACCCCATCGACCGCGGCGTGAGTGAGGAGCCACTGGTTCAATGCATGCCCCTCCTCGTAGCTCAATGGCTCGCCGCGGGCCGCCGCATTACCGGCAAACCCGCCATAGCTGCGCGATGATGTATAAACAGCGTTGACGGAAGGAAACTTGCCGTGGACGCGTGTGGAAAATGTCGACAGGTTGGCGAAGAACGAAGCATAGTCACTCCCAGGCGACGGATAGGTCGGCAATGGAGTGTTCCCGGGCCCCGGCGTCGGGTCATCGGCCGCTTTATGCCATAACACCCGAACCTGGTCGAGGCGGACCCCTGCCTCGGGCAGTCGCTGCGTTATGCATGCATCCCAAAGCTTCGCGTCGAATGCGGGATCATTCCACAACTCGATGGCATGGCCTCCTACTGCGCAATTGATCACACGCACCGCCGGGTTGATCTGACCTGCAAACTCGGTCCTCACGCGATTCTGAAAATCGGTGCATTCGCGGAGGGAATTGCTCATCCCGATGCAAACGAAACCGATGATTCCATCGACGGGCGTAACTGCCGGTTGACCATTGTCCACCAATCGCAACGCCAGTCCCTTGTACGAGCCGGGCGTGCCCGACCCGTCATCACCTCGATCGATTGGAAACGGTGAAGTGGTATTCGGCCCGGGCGGCGCCTGCGGCCAGGGCGGCTCAGGTGCCTCATCTGCCGGCCCAGTTGCCGCCGTGGATTTGCAGGCGGTCATGCCCATCAGGCACATCAATACGACGCGTGTTATGACTCTCATTACGACCCTTCGCTCGCCACTCTGAATGCGCTAACTCGACAGACGCAACAAGGTCGGACGACGTTAATGACCAGCCCTCTGGAGCACGCGCCTCCTCAGCGTTATGTTTCCCGCCGGCCGGGCTGGCGGAATGGTAGACGCAGCGGACTCAAAATCCGCCGGGGGCAACCCCATGCGAGTTCGAGTCTCGCGCCCGGCATCACCGATCCTTCAGCCTCCCGGCTTCCGGATCAGCAGCTTCTTGAAGCGCGGGTCCCCGCGAATCGGGTCCCACACCGGATCGATCCGGAGCTCGCTCGGCGACACCCCACCCATCCGTGCGACAATACCATCGAGAAGACCCATCGCTTCATCCGGCATGCCTAGTTGCGAAAACACGCCTGCCGCGTCCTCCATATAAAGCTGGGCCCAGACTGCATCGCGTGTTGGTGGATTCGCGGCGACGCCTGCGCGCGCCATGCGTACAGCTTCAACTTTATTGCGCAGCCCCGCCATTACATAGGCCATTGCCATCATGTTACGCGCATCCTGCGGCGACGCGCGCAGGGCGGAGTCAGTGACAATCCGAGCGGCTTCGAAGTATGCGCGAGCGCGGGCGCTGTCGCCTGCAATGGCGTAAAAACGCGCCGTGGCAAGCGCGGCAGGTATGAAACGGGTCTGGTTTGAGAAGCCGCGAGGATTCTCCTTCACGACCTCGAGTCCGCGTTTCCAGTCGCGCGTGTACGTGGCCAGACGATACATATCGAACGCGCGATTCGCATCGCTCGTGGCGGCAAGCAACGTGTCCGCAAGCACGCGCCTCAATTCGTCCAGTTTTCCCGTGTGTCTCAAGTATGCGTTGGCCGACCATTCCGCCGCGTTGTAGTTCGTGGGCGCGATTTCCAGCGCGCGTTTACAGCTGGCAACCGCCGCTGCCGTCTTGAACTGCTGCTGCTGCATGCTGCATAGCTGAGCCCACGTCCGCGAGTTGCGCGGGTCGATCTCTATTGCCTGCAGCAGCGTCGCCTCCGCCTCGGGCCAGCGACCCTGTCGACGCTTGATGTACGCCATATACGAAATCAGTTCGGCATCATTCGGCAAACCCTTACGTGCTATCTCCAACTCGCGGATCGCCGCAGCGTAATTCGCATCACCCCAGTAATACGCGATCGCCTTCGCCCTGTGAGCCTCAGGTAGATCGGGATTGATCGCGAGCGCGGTGTCCGCGAATGCGTGCTGCGCGACCCAGTGCGCGGGGTCGTTGTCACGCTTGTACCAGATCAGTGCACCTTCCACCCAGGATAACGCCGCGTAGGCAAGGGCGAATTGAGAGTCGAACCGGATCGCGTTGCGAAGCTGGCGTGCAGCTGCAGTCAGGTCCTCCTTCAGGAAACCCGGCCGCTGCGTGTATTCCACCGCGCTGAGATATAACTCATACGCTTCCGCATTCTTCGTTGGCGCCACGCCAAGAACTGATCGCTCCTCCGTTGTCAGGCGCGCCTGCAGTTCCGCCGCAATCTTCGTCGCAATCTGGCTCTGGATCTTGAACAGATCCGTGAGCTCCCCTTTGTATGTCTGCGCCCAGATGTGAGCATCCGTCGCGCCATCAATGAGCTGTGCCTGCACCTGGATATTGTTTCCCGACCTCTGAACACTCCCTTCGACGATCGACTTCGCACCCAGAGCGGTCGAGATCGCCCGCGTGTCGTGTGACCCCGTCGCATACTGCAGCGTGGATGTCCGGCTGATCACCTTCAGGTCGCCAACCTTCGCGAGCAACGTGAGGATCGCGTCCTGCACGCCGGCCGCGAATGCCGTGCTCTGTTCGTCCGTCGTAAACGTGGTGAAGGGAAGGACGGCAATGGACTTTTCGGTGATGACCGGAAGTGGCGCCGCATCGAGCGCGTCAACGCGCTTCGGCCGGCTCACCAGGTAGACGAGCGGAAGCCCGACCAATGCGACCACTGCGAGCATCACAAGCTCGGGTGCGTGCACACGCTGGTCGCCGCGTTCGCCGTGATAATACGCCACGATCAGGACGGCAAAGAAGCCAACCGCGAGGAGGACAATGACCGCCTGCATGACGCGTCCCTGCCACGCGAACGCGTCTGCGATCAAGCCGAGGACCTGGAGGAGGACCCATGCGCCGGCGAGGTAGCCGAAGCACCACTGAACGACCTTCCGTTCCTTGAGACGGGTCCAGACTGGCGTCATGCGGGCCGCCGGATGCGCCCCATGGTATCCGGCGGAATCTTCACAACCGTATCCGGTTTCACGGCCCTCACGATCGGCAAACCATCCGCCGTCGTATCCCCCGGTATCCTTGCCGAGTCCGGCGAGATCCGCGCGGCTGCCTGCTTTGGCGCGGCCTCCGCCGTCGCAAGAAGTTTCTGCAGCTGCTCTGCCCGCTGAAGATGTGCGACCATCAACGGCCGCAGGTCCTGCAGCACCTGGCGCAGCGCGGGCGTTGTCGCCGACGGAATCAGGATGCTGTCCATTGCGCCGATCAGCTCGCGCTGCGCGCCGATCTGGCCCGCTACGAACGCGGCCGAACGGTTCGCAGTCGTATCATTCAGCGCCGTCGCGACCGCCATGGCGGCCGCACCCAGGCGTTCTGAAAGCGGACTCGAGACGCCCGTCACGCGGATCGTATCGGCAACCGCGCGGATCTCGCGGCCAATCGCGCGATGATCCACGCGCATCACATCCGCGAACCGCCACACGCCCGGCGCCGTCACGATCGGGAGCGCCGCCGAGTCCGCAGAATGCAGTGCATCCGCCGCGGCGAGCACTGCACCGATCACCTGATCCTCGGTCAGCTTCTGAAAGGCGGGTGCACCGGCGCCGGTATCGACCACGGGCTCACCATCGTCGTCTTTGCCGCCGCAAGCGGCCGCAAGTGCGGTCAGCAGCAGCAGGGCTGCCATCGTCTTCGTAAACTGTTTCACGCGCTTCATTTTCTTCAGGTAATCGGTGTTTGGCACGTCTGGGATATGGCGATCCGACCGCCTCGCGGCAAGCCTTCCCGGACCCCCCATTTCCGCGGGCCACGACCTTGCATCGCATTTCCGCGGCCGCTAACTTCGCCCCTTGGCCGCACGCGCGCGAGGGAACAGGGGTTGGCGTCCGACCTTGGGTCTGGAAGCCCGCCCCTTTTTGTTGGCGGCAGGGTTGTTTGAACACACACGATATGCCCGGGAGAACGAGGGCCATGGCCGATAAAGGTTTGGAAGGCGTTGTTGTCGCCGAGTCCACCATCAGTGAAGTCGACGGCGAGAACGGCCGCCTGATGTACGCGGGATACGCAATCGAGGATCTTGCCGCGAATGTGACGTTCGAGGAAGTCTGCCACCTGCTCTGGTACGGTGAGCTGCCGTCGGGACAGCAGCTAGACACACTGCGTGGCCGCTTCAACGACAATGCATCAGTTCCGGATGACGTGCTCGAGATCGTTCGCCGTTCGCCGAAGGCACACCCGATGGCGCTGCTGCGTACCACGGTCTCCGCACTCGCGGGCTATGACGCCGACTCGGAGGACATGTCCCCCGAGGCGAACGATCGCAAAGCCGTGCGCCTCACGGCACAGGCGATCACGCTGACTGCAGCGATCGAGCGTATCCGCACGGGCAAGGATCCGATCAAGCCGAAGCCCGAGCTCACACTCGCCGGCAACTTCCTGTACATGCTGTGGGGCAAGGAAGGCACCGAAACGCAGACGCGCATCATCGATGCAGCGCTCACGCTGCATGCTGAGCACGGCATGAACGCATCGACCTTCGCCGCGCGCGTTACCGTCGCCACGTTGTCCGACATGCATTCCGGTATCACCTCCGCAATCGGCACGCTCAAGGGGCCGCTGCACGGCGGCGCGAACGAGCAGGTCATGAAGATGCTGATGAAGATCGGCACACCCGACAACGCCGCGCAGTGGGTGCGCGATGCGCTCGAAAAAGGCGACAAGATCATGGGCTTCGGACATCGCGTGTACCGCACAACGGACCCGCGCGCACCGATCCTCAAGGACCTGGCTGCAAAGCTGAGCGCGGAGTCCGGCGATACACCGTGGCTCGACATCTCCGATCATATTCAGACCACAATGCGCGAGGAAATGGACAAGAAGGGGAAGAAGATCTACCCCAACGTCGATTTCTTCAGCGCCTCCGTCTACTACACGCTCGGTATTCCGCTCGATCTCTTCACCAACATCTTCGCATGTGCACGTATGGCTGGCTGGACCGCGCACATCATCGAGCAGCTGAAGAACAACCGTCTCATTCGTCCGGATGTCACGTACATCGGGCCGCGTGACAGGAAGAGCACACCCATCGCGCAGCGCGTTTAACATGGCGGAGGCATACACCCACGCGAAGGTGCCGGACAAGGGCGAGCCAATCACATTCAGCAACGGCGCGCACACCATACCGTCGCATCCGATCATCCCGTTCATCGAGGGTGATGGCACCGGCGCCGACATCTGGCGCGCCACGAGTCGCGTGCTCGAAGGCGCGGTCGAGAAGGCGTTCGGCGGCGAGCGTTCCATCGTCTGGATGGAAGTTTATGCGGGCGAGAAGGCGTTCAACAAAACCGGTGAATGGCTGCCGGAAGAGACGCTGCGCGCACTGCAGGAGTTCAAGGTCGGCATCAAGGGACCACTTGCCACGCCTGTCGGCGGTGGCATCCGTTCACTGAACGTCACCATGCGCCAGGTGCTCGACCTCTATGCGTGCATCCGTCCCGTCCGCTACATACCCGGCGTGCCGTCACCCGTGAAAGAACCGGAAAAGGTCGACGTCGTAATTTTCCGCGAGAACACGGAAGACGTATACGCCGGCATCGAGTGGAAGGCGGGCAGTGCTGAGGCGGAGAAGTTGCGCTCGTTCCTGATGAACGAGTTCGGAAGTGACATCCGCGAGCATAGTGCACTCGGCGTGAAGCCGATGAGCGCGTTCGGCTCGAAGCGCCTCGTTGCTGCAGCACTTCGGTACGCCGTGGCGAGAAGCAAGCCGTCCGTCACGCTCGTGCACAAGGGCAACATCATGAAGTATACCGAGGGCGCGTTCCGCGACTGGGGATACGAAGTTGCACGGGAACAATTCTCCGACAGCATCGTACTTGAAGCGGACGCCGCAGCATCGACCGGGAAAGTTATCGTGAAGGATCGCATCGCGGACTCGATGTTCCAGCAGATCCTGTTGCGTCCCGAAGAGTATTCAGTGCTTGCTACGCCCAACCTCAATGGTGACTACATCTCGGATGCAGCGGCCGCACAGGTTGGTGGTCTCGGCATGGCGCCGGGCGCGAATGTAGGCGAGGAGGTCGCCGTGTTCGAGGCGACACACGGTACAGCGCCGAAGTACACCAACCTCGACAAGATCAATCCGGGTTCGCTCATTCTCAGCGGCGTTATGATGCTCGAGCATCTCGGCTGGAACGAAGCGGCCGCGCTCGTGGTGAAGGGCCTGGAGACGGCGATCGGAAACAAGACTGTGACGTACGATCTGGAACGGCAGATGGAGGGCGCAACTCTCGTGTCCACCAGCCGTTTTGCAGACGAGATCATCCGGAACATGTAAGGACCCATGCACGAGCCCACGATTCAGACCACACAGGTGCGCGCGACGGACCTGACGACACCGTTGCTCGTGCTACACGCATTCGAGCGTGACAAAAAGCCCGTCGGCTTCCTGCAGAAAGTCGATGCGATGTATGCGGGTGCAATCACCCGCGTGCTCGAGTCTGACGACTTCAAGGGTAAGCGGGACGAGACACTCGTGCTGTATGCGCCGTCGAAGGACGCCGCAATCCAGCGCGTTCTGCTCGTCGGTGTCGGGAAGAAGCAGGACCACACGGTTGAGAGCGTACGCCGCGGTGTCGGTACTGCAATCCGCGTAGCGGAGCGCATGGGCATCACGCAGCTCGCGATCTCTGTCGGCCATGTGCACCATCTCAGTGAGCGGATGGGCAATTACAACGCAGGCCTCGCCGCCGTGCAGGCTGCACTCCTCGCCGCCTGGGATTTCCGCGAGTACAAGTCGAAGAACGAGGACTCGCCGCCGACGGCGCTCGTCGAGGACATCACCATTCTCGCTTTTGACGACGTCGAGTTGCGCGAGTACAAGCGTGCCGTGGACTATGGGCGCATTACAGCACGTGCAACAAACTTCGCACGCGAACTGCAGACGCAGCCTGGTAACGTTGCAACACCGACATATCTCGCGAACGCCGCAAAGAAGATGGCGGACGAGAACGGCCTCGCGTGCACGATCCTCGACCTGAAGGCGATCAAAAAAGAGGGAATGAAGGCGCTGCTCGCCGTGTCCCAGGGCTCGGAGGAGGAGCCGCGCTTCATCATCCTCGAGCACAAGGGTGGCGGTGACAGCAAGCCCGTTGTACTGATCGGCAAGGGCGTCACGTTTGATTCCGGCGGTGTCTCGATCAAGCCAGCGGACCGCATGGAAGAGATGAAGTACGACATGTCCGGCGCAGCTGCAGTGATCGCTGCCATGCAGGGTATTGCGCAGCTCGGGCTGAAAATCAACGTCGTCGGCCTCATCCCGTCCACGGAAAACCTTCCGGACGGCAAGGCATTCAAGCCGGGTGACGTGATTGGCTCCCATCTCGGCAAGACCATTGAGATCGTGAACACCGATGCGGAAGGCCGTCTGATCCTCGCGGACGCGCTGTCCTACGCGCGTCGCTTCGATCCGGTCGCAATGGTGGATGCCGCGACACTCACTGGCGCCGTCGTCATTGCACTTGGGTTCCACGCGATCGGACTCATGGGCACGGACGGCGATCTCATGGATGAAGTGAAGGTCGCGGGTGTGCGCGTCGGTGAGCGCTGCTGGCCGCTGCCGTTGTGGGATGAGTATCGTCCACAGATCGACAGCACCATCGCTGACATGAAGAACTCCGGCGGCCGCGCTGCGGGCAGTATCACGGCCGGCTGGTTTCTCAAGGAATTCGCCGGTGACGTCCCGTGGGTTCATCTCGACATCGCAGGCACCGCGTACAAGGACGAAGCAGCGCCGTACCTCCGCAAGGGCGCAACCGGTCTGCCGACCCGTCTGTTCATTGAGTGGGTTCGCGCACGAGCGGAGGCATGATCGCGCGCCACGCCATGCGCCGGTTCGCTCCGGCTGCGTTAGCATTCGTCCTGTGCACGGCCGCGCCTGGTTTCTCGCGCGCGCTCACGGCACAGGATACTCCTCCGCCAAAACCACGTCCGGATTCCGTTGCACCACCGCGCGACAGCGCTGCCGTGCGCGACAGTCTGCTGCGCGTCGATTCACTGCGACGCGCCATGCAACTCGCCATGCAGCGCGATTCGCTCCCTGGTGTATTCCCGGATCTGCACGCTGATGCGCCGTCCGGTTTCGCCGCCGGTGTGTGGGAGTGGACGCAGGAAGAGCTGCTGCGCGAGGCCGCACTCACCATTGGTGATCTGCTGCGACGCATTCCCGGTGTGCAGCCCATCCGCGCGGGCACACATGTGCAACCGGAAGCCGCAACCGCGTTTGGACTCACGCGTGGACGCGTACAGGTCGAGGTCGACGGCTATGTGCTCGATCCGCTGCTCTCGTCCGTCTACGATCTGTCGCAGGTCGAGCTCATCAACATCGCATCACTGCGCGTCGAACGTCGTCTCGATCTTCTGAAGATCAAGATCATCACTGCGCACCCCGGGGGCGCGCAGCCGTATACACGTGTCGAGGCCGCGACCGGGCAGCCGGATGTCAATGCGTTCCGCGGACTGTTCCTCGTGCCGAAGGTGATTGTCGGACCGCTCGGTCTTGCACTCGATCGTCTGGACACGGATGGCGCACTCGGGAAAGAGCACGCCAACACGCTGACCGGCTGGGCGAAGTGGTCGTGGACCAACGCACGCCGCGGCCTGCAGCTCGAATTCAGGCGCCAGAACCTCGAGCGCGAGCCGATCGCGCCATGGCCGACGAAACGCACTCGTAGCGACGTCGTGCTGCGCGCCCGCACACAGGTGATCAAGGGGCTCACGGTCGAGCTGTTCGGTGGACACTCGAGCGTCAAGCAGGATTCCGGCACGGTCGCAACGACGATCCCCGATTCGCTCAAGCCGCCGACACTCAAGCGCGATCACTGGCAGGGCGGCGGCCGCGCTGCATTCAACCGCGGTCCCGTCTACGCCCTTGGCACGCTCCGCATGCGCGGCAGTGATGCATTGCCGAAACAGGAGCTCGAGCTGTCCGCCGGGTTCGACACACGCCTGCTCCAGATCGGTGGGGACGTTGCACAGCAGAGCTGGTCCGAAGGGCCGTCCGCGCTCACCTATGACGTCCGCGGACAGGTCGGGCCCCTCGCCGGTATTGCCGGGTTTGTCGAACTCGCCGATGGCGACCGCGGTGCGCCCGTGTATGCCGATTCGGACGGGGTCAGCATCCGCGAGGATCACGTGATCTCCAGCCGCTCTGCCATGCGCGCGGGTGCCATGCTCGATCGCTTCGGCGTTCAGGCGGGCGTCGCCTACATAAAGCTCGACCCGGGCGCCACGGCCCCATTCGGGCTCCCCTTCGACAGTGCCGCCGGGGCTACGGCCGTCGGCGAAGCGATCGGATTCGAGACCTGGGGCAGAATTGGCCTGTTCAGAAATCGCTTCGCCCTGGATGCCTCCTATACTTATTGGAACAAGGTCGAGGCGTGGACGTATATCCCGACCCGGAACTGGCGTATCGCCGGGGAAGTGCACCTGTCGCCGCTGCCCTCCGGTAACCTGGAGGTCTTCGCCCGGCTGGAAAGCCTGCGCAGGGGCTCCATGCTCGTGTACGGCGATCCGGATGCCGGGGAACCCGCGCCGGGGGCTATCGAGGACCTGCGGTTCCGCCAGCTCGAGGCACAACAGCTCCTGAACGGTTATCTTCAGATCCGGATTATCGACGTCCGGGCCTTTATCCAGTGGGAGGACATGCTGGGGAAGGGCCGCGTGGAGATTCCGGATCGAATTACTCCGGGCCCCCGCGTGTATTACGGGGTGAAGTGGCAGCTGTTCAATTGATGGTCGCGCGCCGATGATTCGCAGTATGACGGGATACGGCGAAGCCGAGCAGGATACGGCGGTTGGTCGTCTGCGTGCGGAAGTTCGGACCGTCAATCACCGATATTTCAGTGCGAACCTGCGTCTTGCGCGCGCGGCGGAGCGGTTCGAGCCGCAGATCCGCGAGTGGCTGCGTGCCTGGATGCCGCGTGGGCATGTCAATTACGCGCTGCGCATAGAATCGCAGAGTGTTGTGGATACCGAGGGTCCCACACTGCAGCTCGATGAAGCGCGTGCGCGTCAGTACCATCGTGCACTGACGGAGCTGAAGGACAAACTGGGGCTGCCGGGTGAAGTCGATCTGGCGCTGCTGGCGCGATACAACGACCTGATCGTACCGATGGATGATGCCGGTGCGCCGGAGCTCGATGCCGAGCTCGTGCGGCAGGTGACGGAGGCCGCGGCGGAATCAGCGGTCCGGATGCGCGAGCAGGAGGGTGAACGTCTGGCGGCGGACCTCGAGGCGAGGATCGTTTCGATGGAAGGCTCGCTCGACCGGATCACGGTGTTTGCACCGGAGCGGCTGATCGCCGAACGGGACCGTATGCGACGTGTAGTCGCGGAGCTGCTCGAGGGTATCAGCCTGGACGAGGACCGGATCGCGCGAGAGATCGCGCACCTCGCCGAGCGCATGGATGTGAGTGAAGAGCTGGTGCGCATGCGTTCCCATATCGAGCTGTTCCGTGAGTCGGTGGCGGCGCCCGCGAAGGATCCCGTCGGGAAACGCCTGAGCTTCCTGGTGCAGGAAATGAATCGCGAGACGAATACGATCGGGTCGAAGGCGAACGACAGCAGGCTGGAACACGAAGTCATTGCGATCAAGGATGAGATCGAGCGGCTTCGCGAGCAGATCGAAAACGTAGAATGAATACGCAACGCGCAGGCATTCCGCTCGTCATTGCCGCGCCGAGCGGAGCTGGGAAGACGTCGCTCGCCCGTGAGCTGGTTCGTCGCAATGGTGATGTCGTGTTCGCGCTGTCTGCAACGACACGACCGGCCCGTCCCGGCGAAACGCACGATGCGGATTATCGCTTTGTCGATGACGCGGAGTTCGGCAGGCTGTTGGAGACGGGGAAGCTGCTCGAGTGGGCGGTGAGCCACGGAATGAAGTACGGTACGCTGTTCGAGGGAATCGACAGTGCGCTGGCCGCGGGCAGAACCGTGGTGCTCGACATCGATGTGCAGGGCGCGAGACAAGTGCGCGACCGCATGCCCGGTGCAGTGCTCGTGTTCGTGCTG
This sequence comes from Longimicrobiales bacterium, assembly GCA_039912685.1. GTDB lineage: Bacteria > Gemmatimonadota > Gemmatimonadetes > Longimicrobiales > RSA9 > DASUXU01. The sequence continues at coordinate 2,556 of JBDSPG010000401.1, read as the reverse complement.
CCGCCCTCGGCGGAGGAGTTGTTGAAACGGCTTACTGGCCGCGCCAGTGAAACGGCGGAACAGCGACGCACCCGGATGACCACGGCGAGCTCCGAGCTCGCAGCGGTCGGCGAATTCGATTATGTGGTTGTGAATGATGACTTCGAGAAGGCGCTGGTTACCCTCGAAGCGATCATAGAAGCAGAGACACACCGCGCGTCCCGATTGGGGGACGTGGATCAGACAGCAGCCGCAATGGCGGCCGAGCTGAACGGTATCGTACAAGGGGGACCCTGATGCGCGTATACACACCGATCGAAGTGGCAAACGCCACGACCTCAACCGAAGACCCGACAGGCAGCAAGTATCTCGGCGTGCTCGTAGCCGCACGTTATGGCCGCGAGCTCAATGCACTGCCGCGTGATGCCATGCCCGCCGGCAGCGAGAAAAAGCTGACCACGCAGTCGCTCGAGGCACTGACCAGCGGTCAGGTCGATTTCGAGCTCAAGCAGCGTCGCGGCCGGAGACTCTAGGCGCGATGTCCGCCGCCGACGCGCCGGACGACAGCGGCGCGGCGGCCGGACGCGAGGGCGGACGGCGGCCGTGGCGGGGTCGCCGTGTCCTGCTCGGCGTGACAGGCGGCATTGCCGCATACAAATCCATTCAGCTCGCGCGTGACCTCGCGCAGCTCGGCGCCATTGTCGATGTCGTACTGACGCACTCCGCGAAATCGTTCGTCGGCGAACTCAGCTTCGAAGCCCTCACCGGCAGGCCCGTCCACAATGACATCCTCGCACCAGGCCACGCACTCGACCATATCCGGCTCGCGCGCGAAGCGGACGTCATCTGCATTGCACCCGCCACCGCCGATTTCATGGCGCGCGCTGCACACGGCCGCAGTGATGACCTGCTTACCGCAATTCTCCTCGCGACTCGCGCACCGGTGCTGATCTGTCCCGCGATGAACGACCGCATGTGGTCCCACACGCAGACTCAGCTCAATGCGGAGCACTTGCGCCTGCTCGGTTACACACTCGTCGGACCTGCGAGTGGACCGCTCGCATTCGGCGAAGGCGAAGGACCCGGACGTGTAGAGGAGCCCGCAGTCATCATCGAGCACATTGCACGCGCACTCTCGGGCGACGCTGCAGCATCATCGCAGACGATCGTCGTCACAGCCGGACCGACACGCGAAGCTGTGGATCCCGTCCGCGTGTTGACGAACCGGTCTTCCGGAAAGATGGGCTACGCCATTGCATCCGCTGCATGGCGCCGCGGCTTCAATGTAAAGCTCATCGCCGGGCCTGTTGATCTTCATGCGACGTCGGGCATCGAGGTCACACGCGTGGAAACCGCAGCGCAGATGAAGGACGCCGTAGCGGCCGCACTGCCGCATGCAATTGCACTCGTCATGGCCGCCGCAGTTGCGGACTTCCGACCGCGTGATCCTGCGACCGCGAAGATCAAGAAGGACCGCGCCGCGCCATCCACGATCGATCTCGAGCCTACCGAGGACATTCTGCGCAGCACGAAGGAGCTGCGCGCTGCTGGTGCCGTGATTGTCGGGTTCGCACTCGAGACGGATGACGTCATTGAGAACGGGAGACGCAAGCTCGAGCAGAAGGACCTCGATCTCGTCGTCATTAATTCTGCGCGTGAGCCTGGTGCCGGTTTCGAGACGGATACGAACCGCGTCACGCTGATCGGACGCGATGGTGCCCCCCAGGATGTGCCGCTCCAGTCCAAGGCCGATGTCGCGGAAGTCATTGTCGATCGCATTGTCGAAATGATACGGGCCGCGCAATGACGGAAACGCGCAAACTGCTCGAGCGCTATATGCGTCAGACCGCCGAGCTCGGTGGCGGCGAGATTTATCTCGACACGATGACGCCGAAGGAGTTACTGGACGGATTACTGGCGCGGATGGAGGGGCGTGAGGTCGGTGCTGCGGCTTCTGGAGCTGCTGCGGCTATGTCTGCGGTGGCTGCGATGTCTGGCGTCGCACCCACGATCAATTCGCCGCTCCCGCTCCTCGCCCAGCGCGCGGCCGTCTGTCAGCTCTGCCGCCTCTGGGAAGGCCGCACCCATGCCGTGTTCGGCGAAGGCTCGGCAACGGCGGACCTCCTCGTGGTCGGCGAAGCGCCCGGTGAAGCCGAGGACCGCACTGGCCGTCCCTTCGTCGGCCGCGCCGGCAAGCTCCTGGACCTGCTGCTGCTCACTGCAGGATTCCCACGAGAGGCCGTGTACATCTGCAACGTTTTGAAGTGTCGTCCCCCGGGGAACCGGAACCCGCTCCCCGATGAGGTGGGAATGTGCACCACGAACTATCTTTTCCCCCAGCTCGATGCGATCGCGCCAAAGGCCATCCTTGCCGTCGGCAAGTTCGCGGCGCAGTCGCTGCTGAATACGGAAGAAAGCATTAGCCGCCTGCGTGGCACAACTCACAACTATCGCGGTACGCCGTTGATCGTCACCTATCACCCCGCGTACCTGCTGCGTAGCCCGCAGATGACACGCGCCGCATGGGAAGACTATCAGCGCGCACGGAAGGTTCTCGATGGCCAGGTTTGATGTAAA
>JBDSPG010000304.1:0-2642 GCA_039912685.1 Longimicrobiales bacterium | reverse complement strand
GGAGGAGCTGGTGGAGCAACGATCCACGCCCGGTGTCCTGCGCAACCGCCGCGACTACGGCGGCGGCTGGCGCAGCGGCGGCAGTTCGAATTTCGGTTCCTCGTCCAACTACGGCTCGGGCGGCGGCGCGCGCGCACCACGCCGCCAGCCGAAGTTCGAGGGCAGTGGTGACGGTGTATACATCGACTACAGCGATTCGCAGGTCGCGCCGGAGTACGTACGGGGAGATCGCGTGCGCCATCCGCAGTTTGGTGGCGGCACCATCCAGGAGCTGAGCGGTTTCGGCAACGACCTGAAGGCAGTCATCGATTTCGATGCGAGCGGCCGCAAGAAGGTGGTGCTGCGGTACGCGAATCTGCAGAAGGAGCTGTAGTGATCGACCGTGCAAGGGTGGTTGCGCTCGCAGCAGCGGCGGGCATTCACCTCGACGCGGAGGAGCTCGACCGCATCCCGGCGCAGCTTTCCGACATCCTCGAGCAGATGACCCGCATTATCGAGATTGGACGCGAGCCGGAATCATCTACGGAGGCTGACCAGCGCAACGCGGTTGACGCCGTGCCGCAGACGCTGCGAGCCGATGTCCCGGGCGCCGACGCGCTCGTCGGCACGCTGTCCCGATTCGCACCGGATGTGCGCGAGGGCTTCTTCACCGTCCCGATCCTGCCGACACACGCACACCTGACACATGTAAAGCCAGCGAGCGTTCCGCCGAAATCGAACGAAGGCGCCTCGTGAGCGGGCGCATCGCGCGTCTCGCAGCGCGGGTTGCATCGGGCGAGATCACAGCGGAGAAACGGATCCGCGCGTCATTCGACCGACTGCAGACCGGCGAATCAGGACCGGACCGCATCAACGCGTTCATATCATTCGACTACGACGGCACGATTGCGCAAGCGATGCAGGTGGACGAATCCGCCGTGCTTCGTGCGGGCGCGCTCGCCGGCGTGCCGATTGCCATCAAGGACAACATCTGCACGATCGATGCGCCGACAACGTGTGCCGCGCGCATCATGTCGAACTACCGCAGCCCATACGATGCGACGGTAGTCCGACGTCTTCGTGCAGCGGGCGCAGTGATGGTGGGGAAGACGAACCTCGACGAGTTCGCGATGGGCTCCTCGACGGAGTACAGCGCTTTCGGTCCGACGCGCAATCCTCGCAACCTCGAGCACGTTCCCGGCGGATCATCGGGCGGTTCCGCGGCAGCCGTTGCGGCCGGATTTGCAGAGGCCGCCCTGGGCACGGAGACCTCGGGCTCTGTGCGCCAGCCTGCCGCGTTCTGTGGCGTTGTCGGTGTGCGGCCGACGTACGGCCGCGTCAGCCGGTACGGCGTGATTGCATTTGCTTCTTCGCTCGACCAGGTCGGCCCGATCGCGCAGAATGTCGAGGACGCCGCGCTCCTGCTGCAGGTCATCGCAGGCGCGGATCCCTTCGACGCAACGACGGTCGATGTGAGTGTGCCGGACTTCCGCGCGCTGCTCGGCGATGGCGTCCATGGTCTGGTCATCGGCGTGCCGCGAGAGTATCAGCCGCGGGGGATCGACCCTGCCGTTGCGCGCGCGTGCACCGAGGCAATCGGGCTGCTGCGTGAGCGCGGCGCCATCATTCGCGAAATGTCCCTGCCGCATACCGCACTGGCTCTTCCGGCGTATCACGCGATTGCATCGATAGAATTATGCAGCAACCTCGGCAGGTTCGATGGCGTCCGGTTTGGCGCGCGCGTCGAGGGCAGCACACCGGCACAACTGATGGCGCTGTCGCGCGGCCGCGGATTCGGCGCGGAAACGAAGCGACGCATTCTCATGGGTACCCACATCCTCCAGGAGACCGACCCGGCGCTGCGCATCGGTGCGCGTCGGGCGCGCGCGATGGTCACGAAAGACTTCGATGATGCGTGGGGGCAGGGCATCGATCTCCTGTTCACGGCCACTACGCATGCACCGGCGTTCCGCTTGGGTGCAGAGCTGGAGCCGTACGAGATGTACATGTCGGACATGCTGACGGTCGGTGCTGCTCTCGCCGGCATACCCGCAATGTCGATTCCCATTGGTGCAACGCACGGTCTGCCGATCGGCGGACAGCTGATGGCACCGCGCTGGCAGGAGCCGCTGATGTTCCGAGCAGCGGCCGCACTCGAAAGCGCATTGCTGTGAATCGAGTGACGGCTTCACAGCCATTTTATCTCCAGCCGATGATCGGCCTCGAGATTCACGTTCAGCTCCATACGCGGACGAAGCTGTTCTGTGGTGATGCCGTGGTGCACAGCGGCGCACCGAACTCCGCTGTGTGTCCCGTCTGTCTCGGCCTGCCCGGCGCTCTCCCGGTGCTCAACGCGCGCGCCGTCGAGCTCGCTGTGCGCGCTTCCGCCATGCTCGCGTGCTCGCTGCAGCGGACGAGCCGATTCGTGCGCAAGAATTATTTCTATCCGGATCTTCCAAAGGGCTATCAGATCACGCAGCTCGACGAACCTCTCGCACTCAACGGCTCCGTGGTCCTTGTACGCACCGGTGATCCAGTTCGCATTCGGCGCGTCCACCTCGAGGAGGATGCTGGCAAACTCCTGCATGACCGCATCCCCCAAAAAACGGCGATTGACCTCAACCGCTGCGGTATCCCGCTACTCGAGATCGTAACAGAACCGG
>JBDSPG010000226.1:0-3770 GCA_039912685.1 Longimicrobiales bacterium | reverse complement strand
CTCGAATTGATGAAGCAACAACGTCCAACCTTGATCTTCCTCGACTTGCTGATGCCCGTTATGGATGGCTTCGCGTTCGTCGAGCAGATGCGGACTCATTCAGAGTGGCGTAGCATACCTATTGTAGTTGTTACCGCGGCTGACCTCACAGGTGCGCAGCGCAGACAGCTCAGCGGATCGGTCGAAACGATTCTCAGCAAGGCCGGCAACACGCAGGAAGATCTCTTTAACGAGGTGCGGAACGCGCTCAATCAGTTCGAGACGCCGCGCTTTCTGACCCCTGACTGATGCCGCGAATTCTGCTTGTCGAAGACAACGAGATGAATCGCGACATGCTTTCGCGTCGTCTCGCGCGGAGGGGATACGAGGTCATCATCGCTACCGATGGACAACGCGGCGTCGAGATGGCGCAGGCGGAGTGTCCTGACCTCATTTTGATGGACATGAGTCTTCCGATTATGGATGGCTGGGAAGCGACGCGCTCTCTCAAGTCGGCAGAGGCGACAAAAAACATTCCTGTGATTGCCCTGACTGCGCACGCCATGTCTACCGATCGGGATAAGGCACTCGATGCGGGCTGCGACGACTACGACACGAAACCTATCGAGCTGACGCGACTATTGGCCAAAATGGAGGCGCTCATGGGGCCGGAAAAGCGGACGTCAACCGGAGAAAGCGCATGACCGACCTTCCTCCAGAAATCGAAGCGAAAGTGCAGCACATGCTGCCGCGCGATCTGGTGCACGATCTGCGCACTCCTCTCGGTCACATACTCGGCTACTCCGAGCTGTTGATCGAGCAGATGCAGGAGGCCGGGCACGAGGAGTTCATTCCGTACCTCGAGAAAATCCGGAAGGCCGGGCGTGAGCTCCTTGTAATGATGACGGACAACTTCAAATCGAAATAACCGTCCGCGTGAACCGAGCTTGAACCCGCGCCGGGCACGCTCAGCCAGAGCTACGAGGCACTCGATCGGCTGCTCGAGAAGACTTCGTAGCCCTGACCCTCAGGCCATGTCGAGAACAATCAGGCCGTCATCCCACCCTTATGGTTTGCGAGAGAAAGCAACCACGTGGAGGTTATCGAACGTCACGTTTCCGGCACCGCCGAAATAGATCCGCGAGTTGGTGTCGTCAAAAACACCAGGTACCGCGATCGGCCCAAGGACTGCCGTCGGGACGAACGCCGTACCTTCGACGTAGTTTGTATGAACGAAAACTGTGAACTCCTTTGTCTCGCGGTCCCAGCTGATTCGCAGACGATGCGTCCCATTCCCGCCTTGTCCAGGTGCCTCGGCAGCACCCTCCTGGAGCACCCCCCCGGTCGCGTTTGTAATCTGCACGGACGGGCCATTGAACTCATCGGGCATGACTCGCGCATAGATCGATGGGTCGGTCGTGGGCTCGCCGAAAAAACCGTAATCCGGTTCGCCCGTCCCGAAGCCAAAGAACGCGATTGCGGTCCCAGTGCCAGGGAAGCCGCCAACAATCGTCATGGTGATATCTGCCTTGAAGCTGGTGTTGTTGTAGTTCGACGCGATGGTTCGCAGATAGCCGCGATCCGACCCCGGAAAAATGAGACCGCCGTTGGAATACGTCGGGGGAGCCCCGGTATTTTCCAGCAGCCTGGCCGATGACCCTTTCAGGTCGAAATTCTCATTGAACGACATGCGTTTTTCGGCCGACGTGACGGCAGAAAAACTGGGCGAAAGTGACGGCTCGACGACTTGCATGGGGGTGTTGTCGCAGGCCGTTGCGGCAAGTGCGCAGGCCACCAGCAGTATTGGTGCAACGTTGGTTCTCTTCACGGCAAGCTCCTGTAGAGTGAGGTGGGAACAGCCGGCCTGGCAGCACGTCGACTACCCCGGCGCGACACGGGAATAATCCCCCCGAAGTCGCGAGCAGGCATATCCAGCAGGTTGCAGCGTTGTTGTTCCCACGTTGCAGAAGGAGCTTTTAAGCGGTCTTCTGACTTCTCCGCGGAAGCGCCAGCCTAAGCAGGCCCGGCCTGCACTCCTGGTACGGGCGGTGCGGGGACGGATCATGGACTTGCACCCAACACGGACTTGGCACAGAGTAAACAGTCAACGAAAAGGGTGATCTCATGGGGCGCTTCCTTGCGGCACTAATGTTCCTTGCGCCTGTTTCAGTACTCGGCGGACAGGAACATGATCATCCGACAGCGACTTCCGGTGACCGGATCGGAACAGTGCACTTCCGAACCTCGTGCAGTCCGGAGGTCGGGCCACGGTTCGACCGCGCAGTCGCATTGCTCCACTCATTCGAATTCGGAGCCGCGATCAAGGGGTTCGAAGGAGTACTAGCCACTGACTCGACGTGCGCGATGGCGCATTGGGGAATCGCGCTCAGCCGTTGGAGCAATCCGATGGCTGCCGGCAACCGGACGCCTGAACAAATTCGCCTGGGCAGGCTCGCAGTGGATGCAGCCAACCGCAGTGCTGCACTCGCGACGGAGCGCGAACGAGGATACATCGCGGCAGTGTCCCAGCTTTACTCCAACGCCGAGCAGTTGAACCAGGGCACGCGAATCGTCGCTTACGAGCGCGCGATGGAAGATCTCGTTGCGAAGCAGCCGGCCGATACCGAAGCGAAAATCTTCTACGCCATTTCACTAGCGGCGTCAGCAAGTCCATCTGACAAGACGTACGCCAACCAGAAGAAGGCCGGCAACATCCTCGAGCCGTTGTGGGTGAAGCAGCCTGATCATCCCGGGCTGGCACACTACATCATTCACACGTACGACTATCCAGCTCTTGCATCGAAAGGCTCGGCAGCTGCGCGGACCTATGCATCGATTGCCCCGTCGGCAGCGCATGCGCTGCACATGCCGTCCCACATCTTTACGAGGACCGGACGGTGGCGCGAATCGATCGATACCAATCTGCGGTCAGTCGATGTCGCATCGAAGAGCGCGTCGATTGCAGAAGCGCTTCACGCGTTGGATTACGCAGAGTATGGATACTTGCAGCTCCGTCGCTACCCGGAGGCAAAAAGGATCCTCGACAAGCTTCCTTCACTCGAGGCTCGCTTCGACGTAAACGCTATCACCGGTGCTGCGCCCGGATCTGCGGGAGTATTTGCCCTCGCTGCGATTCCGGCGCGCTATGCGCTCGAGCGTGATGCATGGGCAGAAGCCGCGTCGCTTGTAGTGAAACCGAGCGGATTTCCGTGGGCAGAAGCAATGACATACTTTTCGCACGCCCTCGGCACATCACACACGGGAGATTTTGCGAAAGCGCGAAGCGCGATCGATTCACTCGCAGCGATCCGCGATAGACTGGTTAAACGTGGCGAGCCCTATTGGGCCGAGCAGGTGGGGATTCAAACGCTGGGCGCGGCAGCGTGGCTGGATTTTTCGGAGGGTCGCACCGACTCGGCGTTTTCTCGAATGCGACAGGCAGTTTCACGAGAAGATGCAACCGAGAAGAACGCCGTCACGCCCGGGCCGCTCGCTCCAGCCCGCGAGTTGCTCGGCGACATGTTGATGCGGATGCATCGGCCGGCAGAAGCGTTGGTCGAATATCAGAGGACGCTGGAGAAGGAGCCGAATCGTTATCGATCGCTGGCGGGAGGCATGCGGGCGGCGAAAGAAGCACGAGACAGCAAGGCGGAAAAGATTTTTCGCACTAAGTTGAACGCGCTGGGGGTTCGGTAGCCGCGGCGGCGGATGCCTGTCGGTATACTCTCGACAGGAATCAGGGAACCGCGGCGGACAAAGAGGCTTTCGTGTGGTCGACCAGACAAAGGCCA
>JBDSPG010000212.1:0-3281 GCA_039912685.1 Longimicrobiales bacterium | reverse complement strand
GATCCGCGCGTTCGGCAGGCAGGCGATGCAGGTACACCAACCGCCATCGCGGAAGCAGAGTCGCCGGCAGCGCAGTCCTTCCGTGCAATCGCAGAAGCGGTGCTGCAAGCCGTCGAGCATGGCGATCCGGTCGCGGTAGGGTGAGCAACATCGGCCTCGCGCAACGCCGCATCACGCTGCTGACGGACTACGGCACACGCGATGGTTTTGCCGCGGCCATGCGTGGCGTAATCGCCAGCATCGCGCCCGATGCGATCGTCGAGGATGCAACACACGATATTCCGCCCGGCGATATCCTCGCGGGCGCCTGGGCACTCTGCACGTATTCCATGATGTTCCCGCCGGGCACCATTCACGTTGCCATTGTAGACCCTGCGGCCGGATCCGGCCAGCGTGCACTCGCGGCCCGCGCGGGCGGACAGATCTATCTCGCGCCCGATAACGGTCTGCTGTCGCGCGTCCTCGAGACGGACAGCGAAATCGTGGAGGTGCAGGACCGGGCATACCGCCGCGATCCCGTCTCCGCCACATTTCACGGCCGCGATGTATTCGCACCCGCCGCAGCACACATCGCACGCGGCGTGGGCATCGATCAGCTCGGACCGCGTGCAGTCGGAGTCGTACGCCTCGACCTGCCGCAGCCTGTTCGCACGGACAACGATATCATCGGCGAGATCGTTCACATCGACCGCTTCGGAAACCTCATCACGAACATCCCCGCGTCGTGGACCTCGGACCTCGATGAGTCAGCCGTTCACGTGAGTGTCGGGGACATTGTCGCAAGCATGGGAAAGACGTATGCAACGGTTCCTTCCGGTTCCGCGCTTGTATACATAGGGTCAGAGAGGGTGCTGGAGATTGCGGTGCGCGATGGGAATGCGGCTGCCGAGATGGGCGTCGAGCGCGGCGCCCGCGTGATTCTACACCACCGCGGGGCCGCTCCCGATCAATAACTGATCAGCTGTCCAGCCACTTCCGGTCCGCTTCCGACAGATGCTTGGTCTGCTTCGGCGCGATCAACCGCATCACAACGTACCCGACGAGCATCAGCGGCAGCACCTTGAACAGCAGGAAGAAACCGATACCGATGGCGAGGCCGAGGGCCGCGCCAACTACGGCGAGGACTACGCCGGCGACTGCAATCGCAATCACACCCATCACAAGAAACGTCAATACTGCTGAAATCATTGTAGTAACCCTTGATGAGGAGCCGCTTACCGGTCGAGCCATTCCACGTTTATCGATCCGAACGCCGCATCGATTTCAACCGTCACATGGCGTTGCGCGGTTTTCCAGTTCTCCGAGAAAAACGAGTCGCCGCGCTTCACCATGCCTTCACTGTCGAATGACGCGAGGATTCCACCCTTTGTGACCTTGAGGCCAGTGCCCCTCGGTATACGCAGTGTCAGTGATCCCAGCCCCATCTCGATGTCCGCCGTCATATCCTGCTTCGCGGAGCCGCTGAAGTCCAGTGTGACCTCACCGACGCCGCCCGACAGCTTGAGGTGCTCGCAATTCAGGTTGCCAAGCCCGATCGCCTCCAACTTTGCTGCGCCAACCTCCATCTTCAGCGCATTACACACGATCCGATTCGGTCGTGACACACGCAGCGTGGTCTGACTCGCGCCCGTTTGAATCGTTGCATTCCGCACGAGCAGCCCGCCCAGGTCCAGCTGCGCCTCCGCTGCACCGAACTTCAGGTTGATGTCGAGCGGTACCCGCGTCCCCAGCAGCAGGTCGAGCTTGCCTGCCTTCAGGTTGCGCCCTTTCACGTTGCCATCCGACAGACCGACGTTCAGCGCACCGTGCGCGTACGTCATCTTCGGGTGCTTGAACACGTCCGCGTCGTAACGCAGGTCCGCGCGGTAAAGCCATTCATCGGTTCCCGGCGCAATGCTCAGACGTCCGGCGCCATACTCTACATTTACCTTCAGCGCTTCTTCGCTCCCGAACTTCCGGGACTGCGAGAGCGTCTGCCAGTCCTGCGCGGAGACCGGCGCGCACAGGCCGATCACTCCGGCTGCCGCGACGCCTGCAAGCGCGAGCCATCTGCCGCGATCAGACATGCGACTCCTCCTCTACGAAATCGTCGAACGCCGGTGCCTTGCCGAGCGGCCGTGTGCCAGCGCGGGATACGAGCACTGCGCCGAAGCCCACGGTGAACGCCGCCCAGGTGCACACTACACCGAGGAACAGCAGCAGTCCGCGAATGAACCCGAACCACGGTCCGGCCATCTCGACCACACCCGCCGCAATGAACATTGCCAGCAGCACGCCGAGCCCGTTGATGATGAAGTAGTACGAATTCCCGCGCTTGAACCAGTCATTCACATAGAAGCGACGTTCTGCGAGGCTCTCGCCGGCCGCATGGGCGACCGCGAGATAGCCCAGCGCAAGCGACAGCACCACCGCGAGCGGGAACAACGGCACCCATGCAAGCAGCGCCGGAATTCCGACAATCGAAATCGTCAGTGCAATGATGCCGAGCACGAACGCCGGTATCACGAGAAACGTCGCCGCCAGTCCGACCAGCCACGAACGCATGGTCATCTGGCGCGCGGTGTCCGCAACACCCTCGATGTACTTGCGCCCGCCGAATGCAATGACGGCAACGGCAAGTGCAAACAGGATCACATACAGCACGAGCACGGAGAACACATCGGCGAGACCGCGGCGCAGCGAGTAGAACGGTCCGGGATTCCAGCGGCCGCGACGGGTTACGTCGACGCTCGCGCTCCCCTCATCATCCTGCAGGTTGTCGACCATGCCCTGAAGCTCGCTGATGCGGTCGTTGAGCCGCTCGACACTGTCTTCCGATGGGATACCGTTCTCTGCTGCATCCTGCGCATCGAGTCCCGGCGCACCGGGTGCATTCGGCGCGTCGGGTGCTGCAGGCGCTTCCGGAGATGCAGCCGGGATCACTCCGGTGGCTGCCTCCTCGAGCGCACGATCCAGCCGTGTCGCTGCTGCCGTCCCGTGATTCGGTGACCAGCTCTTCAGCAGTCCCGGAACTGCTGAGGACTGTGCATCCGTGATCTGCGAAAGCAGCTCGCGGAACGAACGGTCGAGCTCGCCGCTGCGCGGTGCGCCACCGACATTCGTACCGTTCAGGTACGCCTGTCCGCCATGGATCGCGATGTCCACCGTACGGCCATCGCTGCGCTCTATGCGCAACGCTGCCTCCGTCCGCGACAGCGAGATCTGCTGCGATACGATCTCCGGCGCGGACTTCTGCGCCGACACACCGTTCGTGATGAAGGGTACCGCTGCGAACACCAGCG
>JBDSPG010000202.1:0-3117 GCA_039912685.1 Longimicrobiales bacterium | reverse complement strand
ACGAATCACAGGGGAAGCGCACGTACTCCCTGATGAAGGACGGAGAGCGGGAATGAAACGGTCACTCCTTCCGCTGCTTGCATGCCCGGAATGCGGGGGCGACCTCACGTTGCATGCGGGACACAGCCACATCGCGGAGATCATGGAAGGATCGCTGGCCTGCGCGGCATGCACGAAGTCATATCCGATCGTGCGCGGCGTTCCGCGCTTTGCACAGGAACAGACGGAGGTGCAGGAGCAAACGGCTGCTGCGTTCGGCTACGAATGGACGCGGTACTCCGAGCTCGCTGCCCGCTATCGTCTGCAGTTCCTCGACTGGCTGCGTCCGGTGGAACCGGCGTTCTTTGCGGGAAAGAATGTGCTCGAGGGTGGGTGCGGCAAGGGGCGGCATACGGCACTCGCTGCAGACTTCCGTGCCAGCGCTGTTGTTGCCATCGACTTGAGCGAGGCGGTGGATGCGGCGTACGAGAACACGAAGCATCTGCCAAACGCACATATCGTGCAGGGCGACCTAAACCGTCCGCCCGTCAAGCAGGCTTTCGATTACGCTTTCTCGATCGGCGTGCTCCATCACCTCCCCGACCCTGAACGCGGATTCCGTGCGCTTGTTTCCAAACTCAAGCCCGGCGGTGCGATCTCCGCGTGGGTCTATGGTCGGGAAGGGAACGGCTGGATCGTTCGTATCGTCACACCCGTGCGCGAGCGCGTGACATCGCATCTGCCGCATCGGCTCCTCGATGCCATGTCCGGCGCGCTGACTGTACCGCTGTTCGCCGCGACGAAGCTGCTCTACCGACCGACGCGGAACAACGTGGTCGGGAAGGTGCTGCCGTACGGGCCGTACCTGTCGTATATCGCCGACTTCCCGTTCCGCGAACAGCGCTCGATCGTCTTCGACCATCTCGTCGCGCCCGTTGCGTTCTATCTCACGCGCGCCGATTTCGCCGCATGGTTCAGCCGTGCCGGCCTCGAACAGGTGACGATCGAGCATCATAATGCGAACAGCTGGCGCGGTTTTGCGCGGGTGCCGGGAGAAACGGCGGGCTGATGTGCGGCATCGCCGGCCTCGCCGCGCTCGACCCATCCAAGCCCATTGACGCAGCCGCCGTCACTCCCATGCTGCGAAGGCTGCAGCATCGGGGTCCTGACGACGAGGGCGTGCACTGTGTGACAGGCGTCGCGCTTGGACACCGCCGCCTCTCCGTGATCGACATATCGGGCGGACACCAGCCCCTCTTCGGGCAACGCGATACGACCATCATCACCATCAACGGTGAGCTCTACAACTATCGCGCGGTGCGCGCCTCCCTCGAGGCCAACGGACACGTATTCGCGACCATGTCGGACTGCGAAGTCGCCGCACACGCGTACGATGCCTACGGGCTCGACTTCCTGGATCACATCGATGGCATGTTTGCGCTCGCACTCTGGGATGCAGACGCGCAGCGCTTCATTCTCGCGCGCGACCGGATGGGCGAGAAGCCCTTGTTCTGGTGCGTTCGTCAGGGACTGCTGCTCTTCGCGTCCGAGTTGAGCGCGCTTCTCGCGCACCCCGCCGTGCACCCGTCGCTCGATCCGGCTGCCCTCTCTCAATACCTTGCCCTCGAGTACGTACCCGCGCCCGACTGCATGATTCACGACGTGCACAAGGTCGAACCGGGAATGATGCTCATCATGGAGCGCGGCGAAATCCGGCACTCGCGATATTGGTCGATCGATCCGGTGCCGCGTGAGCCAGCGCCACGATACGACGACGCGGTTGCCCGCCTGCGCTCGCTTCTCGACGATGCGGTGACGTCCCGCCTGGTGAGTGATGTGCCGCTCGGCATCTTTCTCTCCGGTGGCCTGGACTCGAGCACGATCGCAGCATTCGCAGCGCGCGCCGGCGCTCTCGAGACATTCAGCATCGGATTCCGGGAAGCGTCGTTCGACGAGTCGAGCTACGCCCGGCAGGTTGCAGCGCATATCGGCAGCCACCACCACGAGCGGATTGTCGATGGAAGCGAGATGGCCGAACTGGTGCCACGCCTCGGAACGTGGCTGGACGAGCCGATCGGTGACGCGTCGATCCTTCCCACCGCGATTCTCAGCGGATTCGCGCGCGAGCATGTCACTGTCGCGCTCGGCGGTGACGGCGGCGACGAGCTGTTTGCCGGCTACCCGATGCACAAGGCGCAACGGGTTGCACGCCTCGCAAGAGGACTGCCCGCCGCCCTGCACGGCCTGGTGCGCGCAGGTGCTCGCGCCATGCCCGTTTCACACGGGAACTTTTCGACGGGCTTCAAGGCCCTCTCGTTTCTCCGCGGCGCGGCCGCACCTCCGCCGTACAATCACGCCCTGTGGATGAGCTCGTTCAGTCCCCTCGAACAGCAGGCGCTGCTGGCGCCCGACGTTCTGGCGGCTGCACGACCGCGCGAGAACGCATTTGCGGCGGTGGAGGCGGCCTGGGCGCAATCGGGTGGAGCACCAATGCTCGCGCGCGCGACACACCTCGATGCAACGACGTATCTGCCGAATGACATTCTCGTGAAAGTCGATCGTGCGAGCATGGCGGTGTCACTTGAGGTGCGGGCACCGTTCCTCGCGCGAGCAGTCGTCGAGTTCGCGTTCTCCCTGCCCGACTCGTACCGCATGCGCGGGCTGGGTGGCAAGCGCATTCTCAAGGACGCGGTGCAGGGAATGATTCCGGACCATATCATCAACCGTCCGAAGAAGGGATTCGGCATGCCGGTGGGAGCATGGTTGAACGGTCCGCTCGAGTCGCTGATCCGCGACGCACTCGACCCCGCAACACTGCGTGCGGCCGGCATTTTCCAACCGGCCGCCGTAACTCGAATGCTGGATGAGCATCAGAGCCGAGTGGCGGATCATCGGAAGCCGCTGTGGACGCTGCTCGTGTTCGAGCTCTGGCGCCAGGCCAACGGTATCACAGCTGTGGCGGGAGCATGATGTCGACAGTACGGTCTTTCGCACTCACGCGAAGGCGCGCTGTTGTCATCGTTGGCCTGGTCGCGGTCGCGGTGTACGCGCTCAGTCTGTTCAACATGTTCGCATACGATGATGTCGCGGTCATCTCGCTCGACAAACGCGTTCACTCGCTGTCGATCCTCCGCTCGA
>JBDSPG010000366.1:0-4273 GCA_039912685.1 Longimicrobiales bacterium | reverse complement strand
GGGAGGCTCGGTCGCCTTGCGCGCCCAGTTCGCAATCAGCGGGTCGTTCAAAGACGCGAGCGCGCCGAGCACGCGGGGGCGCAGGCGACCGAGCGCCGCACTCGGATTGGATGCGAGGGATGTGACGGGACTGAAAGCCCGGATCACCTGCGACGTCCGCGCATCCAGGATCTCAGCCTGAATACGCAGGCTGTCTCCTTCTTTATAGTATGTACCACGAACGATCAGGCCTGCCTGCGAAGTGTCGCTCCTCTCTCTCGTAAGATCGACGATTTCTCCAACTCCGCTCTGCGTGATACCCTGACGCAACAGATCCGACGCGAGCTTTCCAACAGGATCGAGCGAAGCATCGCGAGTCTGATTGACGAAATCGTTGACGATTACACGGTGATCATCGAACACGGGCGGATGGCTGCGGCCGGCTGCAAACCACGCAATGCCTGCAAATGCAGCCAGTCCAAGAACAAACGCGCCGATTACGGCAGGCCGCTTAGATCCCTTCGACGCATCTGCACGTTTTGGAACTGCGTCGTACGGAGCAGTCGAATGCGGTGTCGTCGCACCGGGCGTTGAAACCATCGACAGCTGCTGAAGCAGCTCATCCGCGGATTGGAACCTGTCGCCAGGCTTCTTCTCGAGACAACGCATGATGATGTTCGCAACCGCAAGCGGAACGGACGCGCGATGCGTCGTCACATTATCAGGCGTGCGCGTCACGTGCGCAGCGAGAATCATCTGCGGCGAGCTGCCGGTGAACGGCGGCGTACCTGCGAGTAACTCATATCCAACGACACCGAGCGCATAGATATCCGCGCGGTGATCGGTGTTTGGATCCGCTGCGGCCTGCTCCGGCGCCATATACGATGGCGTACCGAGAGCGACTCCCGCAGAGGTCACGTTCGAGCCTGATGTCGCCTCGCTCACTGCTTTCGCCACGCCAAAATCCGTTACGACGGCGAAGTTGCCGTTCAACAGAATGTTGTCGGGCTTTATGTCGCGGTGCACCACGCCATGACTGTGCGCGTACGCCAGCGCCGACGCGGTATCGCGCATCACGGAAATCACGTCGTTCACCGGAAACTCGCCGCGCCGAGCGAGTCGGGCTCGCAGTGACTCGCCCTCGATGAACGGCATTACATAATAGAGGAGATCACCCTTCGAACCAGCCGTCAGCAACGGGACGATATGCGGGTGTTGAAGCGACGCGGCGAGCTGAATCTCCCGCCTGAAACGCGCGACGTTCACGGCAGCGACGGTCTCCGGCGGCAACACCTTTATGACGACCTTCCGCCCTAACGCAGCCTCCTCGGCCACGAACACTCGTGACATACCCCCCGAGAGCTCGCGCTCCAGACGGTACGTGTCGCCAAGTTGCTGCTGGAGTTGCTCGCGGAGGTCGGCCATTTGGAATGTTACCCTAATGTAGCGACAGCTTGGGGGATCGGCCCCTCCCGGGAGAGTCATTAGTGAATCGGAAGTCAAGAATCGTCTGTCTGAACGCCCATTCAGGCCATATCTTTGGGCGTCCCAAATGCCTCTGATATGACCTCCTTCGAAGAACAGTTAAAAGACTCCATCTCCCACGTCTACGACATCGAGCGCGAGCTCGGCGGCGGGGGAATGAGTCGCGTCTTTGTAGCGACTGATCGAAACCTTGGCAGGAAGATCGTCATCAAGCTGCTGTCGCCGGAGCTTACAGCCGGCGTCAACCGTGACCGCTTCCGCCGAGAGATGCAGGTTGCCGCGCAGTTCCAGCATCCGCACATTGTGCCTCTTCTCTCGGCTGGCGAGCACGGCGACATCGTCTATTATACGATGCCGTTCGTCGAGGGAGAGTCTCTCAAGTCGGCATTGGAGAAGGGTCCGCTTTCCGTCAAGGATGTTGTCCGCGTCCTGAATAACGTCGTCGACGCGCTCGGTTACGCGCATGCGCGTGGCGTGGTCCACCGGGACATCAAGCCTGCGAACATTCTTCGATCGGGATCTCACTCACTCGTTACAGACTTCGGTGTAGCCAAGGCACTCAATGCCGCAATGGCGTCGTCACCGATGACGTCTACGGGAATGGCAGTCGGCACGCCGGCGTACATGGCGCCGGAACAGCTTGCTGGAGATCCCGCGGCTGATCACCGCATCGACATCTATGCTGTCGGGCTTCTCGGATACGAGCTGCTGACCGGCAAGTCGCCATTTGCTGCGTTGTCTCCGCAGGCAGTCATGGCCGCGATCTTCAACGTCGATCCGAAACCGGTGCACCAGATCCGGACTGATGTTCCGCAGAGACTGTCGACGATCATCATGCAGTGCCTGGCGAAGGATGCAGCGGACCGGCCACCTTCAGCGGAAGCGCTGCTGGACGGGCTCGATGCAATCACGACGTCATCGGGTCAGATCAGAACGCGCGAGTACCAGATTCTCAAGGAAGCGACAGCGGGTACCGCCGCGGGGTTGTCGACTACCCCGGTAAATGCGCAGCCGAGTGTCCAAACCGGGCCTGCGGTATTCGCAGTTCCGATTCCGTTGAGCACATCGTCCGCCGCACCGGTTCCGTACACGACGAATATCGCGACGCCAATGCCAGTGATCCCGATCCCGATCCCGATCCCGACGCCAACGCCAACGGCGCCGATGGCCGCCGTGTCGAGTGCAACTGTTCCTGGTTACGTCGAGGAAAAGCGCAGCAATCGCGGATTGATTGTCGCCGGCATCCTGTTCCTTTTGATAGCGGGGATCGCGGGCGCGATGTACGCAAAACGCGGCTCGAGCTCAGCATCGGCATCCGCGACGGCCTTGGCGTCGAAAGGAGCAGACGGTCAGAATGGTGCTGGCGCGCCTGGAGCGGCTGGAGCGGCTGGAGCGGCTGGAGCCAACGCTGTGGTTGCTCCACCCGTAGTGATCGACTCACAGGCAATAGCGGAAGCTTTCCGAAAGAAAATGGAAGCGGCCGTTGCAGCAGCCGTCGCAGCAAAGCCTGCTCCAGGCAAAGCCGCGGTAAACGAGGATTCGCTGCGGCGTGCAATGCAGAAGGCGATGAAGGATTCCATCACGAAAGCAACTGCAAAGGCTCAGGCGCTGGCAGACGAACAGGCACGAGATCAGGCGGCAGCAGCAGCAGCAGCCGCCGCCGCTGCACCTCCGCCAGTTGCTGCACGAGCGCCGAATGCACCATTCGGAAAGCCCCGGATGGGAATCGCCGAATTGCGGGAGAAATCAGATCAGTCCGAGTACAACGCTTTTTCGAAGTTGCTCACGGCCGGAATTCGAAACGCGCTCGATCGCCGGGATCTTTATAACCTGATCGACCAGGACTCTGTCCACGATGCGATGGGCCGCACCTCGAATGGTGACGAGGCTGCCAGAATTCTCGAACCGGAAGTTTTGATCGTTCCCAGCATTCAACCGTCTGGTACAGACAGTGTGAGAATTACAGTATCGATCCGCGACATGAGAAGAGGGTCAGGCTACGGTCTTCGCGTCATATCGATGATCGCGCCTCAGACGTATCCGAAGAATTACGTGCCTGCACTCGTCGACGCGATTCAGGCGCAGCTCAACAACCTTCCAAAGGCCCCGCGGAATTAGCCACACGCCAGACCGCCGAATGAGTCAAGCATCTCGCGCCTTCGGGATCGCTAATAGCGAATAGCAAATAGCTAGAGCTATTCGCTATTTGCAGTTTTGCGGGCGCAACTCCAGGAGATCTACTGTTTGCTCTGGCGCGGATCGAAGGAACGCGCATTTTAGTCGGCCTATGATCACTCTCAATAAGGCCGCGCTTGTCGCGTTGATTGTTGCAACCGGCTGCAAGCCGGCGTCCGAGCCTGCGCGTTACCTGTACGTGTGGGCTGGAAGTGGAAACGATACGACGAACGGTGTGAACGTCGTCACTGTGATCGATGCCGATCCGTCGAGCAACAAATACGGGACGGTGATGGCTGCGGTTACTGTGGATTCGGCCGGCCGCATGCCGCATCACACTGAATTCAGTCTGCCGGCGTCGGGACCATTCGCTGCAAACGATTTCAGCGGTAACAAGTCTTTCCTCATCGACTACAAGACACCGCTCGAGCCGAGTCTGGCCGGAAAATTTGATGCGGTTCCGGGAGGATTCAAGCCGCACTCGTTCGCGCGTCTTTCCAACGGGCATATTCTCGCGACCGTACAGTTTGGAGATTACACTGACGCAGGCATTCCGGGGATGCTCGCGGAGTTTGACGAGAGCGGGAAGTTCTTGAGAAGCGGGTCGTCACGTGATGCAGCGTTTCCCGGAGAG
>JBDSPG010000171.1:0-25603 GCA_039912685.1 Longimicrobiales bacterium | reverse complement strand
GCCTTCACCTGGTTGACGAGGTTCTCCACCGTCAGCTGATTTAAGGACAGCTTGTCACGATCGGCGTCGACCACGAGCTCTGTGGACTTCTCATTGTTGTAATAGCCCGAAGAGTTCGTATCGACATCCTTCACGCGTGTCGACACCTTCAGGCGGCCGGCAATGTCCTGCGCGATGTCGCGCACCTTCTCGTAATTGTAGCCGAGAATCTTGAGTGAGTAATTCGGCGCGCTGCCGCCACCGCCGTAGAAGGACGGGCCGAAGCCAAAGACCTGCACTTCACTTCCACCAAAGCCGGTCGAGTACTGGTACAGTGCCTCCTTGATGGCAACGGGGATGTAGCTGTTCTGCAGCGAGTCCGGGAATGTCACCCGAATCGTCGCGGTGCGCTCGCCTACGTGACTGACGAACCGCTCGACTTCAGGCATCTCCTTCAGCCGTTCCTCGAGGAAACGCGTCAGATCATCCGCCTGCTGCAGTGGTTCGCCCTGCTGCTGCCGGATATTGATCGTGATGTAGTCCTTCGCGGTGCCGAATCCGCCCCACTTCTGTCCGCGGCTCACGTACTTGTTGAACAGGTGGAACGAGCCGGCGAGCATCAGCACAGTGACGAACGCGGTGGACCACGGGAAGCGCAATGTGAAACGGATCAGGCCGCTGTACTTGCGCGCGATCCACGGCGCGGCGGGTGGCTGATCACCTGCGCGCACCGAAGGCGCAAGGTTTTCGAAGAGCTTCGCGCCGAGAGCGGGAATGAATGTGAATGCGACGAACATGCTCGCGACCAGCGCGATCCCGACGACCATCGCCAGCGGCACGTAGTAGATGCGCAGCTCGCCCTGCAGGTAGACGAAGGGAACCACGACAATGACGGTTGTACCTGTCGCGCCGAGGATCGCGAGAAATACTTCGCGCGCACCATTTTCCGCCGCCAGGGCGGCCGGCTCGCCCAGGCGCCGTCGCCTGTAAATGTTCTCGAGGACTACGATCGCATTGTCGACGACGAGGCCGAACCCCATGGCGAGGCCCATGAGCGTCAGCACGTTCAGCGTCATACCCAGGAAGAATGCCACGTTGAGCGTGATCAGCACCGAGAAGGCTACGGTACTGAACACAATGACGGCAGCACTCACGGACTGCAGGAACAACATCAGGACGAGCAGAACCACGATCGCCGAGATGAGTGAACGCTGACCGAGATCCGAAAGTTGCGCGCGGATTTCCTTGCTCTGGTCCTGGTCGCTGATCACCCGCTCCCCGCGCGGCAGCGAACGCTCGAGCACTGCGAGCTTCGCCTTCACGGAGTCCGCCATCTGCACGGTATTCGCGCGCGGCTGGCGGTAGACCTGGAACGAGACGGCAGGGAAGCCATTGATGCGGTAATAGGTGGTCGCTTCCTCGAAGCTCGTGTTCACAGTGCCGACATCACGAACGCGCACGATGCGGCCGCGATCCACGAGCACCGGAAGGTTGAGCACCTCGTCGATGCTTTCCGGCCGCTGGCGGATCGAGAGAGGACGCAGCAGCCCGTCGGCAGAATACGCCGCGCCAGCCTGCTGCACGATCTCCATCGCAGTCAGCCGTGTCGAAATCTGCGGTATGGAGAGTCCGAGCGCGCGGATTCGGTTTTCGTCCAGCTCGATACGCAGCTCTTCCTGTCGTCCACCCGTAACCCTGACATCGCCCACGCCGATGACCTGCAGCAGGTCCGGCTTGAGGCGGTCTTCCACATCACGTCGCAGAACATCGAGGGTGTACGGACCGGTGATCGTATACTCCAGCTCCGCGCGGTTCTGCTGCAGGAACGCTTCCGGTACATACGGCGACACCTGGGGCGGCTGCACACCGATCGGCAGGTTGTCCGTGAGTGCCGCGAGCCGCTCGGACAGGTCCATGCGCGCGAAATCCATATCGGTATCGCGGCCGAACGTGATTTCGATCGACGTATTCCCCGACTTCGATACCGATGTGACCTTCTCCACTCCGCGCACCTGCTGGATCGCAGCTTCCAGCGGTGATGTGAGGAAGGCTTCCGTCACTTCGGGCGATGCGCCCGGCCAGCCCGCAGACACCGTCAGGTGTGGCAGACTGACATCGGGCAGCAGCTCGACGGGCAGG
The DNA here is from genome assembly GCA_039912685.1 of Longimicrobiales bacterium. Classification (GTDB taxonomy): domain Bacteria; phylum Gemmatimonadota; class Gemmatimonadetes; order Longimicrobiales; family RSA9; genus DASUXU01. The sequence goes on along the minus strand of JBDSPG010000171.1, from coordinate 23,485 downwards.
CGACGGTATGCCGATACACCGAACAGGCCGATGCTGAGGTATACCATCGCGACGGCGATGGGGCGGCGAATCGATGCGGCGATCAACCGAACAGCCGGTCCTGCAGTTCATCGAGCATCTCGTAGCACACCGGGATCACAATGAGTGTGAGTGCCGTCGCAGTGAGCAGACCGCCGAACACGGCTACAGCCATCGGCGCCTGCAGACTCGCGCCCGCACCGATACCGAACATCATCGGCATGATCGCGAGCATGGTGGTGATGGAGTTCATCACAATCGGTCGCAGACGCGCACGGCCGGCCTCGTAGATCGCTTCCCGCGTCGTCATCCCCTGCGCGCGCGCCATGTTGATGAAATCGATCTTGACGACGGCGTCATTGTCAACGATACCGACCAGGATGATCAGGCCAATGAGGCTCACGGCATTGACGCCGCTGCCGAACAGCCAGAGTGCGACGAACGCACCGATCAATGACAGCGGTACGGCCAGCATGACCGTGAACGGGTGGAGCAACGACTCGAATTCCGCGGCGAGAATCATGTAGACGAGAATGATCGCCAGCAGGAACGCTACGCCGAGATCGCGGAAGCTCTTGTCCATCTCTTCGTTCTCGCCGCCGATGTCCACGCGCATCGATGACGGCGGCGGCGAGTCCGCGAGCGCCGTACGTATCGCGGTGACGGCATCCGTCACATCGGTGCCTGCAACATCCGCGTAGACAGGCACCACACGGGCACGATCGACGCGCTGGATCTCCACCGGACCGACCGCCTCGCGTACATGGATGAGCTCGGATAGCTGAACGCCGCGCAGTCTGATCAGTTGCATGGTCTGCAGATCACGTCGTGCTTCATCGGGCAGGCGCACTACGATTGGAACCTTGCGATCGAATGCCACGAAGTCCGTAGCGTTCTTTCCGCGCATGTAGCTCGCAACCGTGCTGGACACTTCGTCCGGCAGAATCCCGAACGCAGCCGCGCGCTCGCGGTCGATCTCGATCTGGAATTCGGGCTGTCCGACTTCCGTACCCATCCGCACGTTCGTCAGCTCGTGCATGGCCGACAGCTTGCGTTGAACAATCGCTGCATACGCCGTCGCACTATCGAGGTCCTCGCCCCGTATGCGGACTGCCAGGTCCGCCTCGCCGCCGCCGAGCAGTTTGCCCAGCGCCGTCGCATGGCCCGTCTCCAGCGTGACCTGTCCGCCCTTCAGCTGTGATGCGAGCGCAGGCCGGATGCGCGCGATCGCGTCCGCGGTGCTCTCGCCACTCTTGAGCCGCACCTCGAGCGTCGCCGTGTGCAGGCCGCTCTCCTCGTCGGTCACACCCTCGAGCGCGACCTGGCGGCCGATGCGGCTGAATACTGCAGCTACTGCCTTGTCACGACGGACCGCCGATTCGACGCTGATCGCAACCGATTCGGTGATCTCCAGCGGTGTCCCGCGTGGCATGGTGATGCGTGCGCGGAACTCGCCCTGATCGACATCGGGCAGAACACTGCGGGGAAGCGAAAATGCCAAGGCGAACGTCGCAAGAACGATGAGTACGGAACCGCCCAGTACCGGCCAGCGATGGGAGAGCGCAAGGTCCAGGCACTTGTGATAGAACATTTCGAAGCGCGCCCAGCCACGGTCGAACGCGCGCAGCGGTGCATCGAATGCGTTGCGGATGAAGCCAGCATGCACGGTGCGCTCGTTGTGCACGTCCCACCGCGCCGCGATGGCAGGGAGGAGTGTGACCGCGACAATGAGGCTCATCATGAGTGAGAACGCGACGGCCATCGAGAGCGCAGCGAACAGCTGGCCCGCCACGCCTTCGACATAAATGATTGGGCCGAACACTGCGATGGTGGTGAGCGTCGATGCAGTGATCGCGCGCTGCACTTCCTCAGTACCCATTGCCGCGGCCGCCGCCGCCATCAATCCCTTTTCCTCGCGATGCCGGAAGATGTTCTCGATGACGACAATCGAATTGTCCACGAGCATGCCCGCGCCGAGCGCGAGCCCGCCGAGCGTCATGATGTTGATCGACATGCCGGCGAGCTGGAGCAGTGCGAAGCTGCCGATGATCGAGATCGGAATCGCGAGCGAGATCGCGAACGGATAGCGCGCGTCCCGCAGGAATACCACGAGCACGAGGAAAGCGAGGATCGCGCCGAGGATCATTTCCTGCACGAGGTTTGCGATCGCGTCCGAGACGAATCCAGCCTGGCTCGATGCAACCTCGAGCTTCAGCTGCGGATATTGTGTGCGCAGCTGCGCGAGCACCTCGTCTACTTTTTCCGCGACGCGCACCGTGTTGGCGCCGGACTCCTTGAACACCAGCAGACCAACGGCTTCGTGCCCGTTGAAACGCGCAATGGACTCGCGTTCCTCGAAGCCATCCTCGACGGTTGCGACATCGCTCAGCAGAACGCGCCCGGGCGTCTGTCCTTGCGCGTTGCCGCTCTGCTGTGACACCACGATCGATGCGAGCTGGTCGACGCGCTGGAACTCGCCGAGTGTGCGCAGCGCGTAGCGGAAGCGGCCGCGCATGATCGTGCCGCTGGGTGCGCTGACATTCGCGGACGCGAGTGCGTTGCTGATCTGATCGATCGTGACACCGAGCGCCTCGAGCTGGCGCGGGTTCACATCGACATGGATTTCGCGTTCCAGTCCGCCCGTTACCGACGCCTGGGCAATGCCGTCAATCTGTTCCAGGCGACGGCGGAACACCGATTCCGAAAGCTCCTTGAGGTCCCACAGCTCAGCGCCGGACGCGCTGATCGCCATGATCGGTTCACTGCGCGGGTCCGTGCGCAGCACGATCGGGCGCTTGGCTCCCTGCGGCAGACTTCCCGTGAGGCCGTCCAGCTGCTCGCGTACATTGAGCGCTGCGAAGTCCATGTTCGTGCCCCACGCGAAGCGCAGCGTCACCAGTGACGTACCCTCGCGTGATGAGCTCTCCACGCGCTCCAGTCCCGGCACCTGGCCGGTGACCGACTCGATCGGACGCGACAGGAAGCGCTCGATCTCAGCGGGCGCTACGCCGGGGTACGTGGTATAGATGACGAGTTTCGGATACGCGATGTCGGGGAGCAGGTCCACGGGCAGTCGCGTGAACGACAGCACGCCGAGAATCACGACAGCGATGAACGCCATCGCGACGGCGACGGGGCGACCGATCGACGCTTTCGGGATCGACATGCGTTACTGCACCACCGGCGATCCGACCTTGAGCTCGAGCGCAATCAACGCGGTGATCCACGTGAAGCGCGCGTTCAACGCCTCGCGCTGCGCCGTGGCCGCACCATCGATGCGCTGCTGCAGCTCCGAGAACGAGATGGTATTGCGACGATACTGATCCTGTGACAGCCCGAGCCGCTCCTCGCTCAGCGATGCCTTGAGCTCTGCGAGCTCGAGCGAGTGATACGCATTCACGAAGTCGATGTATGCGGAACGCACATCCGACTCGAGTTGTAGCCGTGTCTGTGCGAGCTGCAGCCTCGCGTCATACGCAGCGGCGCGCGCTGCCGTCAGCGGCGCCGATGCGCCATAGCGTGCGAACGCCTGCGGCAGCGACAGGTTGAAGCCGAAGCCAAGGCTGCTGTTCTGCGGATTGAGATACTTGTACGCATCGCGGAACGCACCGAGCTCAGGCACGCTGACGGAGCGACTATAACTGAAACTAGTCGAAATGGACGGCCAGCGGCTGCCGATTGCGGCTTGCGCCTGTTTTTCTGCGACCGTGACCATCAGGTCCTGTCGCAGCACCGTCGGATTGGAGCGCAGCGCAATCTGCACGAGGGAGTCTGCGTTCAGCCTTGCAGGGTCGTAGACCGTGGGAAGATTCCCGGCGAGCGCGAAGGAGCCATCGGAGGCGATGCCGATCGCGAGGGCGAGCGCGAGGCGTGCCTTGGTTGCATCGGCCTTTGCGCGCTCGACTGATAGTTGCTGCGTGGCGATCTCCTCCTTCGCGCCGAGAAGATCGGATTGTCTGGCGACCGCGATACGGAAGAGTGCTTCGGTCTGTATGAGCCGTTCCTGTGCCGACGCGAGCAGCCGTTCGTTCAGCGCGATACTCTGTTCCGCACGCAGCGCCAGAAAGAACGCCTGGCGGACGCGCGAATCCAATTCGTTTCGGCCCATCGTCACTGCTGCTTCGGCTGCCTCGGCGGATGCCTTCTGCGCGGCGAGTGTGCGGAAACCCCGGCCGCCGTCGAAAAGCGTCATGCTGAGATTGACGCTCTGGCCGACTGAGCTGCCCGTTGATGTCGACGCGTTTGGCAGCTGCTCCGGCTTCTGTGTCACCGGATCGGGATACGTCTCGACGTGACTCCGTCCTCCGTTGATGCCCATGCCTGCACTCACACCGGGCAGAATCGAGCCCAGCGTGCTGCGGACATTCGCTTCGGCGACCTCGACGTCATTGAAGGACTGCATGAACTGCGGATTGTTCGTGCGTGCGAGCCGGACGGCTTCCTCGAGTGTGAGCGTCGCCGGCATGCGCGTGGTTGTCGGCGTCTGGGCGGACACTCGCTTAACGGAACTGATGCATGCGACGACCAGCAGTAACGCCGGGCCCGCTGTACCGCGTATCCTCTGCAGAATCATTGCGGGCGCCCTCCCACGAGCTTCGCATGCTGCGTCAGCTTCACCCTGCCGTCGTGCGTCAGGGAATTGTGCCCTGCCGTGAGAACGATCTCGCCCGGTTGCACTCCGGGCATTTCCGGGTTTGGAACGATCTCGATGTACTCGGCGTTCTGCTGACCTACCGTCACGTAGCGCCAGTCGGCGCGGCCGACATCACTCCCTTCACTGTCAGGCTTGAACACGAACACAAGCTTGCGGTGATTGTCACGTTCAACGACGGCGCTGACAGGAACGTACGTTCGGTCCGGCAGTCGCTCGGCGGACAATCTCACCCGCGCATACATACCAGGAAGAATGCGGCCCGCGCGGTTCGCTACGGCGACCGTTACGCGCGCCGTGCGTGTCACCTGGTCGACAATCGGATTGATGGTTTCCACGCGGCCCGCGAAGGTGATGCCGGGGAATGCAGCGAACGTGACATCCGCCGGCCGGCCGGACGAGATCGTTCCGATCTGACCCTCCATGACCTGCACATCGACACGAATTGGATCCATCTCCTGAACCGTGAGCAGCTCTTCGCCTGCATTCACGAACTGACCGGACACTACCTTCAGATTTGCAATGCGTCCGCCGAACGGCGCCTTCACCTGCGTGCGATCCAGATTCATCTGCGCCTTAAGCACCGCGACTTCGGCTGACTCGACGCGCGCCCGGTCACGCGCAGCCTCGCGTCGCTCCTTGAGCAGCGCTTGGTCCTTGATCTTGTCATCGCCGATGGTCAGTTCCTGAAATGTCGCGTTCGCGCTGCGCAGGCCCGCCTTCGCTTCTGCAAGTGCGAGCTGGTACTCGGTCGGGTCGATCGTGATCAGGACCTGACCTGCACCGGCAACACTGTTCTCGCGCACAACAACGCTCCGGATCTGACCGCCTACCTGCGACTTGAGAATTGTCGGCCGCCGGGATGCCGCCTGACCGGCCGCGTTCACCGTCAGCACCAGGTCGCCGTGAAGGACTGCAGTGCCTTCAACAGGGACTGGCTCGTTCGGATCGAACTGCCCGGTCGCCGATGCGACGTCTGGTACATCGGTCATCGTCGAGTCGGACGCCCTGCCGTCGGCAGCTCTAGCGCTGTTGACCCGCTTGTAGACACCGAAGCCCGCGGCGCTCAGTACCGCGAGGATGACCATGCCTGTGAGGATACGCTTCGTATGCTTCATTCAGGACCGCTCGGATGAGTGGTGAATCGATTCGATCATGTTGTCTTGGATTGCACCCGCATGCGGGCTCAACGTGACCGCCGCGCCGGGCAGGGCGGGAGGGAAGTCAAAATGGCGGCCACGTCCTCTCCATTATGCTCTGCCCCCTGCGAAAAAGAAAGCCTGACGCCGTGCGCGGACATGGGTAAAAGGGACGAGCGTGCCGCTTCCGTCTACGCACGCAACTGAAGGGGGCGCGGCTTGTGGGAATGTCGCTGAAGGAAACCGTGGGGCGATGCCATCCACAACGATAACGGTGCATTTACGGTCGTCACATACCCTTATCGGGACGGGCTGCATGCGGGAAACCGCTTGGGTAACATGAATGCGTGGAACAATGGCGAATACGGTGGTTTCATGGGAAGTTTGCACACTGCCCCCTGTGGCGGCGATTAACGAATGACTGGAGTTAGCCGCTTTCGCGGCTGATTTGAGTGACGCCGCTGCGGCTTGAGCCTGTTCGAACTTCATTGGCGACTTACAGGAGTTTTGGTTTCCTTTATTTCCAACGCGCCTCTCGGCATGAATGCCACCTTTGGACTATGGGTTGGTGGGATAATCTTGGTAGGTGGAGCGGGGCAATACGCCTAACCACGTCACGATAGGACCATTGGCGATTTGCCGACGGATGACGACGTCGGGAGGGTACCATCCCGACGTCGCAATTCAATGAATCACGCCGGTGTGCACCGCACGCACGACGTGTTCGGCACGTCATGGTTGCCGCAGGACCCCAAGGGGTGACATTCGAACGGCGTGCACACTTTCGGTGCCGCACATTCCGGATCCCAGTAGCAGATGCCTTCGACGGTGCCAGGAGCGCACGTGCCATCGGCAGCATTCGCGGTCCTTGCAGTTGCCAAGCCAACCAAAGTGGCGCAGGCAAACAACATTGTTACGCGCAGCATGCCGCGTATTCCCACTCGCTTCATTTTCGACCTCCCATCGAGGGTCAGACTTGTACCCGTAGAATTACGTGTACAAGGTACTACCGGTCGTACGAAAGCCCTGCTGCTAGCAAGAGTTCTACTTCAACTGCGGCAAGCGTAGCTTGAGGTCGTTCGTGGCTTCCGGCCCGGACTCGGAGAACACAATTCGTCCGTCGGCATGAACTACGTAAATTGTCGGTACTGCCACTGCACGTAGAACCGTACGAGTGGCGTTGGATATTCTTCCGAACTGTAGCTTGGCGCCCGTCTTCCTTGAGAACTCCGATACAGCTGTGCCATCATCGGTGACGGCAAGCGCGTACACGTCGGTGTCGGTGCGTTGATTGGCAGCCTCTGCCCACGTTGCGGCTTCGCCGTAGCAGGCTCCGCATTTTGTAGAGAACAGCGTTACGACCGTGAGTGGTTTTAGCAGCACTTCGTGTAGTTCTACGGCTGCTCCGCCGTCAATGTGTATGACCTCCTTGAGCGGCAGGACACTGCCAACCTCAAATGGGTGATCGACCTTGGGGGCATACATCCGTCGACCGGCGGTTGCGCCCGTTGCCACGCCAACAATAATTACAGCGATGGCCAACCTAATTTGGTTTCGGTCAATCATCGTTTTGCCTGGCGCGATTCAGTGGTAGGAGTTTTGCGACGATCACTTTGGGATAGTCTGAGTTAAAGGATGTAAGCATTATCTCAGTTCCATCAGCGGTTGGACTGATCGAGGCATAGCTCGAGGTAATGTCTAGCGCCGCGGAGCCTACGTATTCGCCAGCACGGTCGTAGACGTCCATGAATGGCTTATCAGTGACCTCACCCTGTGTTTCTCCGCCGACCCGCTCGTAGTAGTAGACGACAGTTGAACCGTCAGCCAAGCCGGCTATGCCGCCTACCCTTGCCGGTAGTGCGCGAACCTTGAGGCCGTTCGGCATTTTTCGAAGGTATCCCTTCGCGGTGGGATAGAAGTTGCGCCCGTGAAGAACTTCGTCATTGACGGCACCCCAAACCGTAGGTGTCGGCATAGCGAATAGCACAGCGCCACCGGGCCTATAGCCGAATACTGGGGCACCGCCAAAGGCGATCAGATTTGCGGCTTGACCGGTGACCGTTAGAAGGCTGTCGACGCGGTTACCTCGCAGGTCGTAGGTATGTACGGCGGCATAGTCGGCGCCGAGTCGCATCGTAAGGACGTATACGCGCTGTCCATCTGTTGCTATTCCCATTGGTACAGGGGTTGGCATGGTGAACGACCCAAAGAGCCGTCCATCCACACCGAACATCGTCACGCGCGCATTGTTGATGTCCAAAACGAAAAGTGTATCACCTGACATTGCCATGGCACGGGGTTGTGAGAACTCCCTGGGCCCCTTGCCGAATCCGCCTGCAATGGTGCTCTTGAAAGCGCCATCCGGACCAAAAATAACAATCTTTTGAAACATGCCATCAAGCACATATGTGTTGCCCGCAGAGTCCATGACCGCGGATAGTGGTGCACCGAGGACAGCACCTGAAAGTTTGCGATCTTGGTCGTTGAGTGCGCGGGTTGAGTCGGCAAGGCCCGGCCAGCCCATCGTTCGCACTTCCTTCAGTTCAAATGTTACGCTTGGATGAATCTCCCCGGTCGGTAAGACTGATGTGGCGTTTTTGTCCTGGCGGCATGCCATAACGGCGAGTGTGCACAGCACGAGTGCCAGGCGAGCACGACGCATGTTTGTCCCGGTCATTGTGATGCCAATCGCTGGAGGGTTCCCTTTTCCAATCGCGCGATGTTCTCCATCGAAATACTCTTGCGATTTAGAAAGAACGTGGGCGTTCCATTAACCCCCACCTTAGTTCCGATCGCAATTCCCTTTTCAACGCGCGCTTTGGCTGGTTCCGATTGCATGCATGCACGTAGCTTCGGCAGAGATATGCTTGGGACCTTGGAACTGATCTGTGCCCAGTCCTCTCTTGCAATGGCTTCCTGATCATTGAAGAGGGCTGTATGAAACTCGGAGAAGTGTCCTTGTTCCTTCGCGCACTCAGCCGCTATGGCTGCAGCCTCCGCCTGAGCGTGTAGCGATCGCAACGGATAATGAATTATTAACACCCGGTACTTCGAATGATCCAAACCGCCGAGTGCTTCATTCGCAGTCTTGCAGTACGGACATTGGTAGTCGGTAAACTCGACGAGTGTTTTGGGACCTCCTGACGGTCCAAGTTGGCTGCCATCACGAAGCACAGACTTCCAATCACCGCTCGAGAATGAAAGCTGATCTTTGTGAAGAGTCCCGTAGACGTACACACCTAATAGAACGAGTCCGACTACCAAGCCGAGGTCTAGGGCAAGCGCCGCGCCTTTGTGAGCTCGCCCGACGGAGGTGGCGTTGGTGATGTGTGCCTTCAAGCGAAACCCTCTTTCAGTGCGAGTATCCCTGGCGACAATCTTTGGGCCACACGCGGCAAACGATTGCATGTGCGATATGCGCGTCGTGCTCGCCCTTGGGCAGCGGATTGGAGTTTACATGGAAATGTAACAATGTATTTCTTTCAAAGTGGTGTGCGATTCGATTTTACGCCTCGGTGCCGTGATATATGGGTTGCGGTGAGTTTCTTTCAATTGGTATTAATTGCACTTGCAACCCGTGGGCTCTTGCGTTTTGGCTACCGCCCGCAGGGTATCGGGCGTTCCGCACCAATGGACTATGGGATGTGGGCATTTTATGTCTAGACAATAAAGAGACATGCAGGCGTCTCATGTTTGATCCAACCATTCATGAGGAGGTATTGTGCGCAAACTGGTTGGACGTTTGGTTGTGCTTGCAGGTTCTGCTTCTCGCGGCATCGACTGCTGCATCAGCGAGGACAACAACTTCGCGGTCGTTTGACTCACAGGCTACCGCGACAGTAGTAGTGATCGGTCCGTGCGTTTACATCAACGGTGTATGGCTCTGCCTCTGAGATCATTACGCAACGTCATCATTGACCGCGGTGCCGGGCTGACCGCAACGAGAGTGGGCGCGCGATCGTGATGGCTCTGCCGGGCCGGTTGCTGTCTATGACCAACGGTTCACCAATCGCAGAATTGGCGGTCAGATAGAAATCAAAAAATTCAGGATCTCCTGTGGCTTGGAATCGTAGCTGCGCTAACTCTGAGCGGGCCTTCGCGCGTGTGGTTGATCCTTCGCGAACGCCGACGACTACTGCAATGGCTGGGAGTCGTGCACGCTCCTGATCTTGAAGAAAGGGTGGATCGAGGGTCGTGTGGCGAATGACGTGTTCGGCTGCTTTCGACACGGATGGCCTGAGGTCACCGGACGCCATTAGGAGGAGCTCACAATAGGCGGCCTGCCAGTGACCGCTGTCTCTTGTTTGTAGTTCCGAACACGCGTCAATGGCTTGGCGCGTTTCTTCGATGTTGAACGCTGCAAGAAACCGGCGGAGCTCGAGGCTTGAACACTCGTCCTCTGGTGCTAACTCTCTAGCGCGTCCGACAGCACCAACGTGCCTCGGTCGTCTCCCCTTTCAAATAGTACGGCGCTGTGAGCCGCCCATCCCGTTGAAGAGGCCCGGTTCACCGTGATCGCATTTCTCAGCAACCTGGCCGCAGTGTCCATGTGTGCCAGAGCAACCCCTACGTTCAACCGGGCGGCATCCATATGCAGCGTCCCGCAGCCTTCGTAATCTTCAGCCTCATCAGCCAGCGTCCGGAGCATTTTCTTGGTGTCAAGCGCTGCGAGTGCCTGCTCGATGATGCGTTTAGCAGTGCTTGCCTCTCCCGCCGCGAGCGCCGCCCACGCCCACCGGTGCGCATTCGCAATTCGAAGGGAGTTGGCACCTGTCCATTTTGGATATGCGGAAATGATGTCTTGGATCAAGGCCGCCGAACGTGCGTGGGCCGTAAGTGCTTCACTGGTTGCTCCTGCTTCCCAATCTCGCATCCCCTCCCACATCGCCTCCGCGGCAATTGACAGCTTAGCCGCAGCCTTCCAGTTAGGTGCGGTTCGGACTGACGTCACAACGCAGTAAATGTCCAACGAGCGGCTTGTTTAGCCCCAACAGTGCCAGATGGCTTTTCGGGTCTGGTCAGGCTGTAGTCCTTGACTTGCTTAGGTCCTGATGACAACACTCCAAGTTCGGTAGATTCACGTTTCGGGAGTCGAGGGGTCGGGCCAACCGTGACCCCCTGACGACGCGGGCGGCGTCATATCGGGGCCAAACTGACTGGCCCCGCCCGAAATAAAAAACCCTTCGACGGCGAGTCGATTCGTAAGGCCAAGCTTTAACAAAACCTTTTCGACGTGCCTGCATACAGTGGACGTCTCAATTCCTAGAAGCTCAGCAATTTCCATATTCGTTCGACGGTGATACAAAAGACCGGCAACACGACACTGCGTCGGGGTAAGCCCGCAATAGTTTGCCATTTTCTCAACCTGCGGCTCCGGTAGCTCGTGTAGGACTAGGCATGGCGAACCGGATGCCACGTCCACCGCAGGAATAGATACGAACGCTTTGGACGCCCCGGAGGACCGGTCTGAGGACCGTATGTATACGGCCACAATACTTGTCAGTTGACGATTCCTAGCCACAGCGCCTCCTCATCAAGAAAATTGATCAAGTCGCTGCTATATATGGAATTGGCCTCTCACGTTACGGTCACTTAGGGATCACAATTGCCGATGCAAGAAAAAAGTCTGATTACTTTGGGGCGGTTTGAGCTCACACGGCAGGATGGAACGTCCATATCCGGTCCGGGGCACCCACTTTCAATGGCACTCCTTGGAATTCTGGCATCGAAGAAAACCTACAGAAGGGACGAGATACTGGTTCTTCTCTGGCCCGAGTCTACGGAGCGAAAGGCTCGAGGAGCGCTCAATCAGCTGCTTTATCGCTTGAGGAAAGAGGTCGGCCCCGATTCAATTCTCACGCCTGCCGACTCCATTGCGATCAACCGCGGTGAAATATCGTGCGACATCGATCTACTCAAAACCGCATTTGCGGAGAAACGGTACTCCGAGGTCTTGGATCGGTACGTCGGTGATTTTCTGCCGGGGGCACAAGTTCCAAGATCATCCGAGTTCGATCAGTGGCTGAGTGCTGAACGTCTCGCAATGCAAAAACTCTTTCTCGAGGCGTGTCGCCGGTCCGCGAGCGCGGCCCCAGACCCCGAAGCCAGGATAAGAACGTGGGAACGGGCAAGAGCTGTGCTGCCGTTGTCCGAAGAATGCTATTGCGAGCACATTAATTCCCTGTGCATGGCAGGGCGACACGCCCAGGCACACGACGAATTTGACGCCTTCTCGGCGTTAGTCCGGCGCGAATTGGCCATCCCGCCAAGCCAGGCATCCAAGGACTACGTCGAAGAATGTCTGAACCAGTCAGCAGTTGTCCTTGCAAAGCTTAGTGCGCCACTCGACGATCTTTCTGACGCTGCGCTCATCGAGCGAGGGGCACGAACGCACGCATCTACTTCAAGGAGGGCCGTCACTGGCGTTGTCGTCTGCCTTGGAATCATTGCGGCCGGGATCGTGCTCAATCGATATGTCGTCTCTCGTGCGAACGCTGAAACCGATTTTTACCCACGAATTTCAATTGTCGCAGGACCTGGAAAGGATCTTGATCGTGTTGCCGAAGCGATAAAAGCCCGACTCATCGCCGCGCCGGGCTTATGGAATAACGCACCCCAAGCTGGGGGCGCACTCAGGCTTCAAGGGATCGTAACCCAAATTGACAGCACACGCGGGGTCCTCACGCTCGTCCTATCAGATGGCACAATGAGTGTCGAACATAGTGGCAACTTTTCCATAACAAACCTCGATAGCACGATCATAAACGCCATCCAATTTGCAACCGTTCGAATCAAGGAATCACAGGCCGTCTTAAATATTGGCCGAACAGCTCCAAGCGCAAACGCATCCAACCAGCTTTCACATGCGGCGCAAGTTATGTGGGAGGGAACGCGGAATTGGGAGGCAGGAGCGATCGAGGAGGCACGCGCAGCGCACGCACGTGTGGTCACTAGATATCCCAACTGGAGGCTCGCAGCGTCCATGCGAGCGGCGAATGCTCATCGCTGGGCTTGGGCCGCGCTCGCCTCAGGAGATAGAGACAGTGCGAAGGTCATTATCGACGACGCCCTCTCGATTTCCAACACGAAGCAGCTGCTCCAATCTCCGTCACACAGCGCTGAAGAAGATGAAGCAGTCGGCAATCTCCACGCTGATGCAGCGAGACTAGACCCCGGGTCAGCTCGTGCGCATATGGACTCAGCGGCAGCATTGCTGAGGAGCGCGATCACCAAGAGCTCGGCATCCCCGAGCGCCTGGGCACTATATAGCGCGGTCCTGTTCGAGAGAGGTGATGATCGCGGCGCGCTGGTGGCCGCCGCTCGCGCTCGGGAGTTGGCTCCAGAGGAGGCGCGATCCAGCCTTGAACTTCGGCGCTTTCTCGCAGCGTTCAACATCGAAGAGACACGTCAAGCCATCGAGTCATGCACAGAGATACAAAAAAGGGATAGCGGTCACTGGCAAGCTGCGTATTGCGAGTTACTCCTCATGGCTTCAGGCGACATAGAGCCATCAGCGTCCAAAGCCGCAAATCTCATTATTCGACACACAACACTCGACCCGCCGCTCATGCAGGATCAAGAGCGACTACGACTCCGCGCGATCGCTGTGGCCGTCGGCGTGCGCGAAGGGTCGTCGACATTAGCAGACGCCCGAAGCGCACTAGACCTTCTGCAGTCCGAAGCAACGGGTGATCCAGAATTTGTCGATTTCCTATTGATCGCCAAATCGGCAATCGGCGAACCGGTCAACGCTGTTAGCACGAGACCAGGCAGAGCGGCCGCAATCGCTCGCCGGCTCGCACTTCAGTCCGAAAGAGGTCGCTACTAAGCACAGTCCTCGCTATAGGCACACCCATTGACCGTTGATGTAGATGCACGGTCCATTTCCTACCGCTGCAGCCGTCGCCACTGAATTGAACGGCGCCAGCGTCACCGTTGCCCCCGTCGCAGCAACGGTCGATGCCGCTACGAACAAGACCTGCAAGTACAATGCACATCCAACAAGCTTACGCATAACACCTCCTCATGATTGGTTGCATCAAACATGAGGAGCCGCGCATGTCTCATTATTGTCTAGACATTAACCACGTGCGCAAACCTGCTAGTATCAATGTGTAAAACGGACGACACCATAAGACACTGCGCCCCAATGACCATCACCTAAGCAAAGGGAATTAATGGCAATAGTGCGAGCAGCAAGGAACTGCCGTACAAAAACCTGCAACCGCGGTATGCATTTAATGCCAATGGCGCGGACTCGGCGGTGCCCACATACTAGGGTTGCGCCGGACGAACCGGGGGAGGTTCAACCGCTTACCATCGGTCATTGCAGTGACTCCGACATTCGTGGTAAGAACGGTATTGTCTCAGGTGTGCCGACACTCAAGCAGCTGCACCACATATGGGCCTATATACGGGAATGCGTCGGCGTTGCACGGGCCGAGCTTCGGGGGCACCTGCAACTGGGCAAGGCTGCAGGAAGACGGCTGCAAATGCCGTTAGCCCCCGGGTCCATGCCGTTTACACAAGCGGGCAGCTTCTCAGCACGTGACGTGACCCCCGGAACCTGATCCAGTTATAATCTGACTTCCCGGCGCACTGAACGCACGGAGGAGTCATGAGGAAGAGTCGGTTCTCGGAAGAACGCCGTGAGGTACACGGGCTTCTCCCGGTCCTCGATGCGATACGAAAGCACGCGTGACCCTCAGGAGGCGCTGTGCGAACGTATTCAGCACTGGGCCGGACTCAAACCGCGATGGGGATACCGCTTCATTCACCGCGTGCTGCGTCGAGAAGGCTGGCGCGTGAATCGGAAGCGTGTGCAGCGCTTGTATCGCGCAGCCGGGCTCGCTGTCCGGCGTCGCGGCAAGCGCAAACGGATGCAGATGCCGAGAGTCGTTCGCAACGAACTGACCGGGATCAATCAGCGTTGGAGCATGGACTTTGTGCGCGACACGCTTTCCAATGGCCGGGCGTTTCGCTGCTTGAACATCATCGACGAATACAGCCGCGAGTGTCTTGCAATTGAGGTGTCTCACTCGCTCCCGTCCGCGAGAGTCATCGAGGTACTCGAACGGCTTCGTATCACGCGCGGACTGCCCGCTGTGATGATCACGGATAACGGATCGGAATTCACCAGCCGTGCCTTCGACGGTTGGGCCTACGCCCGCGATGTGCGCCTCGACTACATCGAGCCGGGCAAGCCGGTGCAGAACTGCTTTGTCGAAAGCTTCAACGGCACGTTTCGAGATGACTGTCTGAATGCGCACTGGTTCGTCTCTCTCGATCGTGCTAGAGTAACCATCGAAACCTGGCGAAGAGAGTACAACGAAGAACGGCCGCACAGCTCGCTAAACGATCTCACCCCGACCGAGTACGCAGAGATCGTTCGACCTGGGGATGCAGACCGCATCGCCATTACGTCGCCGATTGTCAGATTATGATTGGAGCAGCTTCGGGGGTCACGTCACACGCCGTTTTCTTAATTCCTGTACAGCTCGGATTCTGTGACTGCGAAGAGGACCAAGGGCGGTCGAATCGCACGCGGTAGGCGTGAAAAACGATGGTGCGCGGGGCATGCGTCCACGAAGTCTCAATCGGGACGACAGGCGCACCGACACATGTCGGCCACCTGCATCACTCCGTTCGAAGTCAAGCGTGGAATCATCCCATCTGTGCATCAAGAGCAATGTGGGCGAATCCATTGCAAATGCGGTCTAATTCACAAAAAACTGTGTTGAATGGTCTACAACGAAGTGTGAGCCCCCTCACTAGAATGGGATCGGACGGACATGAATGCGCGAATTGTCACGACAGTCGTTGCCGTCTCGTTGGGGTTAGGGATTGCTAGCTCGAAACTCCATGTCCGCAGAAATGCTCACCCCACTGGCGGATATGTCGGCCGTGCGATGCCGATGGTTCGATTGCCTATTTTCGACAACTCAACTCGCCAGTCGGGCTCCGCTATCGTCAGCGACGATTCCACAGAACTCGAATTCTCGGGCCGACGAGTGGTGGTCAATGTCTGGGCAACTTGGTGCGGTCCATGTATCGCGGAATATGACGCGCTTAGACGGGCGGAAGCCACGTACCCGGACGTTCTGTTCGTTGGTATGGTATACCATGACGAGCCAGCTTCAGTTCGGCGATTTCTTGCTCAACGTGCGCCAACAACCGGCATAACCGTCTTCGCGAATGATCGTTTCACGAAAGCACTCTCCATCAGCAGCGTTCCGTGGACCTTCTTTGTGGAGCGGCGTGGCCGAATCGCTGGTGTCGAGAAAGGCGGGCCCTTGGAGTATGGACAAATTGCTGACCACATCGAACAAATGAGATGAAAGTGTTTGCACTCGATGCCGCAGATAGCGCTCAGACATGAAGACAATGTGGCTTAGGCCACCCTATGGGCAAACTGACTTATTGGAATGGGACTTTTCCGGCGGTCTGCCGAGTTGCTCCATCATCATCGTTACCCCCGAACGACATGATGAGATCAGCGAGTTCGAATCGTCAGTTCACTTGATGCGACGCCGACATCCGTACGCACCCGCGGTAATGCAGGTAGTGCCGAACGAGGCAAGTACATGCATTGCGTTCATTAGACGGGCAGATAGGATGCGAATTCGCGCTATCTGGGACGGCCGCAGTCCGCCCGGCGAATGCATTAGATCGGATATTACAACGCCTCGTAACCTCGGAGAGGATATCGGCGAGTGGTTGTCCCTGGTCGGTTATCCCGAATTGGCGCATCAAGCCACTCGCTTCGGAGACATTCTTAGTATTAATGGCTGCGGACACATAAGCTTGCGCGAAGCACTCCATTCAGGTAAGACCTCAGAATCGCGGCCGCGAAAGAAGACCCATACACCGACCTCTCGAGAATGGAAAGCGGCCGTCCATGCACTGGCCTGCGCGATGGCGCTTCAGCGAAATCCACACTGGGGGCTCGCACGCGTTGCTATGGAGTGTGGATATGGAGATCAGGCAGGAATGTGCCGCGCCTTCAAGCGGTTTTTCAAGGTAACGCCGACCGGTGCGAGGAGCGCTCTCGGCTGGGAGCCGCTTCTGACGCGATGGGTAGGATCCTGGACCGTACTTAGGTAGTCGAAATCACCAATAAGCTCCGCAAGGGAGGTTGTATGCGACGGACACAGAAATGGCTGCTTACACTAAGCACAATTTCGGCATTTGGTGCCGGGGCCTTAATCGGTAGCTCACAACTATACGGAACCAGCGAAACCGCATGCGGTGAATCGTCCGATTGCCACCATGAGTCGGAGGGGTGCGGCGTCGGGGGCAATTGCGTCAACAAGAGCTGTCGGGATGAACTCTGCCCATATCCAAACACAAGTCCGGAAGCTCGCTGCCACTACTGCCAGCCTGGCGGTTGAGTTGTCTGCCGGCAGGGGTTAGGCGTGTCTGGGTGGTGTGGGCCTTTGTCGCGAAGTCCCGCCACACGGCGTTTTAGGCCAATACGGCGGGTCGCTTTTGCCTTACCGTGAAGCGTCGTTCACCCACATCCGCTTACCGCGGCGTGGCACCACAATCCCAGGAGGAGGAATAAATGCGCAGAAGGCAAGTGTTTCGTGCACTATTCATCGTGCTCATGGCATGCTCGAGCTTCGGTGTCGGGGCATTCGGTGTCGGGAGTTTGTATGCCACTGATCAGCCCACACCATGCGGCGTGAATGACGACTGCAACTCTGTGCCGGATGGTTGCGGTGTTGGGGTGAACTGCGTCAGAAAGAACTGCGTGGACCAGCTGTGCCCGCACCCGAGCAACAATCCCCTCGATCACTGCCACTATTGCGCGGCCAGTGAAGGCGGCTGATCTACAACCCTTCCAACATCGAAAGGACAGGCAAATGATAAGAACGGCGGGAATGAATAGGACCAGGATGCGCAAGCTGCTGCTGCTGCTTGCGGTGGCCATCAGCTTCGGCGCAGGAGCGGTCGGAGGCAATAGTTTGTATGCCGCGGACGGCGTTCCCTGCGGCGTCAACAATGACTGCAACTCCGTCCCGGATGGGTGCGGTCCGAGCGTTAACTGTGTGAAGAAGTCGTGTCGCGACGAGCTGTGCCCGAACGGTGATGGCAACCCTCTCCGAGACTGCCATTACTGCTCCGTAATCTAGGACGGCCATCATGCAATGCCAGAGCACTCGGAGGAGGCCGCAATGAACCGACGAACACATGTGATGTGGGCTTTGACGATTGCGCTCGCGTGCTGCGCTGGCATTGCAACGGCGGCCATTGGCGGGCGGAGGCACGGCGCAGAACGTGAGCGCGTTGCTTCCGTCGGCCAAACCTTGCCAGCTGGGACTGTGTTTAGTGCACCAACACAGCCCGAGGATATTCGCTCAATCGCTGCGGCCGCAGGCCGTTCGCTAGTCGTGGTTTTCTCGATCGGCTGCAGTCAATGCGTCGGTGAGGCACAGAAATGGATCCAGGCGGCGGACCGTTCAAACGCCGTGCTGGTTCCGGTTGCCTATACGGCTGAATGGAAGGCAGTGGACGAGTTCAAACGCTTTTCGGGAGTGAAAGGTCGGGTTTATTTATGTGACTCCTCATTCCGTGAACTCTTGGCCTCGGAAAGCAGCCCCACCATTCTTGTAGTAGAAGGATCGCGAATCACCTTTCGTGCTGATGGACAGGATGCGACCGCCCAGCTAGAGGCGTTCACCAAAAACGTGCCGACAAATGGGAGTGGATCATGAATCGCAACACCCTTCTGCTCATCCCGATTGTCATGGCGTGCAGCGCATGCTCGAAGGAAGATGGTGATCGCGTTGCTGCTCGGACAATTGATCCGGTGCCGCCCATCATTCAACTCTATGGCGATAGCGCAACAAAGGACACATCAAAGGCCAACTACGGCGGCGGCATGCTGGCCCATATAAGCGACGTTGAAGACGATGAAAATGGGAATGTCTACGTGCTTGATTCTGAGTACAAGAAGGTCGCCGTGTTCGGTCCGGACGGCAAATTGAAGCGAAACATTCTCGGTGGCTATGGTTCAGCGCCTGGCGAGTTTAAGGTTCCAATTTCGCTCAATGTTTCGAGCGGCTTCGTGTACGTTTATGACCACGCATTAGCGCGAATCAGTGTTTTTGATACGCTCGGGAAATACCAGAAGACCATTGGCCCCCTGCCAGCGTCATATAAAGACATTCGTGTTCGTGGTGACAGAGTTTTTGCGACTCCCCTGCCTGCGCTACAATGGAATCTTCATGAGCTGTCGATCGACGGTAAGTTGATTGCGAAACACTTGGCCGTGACGGACCAGGACAAGAAATTTAGTCCGGACGGTTCGGCGCTCTACCTGGCTACTGGTCAAGATGGCACTATTCTTCTTGGTCACATGCGGGCGGGATTGTGGTTTGCGGAAGCGCACAAGTGGAAGCAGTACGGTCGAGAGTTCATGCCAAACGCTGTCGCGTTTAAGACGGAAGAGGACCTCATACATCCAACGCAGATCTACGGTATCGGAACGTTGTATAACGACGATGTGGCTATTTGCTATTCGTCGTTGGAACTATTGCCTGGCGACAAACGAGAGATTCGATCAGACGGCGTCTTCGTTGATTTCTTCACGCCCAA
This sequence comes from Longimicrobiales bacterium, assembly GCA_039912685.1. GTDB lineage: Bacteria > Gemmatimonadota > Gemmatimonadetes > Longimicrobiales > RSA9 > DASUXU01. Next base: position 4,078 of record JBDSPG010000171.1, on the reverse strand, counting down.
AGGCTCATATGTCAGATCGATTCAACTGCAGGACGGGTACGTGCCGGCATGCTCAACGTCTAAAGATGGGCGTTCATTATTAATCGCTGAAACTGAACCGTATCCCCGGGTGCGCCGATTCGGCATCGAACAGTTAGTCGCAGCAATCAAATAGTGATGAGCACTGAATGTGAAGCACTGCGCATCTAGGACGTCCACAATCGGTGTGCTCCCAATGATTCAGCCCCTTGGCGGGGGCCGGCAAAGAGGGGCTTCGGCAAGCCCTGCTGCTCTTGCTGCCCCCCAACTTCTTCTGGCTGGGTAAGCGCGTTGCTGGGTTTTCAGCACGTATTCATGCGCAATACCGTTTCGACGCCAAGTGCACGATTCAGTGCTTGACGGGATGATAGTGATGTATGAGACGCCTCGCACTCGATCCTCCGGATGGTTGCGGGATCAAGGCCCGCAAGCCTAGAAACCGCCTCCATGGACAGGTAAGCTTCCCCGTCAAGTTGACACTGCATAGCTAGACTTCGACAGCGGTGTGCCTCGGCATGAATGTGCGCGGCGGAACGCGGCCGAGGATGTCGTGCGGCCGCCGCAGGTTGTAATCCGCAAGCCACTCGGTGGAAATGTGGCGCACGTCGCTCAAGTACTCCTGCAGGTACGCGTCCAGGATTTCGGTTCGGAAGCTCCGGTCGAACCGCTCCATGAATGCATTCTGCACCGGCTTCCCGGGCTGAATGTGGAGGATGGCGATGTTCTTTGCTTCCGCCCAGCGCTCGAATGCGAGAGACCGAAATTCGGGCCCGTTGTGACACCGAATCCGGGCCGGCTTGCCGTGTTGCGCAATGAGCTCGTCCAGCACAGAAATCACGCACGCTCGGAAGGGACGGGCTGACTTCAATGGCAAGCCCTTCCCGGTTTCCTTCGTCGATCACGTTGAACGTCCGGAACCGACGTCCATCGCGCAGTCGGTCCTGCATGAAGTCCATCGCCCATGTTTCGTTCAGCCCACTGGGCGCGAAGAAAGGCTGCTTCACACGTCGCGGGATCCGGCGTCGCGTCCGGCGCGGAATATTCAATCGCAACGCGCAATAGACGCGATGGACGCGCTTGTGATTCCACTCCCGCCCCTCGCGGCGCAAGGAGTCGAAGCATTTCCAGAAGCCCCAACGCGTGTGCTTGTCCACGACCTCCTGCTAGCGCCGTGATGACGGGTGCATCGTGCTCTGTACGAGACAGAGGCAGCTTGTAGTGCGCCGTCCGCGACAATCGCACGGCCTGGCAGGCGCGCCTCACATGGAGGCCGTGGTCTTCCACCAGGATTGCGATTGCCGCCCGTTTCGCGGACGGGCCTATAGTTTTCGGGACAGCACATCCTTGATCGCTGCATTCTCGAGCGCGAGATCGGCATACATGCGCTTGAGCCTGGCGTTCTCCGTCTCGAGTTCCTTGAGCCGGGCCAACTCCTGCACCGTCGCACCTCCGTACTTCCGTCGCCACAAGAAATACGTGGCTTTGCTGATACCGTGCTTTCGCAACAGCTCGGCAATCGGCAACCCCGACTCGCCTTCCTTCAGGATCGCGACAATCTGGGATTCCGTGAACCGTGACTTTCGCATGCTCCTACTCCATCGTGAGCGCTGGCGAAAGTCTAACTTAGGAGTGTCCACCCTTTAGGGAAGCTTACCGTATCAATGTGTAAAAACGGACGACACCATAAGACACTGCGCCTCAATGACCATCACCTAAGTAAAGGGAAATAATGAATAGTGCGAGCTGCAAGGAACTGCCGTACAAAAACCTGCAACCGCGGTATGCATTTAATGCCAATGGCGCGGACTCGGCGGTGCCTGCGTATTTCGGCTGAATCTGACAATCCATTTCGGCTGAATGTGACAATCCGTTTCGCTCCAATCTGACAATCCATTTCGGCTGAATCTGACAATCCATTTCGGGGCAATCTGACTACCCGTTGCGGTCGAAACTGACCGGTTGACGGGTGGGTTGGCAGCGTCGCTGGACACCTGATCCCTGGGCCTGTCCCTTCCTCGTGACTTTATCAGCGAGGTGGGGGATGGCGGCAGAAAGGTTGTCCGTGCGCAAAATACGAGAAGTCGTTCGAGCGGCCTCGAACGGTCTGAAAAATTGGCAGATCGGCGATAGTCTTTCCATCAGCCCGAACACAGCGGCAGGCTACCTGAGCCGGGTGGCGAAGGCGGGGCTCACGCTGGCCGACGTGGAGGCGCTCGATGATGTGGCGCTGGTCGCGCGGCTTTTCCCGCCGGCACCGCCGGTCGGGGCGGCACGTCCGCTGCCCGACTGGGGCGAGACCGCGCGGGAGCTGAAGCGGAAGGGAGTCACGCTCCAGCTGCTGTGGATCGAGTACAAGGGGGCGCATCCGGACGGGTACCAGTATACGCAGTTCGTCAGCCGATTTCGGGAATGGCAGGGGTCGGCCGACGTGGTGCTCCGCCAGGAGCACAAGGGCGGCGAGAAGGCCTTTGTCGATTACGCGGGTCAGACGATGCCGATTGTCGATGCGGCAACGGGCGAGATTCGTCAGGTGCAGATCTTTGTCGGCACCCTGGGCGCCAGCAATCTCACGTACGTGGAAGCGACCGAGAGCCAGTCGCTGCCGGACTGGATCGGATCGCACGTGCGCATGTATGCCTTCTTCGGTGGCGTGCCCCGCGTGACCGTACCGGACAATCTGAAATCGGGCGTGCGTCAGGCCTGCCACTACGAGCCCGACATAAATCGAACGTATCTGGAACTGGCACGGCACTACGACACCACCGTCATCCCGGCACGCGTCGCGAAACCGCGTGACAAGGCGAAGGTCGAGACGAGTGTACAGATCGTAGAGCGGTGGATCCTGGCGCCGCTTCGCAATCACACATTCTTCAGTCTGGCAGAACTCAATGCCGAAATCGCGCGGCTCCTTACGCAGCTGAACGAGCGTCCGTTTCAGAAGCTGGAAGGAAATCGACGCACCCTCTTCGACGCCATCGACAAGCCGGCCCTGCTGCTCCTGCCCGCCGTGCCCTACGCATTTGCGGAATGGCGCAAGGCGAGAGTCAATATCGACTATCACGTCGAAGTGCAGCGGCACTACTACAGCGTGCCGTACACGCTGGTGCGTGAAGAAGTCGATGTACGCATCGACGCCGCGACCATCGAACTCCTGCATGCCGGCAAGCGTGTCGCGGTCCATGTCCGCACTGTAAAGATCGGCGGGTACAGTACACTCGCGCACCACCGCCCGAAATCGCATCAGAAGCACGTGGAGTGGAGTCCTTCACGCCTCATCCGCTGGGGCGAAGAGGCGGGTGTGTCCACCGGTGCGCTCGTGCAACGAATCCTGGACATGCGGCCGCACCCGGAGCAGGGGTCCCGCGCATGTCTCGGTCTCATGCGACTTGGAAAACGCTATACACCGGAGCGACTCGAGGCTGCGTGCTTTCGCGCGCTGCGCAGTGGTGCGCACAGCTACCGCTCCGTGAAATCAATTCTCGAGCACGGCTTGGATCGCGTGCCGCTCGCAGATCCGGAACCTCTAGCGCTGCCGCTCGAACATGAAAACGTGCGCGGCGCCGAATACTATCAATCCTGAAACTGAAAGATCAATCATGCTTCTGCACAATACACTCGAACATCTGCACGCACTCCGGCTCCGCGGCATGGCAGCGGCGCTGGAAGAACAGCTCATCAGCTCGGCTGTCACGGACCTCTCTTTCGAAGATCGGATCGGCTTCCTGGTGGAACGCGAGGTCACGTGGCGCGACAACCATCGTCTGCAACGGCTGCTGCGGGACGCAAAACTGCGGGAAGATGCGTCTGTCGAAGACATCAACTTTCGCGCGGCACGCGGTCTCGACCGCTCCGTGCTGATGCGCCTGGCCACCTGCGAATGGATCCGGCAGCATCAGGTCGTGCTGGTCGTCGGCCCGACGGGAGTCGGCAAGACCTACCTCGCCTGTGCCCTCGGCCAGGCGGCGTGTCGTCGCGGCTTTTCAACACGCTACTATCGCATCGGTCGTCTTCTCGCAGAACTCGCGCTCGCGCGCGCAGACGGATCCTATGCGAAGCTGCT